>NZ_CP071794.1:1522500-1845000 GCF_017498565.1 Parasphingorhabdus cellanae
GCCATCATAATGGCCGGTGTCGCGGCCCAGCAGATAAGACCGCAACATCAGCACGCCGACTGTACCAGATGTCTTTTTCGCTTTTGGAAGCTTGCTGGCATCTTCGGTCAACCGCTCTTCAAGGTCCGGATGATAAACACCGACTTCTGGATATTCGCGCGGTGGCTCTGCTTCAAACTGCCCTTTAAGAACAGCGCGCTCGCCGCTGGCATATTTGTCGATAAGTCCGCGCACCATATCAACGACATTGTCGTCAGAACCGGCGAGCCAATATTGCAGGGTCAGGAAATATTGCCGCACATCCTGCGCAGCGCCAGGAATGAAGCGCAAAATTTTGGGCAAGCGCCGCAGCATCTTCATCTGACCAGCACCAGAGCTGCCTGATTTTTTGGAACCGCGCAGTTTCTTTAGCAACGCCAACGGCCCCTTGGTCGGCTTGCTCATATCATAATCGCCAAGCCGCGTCAGCTTCACAACATCGGCCGTCGACATTATACCGACCATCGCATCGCAATCATCTCGACGGGCCAACAAAGCCGGGTGAATGGCGCGCACATGGTCTTCCAGGAACAACATGGTCGAAATAATGATATCGGCTGTGGCAATATCTGTTTTCGCATTTTCCAGCACCGAAGCATCGCGATCCCAGTCCGCAGCCGCATAAAAACCGATGCTGACATTGTCCTTTGCAAGCTGCTGGTTGGCACGCTCAACCGCTCCGGAGAGGTGATTGTCCAGCGTCACAATGACGACGCGGACGGAAGGACGGCTATTACCGGGCATAATGCGCCTTTGCTTCGTAGAGGGTTTCCAACTCGATGGTGGACACACCCTGCTCGGCGGCAAATGTTTCAGTATTCCGTTTGGCTTTGCCGCGCACAAAGAACGGAATTTTTTTCAATTCACGACTGGCATCCTCGCTCCACACCGCTTCGGTATCATTCGCGGGCGCAGCGACAGCCTCGCCCACAGCTTCAGCGGTTGGCGCGCTGTGCCCGGGACCCAGATGCGATGGACCGGCATGATCATTAAACTCAAAATCATCGCGGAACATGGTGAGCAGATGCTCTTCAAGCCCCATGACAAGGGGATGGACCCATTCGTCAAACAGAACGTTCGCGCCTTCAAATCCCATATGCGGTGAGAAACGGGCGGGAAAATCCTGAACATGCACCGGTGAAGAGATCACGGCGCAACCGACACCGAGCCGCTTTGCGATGTGACGTTCCATCTGCGTGCCCAGCACGAGCTCCACTTGCGCGTCCGCTATGGCTTTTTCGACGACGAGATGATCGTCGGTGATCAGCGGCTCGACACCATAGAGTTTGGCCGCTGCCCGAACATCGCGCGCATATTCACGGTTGTAGCAACCAAGGCCGACAACTTTAAAGCCCAGCTCTTCGCTGGCAACGCGGGCGGCAGCCACCGCATGCGTGCCGTCACCAAAGATAAAAACTCGCTTGCCGGTCAGATAGTTGGAGTCAATGGAACGGCTCCACCAGGACAGGTGAGACAAGCCATCCGCCAACATTGGTTCAGGATCAACCCCGGCTAGTGCGGCCACTTCGCCAACAAAGTCCCGCGTCGCGCCAACGCCAATGGGCACAGTGCGCACGGCTTGCTGTCCAAATTCGCGCTTCAGATAGTCCGCAGCCAAATCTCCTGTTTCTGGATACAGCACAATGTTAAAATCAGCCTCGCCAAGACGAGCAATATCAGCCGCACTAGCACCCAGCGGTGCGGTCACATTCACATCAATGCCCATGTTGTCGAGCAAGCGGGTAATTTCGATAATGTCGTCGCGGTGCCGAAAGCCTAAAGCCGTTGGCCCAAGCAGATTTACCAATGGACGGCGACCATTCCTATCGGACGGACGACGGCTCTTGTCCGAAAGCTTGCGAACAATCTGATAGAAAGTCTCTGCCGCGCCCCAATGTTCTTTGCGCTGATAGCTGGGCAGCTCAAGCGGAATCACCGGAATAGGTAGACCCATATTTTCGACCAAGCCTGCTGGATCGTCCTGGATGAGTTCAGCCGTACAGGACGCGCCCACCAGCATTGCATCGGGGTTAAAACGCTCCACAGTATCAAGCGCCGCGGTCTGGAATAGCTGCGAGGTATCCTTGCCGAGATCCCGCGCTTGGAATGTCGTGTAAGTAACCGGTGGACGTTTACCGCGTCGCTCAATCATAGTGAATAGCAGGTCAGCGTAAGTATCGCCTTGTGGCGAATGTAGCAGATAGTGAATGCCTTCCATCGCCGTGGCAACCCGCATCGCTCCAACATGGGGCGGGCCTTCATATGTCCAGACGGAAAGCTGCATCTGCTATACTCTCAACACATCGCGACGGCGCAAAGGTCGCGCAAAAAGTTCGGCCAAGTCACCAGCTTGGTCAAAACCATGTATAGGTGAGAAAACCAGTTCGATTGCCCATTTGGTCGACAGGCCTTCGGTCTCCAAGGGATTGGCAAGACCCAATCCGCAAACCGTTAGATCGGGCTGCACAGAACGAACCCGGTCAAGCTGCTTGTCGACATCTTGGCCTTCGCTCAATTGGACACCAGCAGGTAGCGCAGCCAATTCCCGGGCAAGATGGGTTTGATGCAAATAAGGCGTGCCAACTTCGGTCAATACCATGCCGAGCTCACTGGAAAGGAAACGCGCAAGAGGTACCTCCAGCTGTGAGTCCGGCATGAAGAAAATCGATCGTCCTTCGAGACGGTCCCGCTGATGCGCCAACGCTTTTTTGGCGCGCTCTTGATAAGGAGCCAAAACCGTTTCAACATGCCGCGCATCAACGCCAAAGGCTTCGGCTGCCGCATTCAACCAGTCGGTCGTTCCTTGAACCCCGAACGGGAACAATGCATCGATCCGTTGCGCGCCGCGCTCTTTTAGTGCTTGTCCGGTATCACCCAAAAACGGCTGGGCGAGCAAATAACGTGTGTTAGGTCCTACGCCAGGCAAATTGGCCACGGCGCGCTCGGGTAGGCTTGCGACATTGTTGATACCAAGTTGCTTGAACAACCGTATGAACTGGTCTTCAACGATATCGGGAAGCGATCCGACAATAACCAGATTTTCCGGTACACTGGCATCGAGTTGCGGCATCTCTGGGACTAACGACGCGAGGCAGGCGTCCTCACCTTCTGTAAAAGTGGTTTCAATACCGCTGCCGGAATAGTTTAGGATGCGCACATTTGGCGCATGTTTCGCACCGAGACGCTGAGCCGCCTTAGCCAAGTCTAGCTTGATCACCTCGGATGGGCAACTGCCTACCAGAAACAGCGATTTAATTTCGGGGCGACGCTCAAGTAGTTGATCAACAATACGGTCCAACTCTTCATTGGCATCCGCAAGACCAGCAAGATCGCGCTCTTCCATGATCGCTGTGGCGAAACGTGGCTCCGCAAAAATCATCACGCCAGCCGCCGACTGCAAAAGATGTGCGCAGGTGCGGGAACCGACAACAAGGAAAAACGCATCCTGCATTTTCCGGTGCAGCCAGATAATACCTGTCAGGCCGCAGAACACTTCCCGCTGGCCACGCTCTTTCAGAACCGGCGCACAATCTTGTCCGTTGGTTTTCGCAAGTGGCAGTTGCGCATTCATGCCGCCACCACCACTGATTGTTGTCCCTGAAGACGTGCCATCCGCAATTTCCACAGGAACTGCCCAGCATTAATCAGGTAAGTCGCATAAGCAGCCAGCGCGACATACATTTGCTCTTGCGCCGTGCCCCAGTTACCCAACACCATAACAACGTAAGCGGTATGCAAAGCAAGCACCGCCATACTGAACACATCTTCCCAGAAGAACGGGCGGGCGAACAACCACTCGTCAAAAACGACCTTTTCCCAAATGGAGCCTGTAATCATGATCAGATAGAGGGCCAGCGTTTTCAAAAGGATCGAATATTCAGCGATAGATTCACCGACACCAGACGATAGAAAGCGTATTACAAGTGTTAGGCTAATGATGAAAATCAGAAACTGAACGGGAGCCAAAATACCCTGAACGAGGGTCCATGTCGATTCGTCCCGGCGCTTACGCTGGGCCTCGGTGTAGAGCGCATAGCGAGTGTCAGAGGCGGGCGAACCCGCCTTTTTCCTGTGATCCTCTCCGGAATGGTTATGCCTGCTTATGGACAGATCAAGCGCTCCTCGTGCTGGAGTGAGGAGACTGCGTTCTTTTTCGATTAGTGTCAAGTTTTTTAGACGTCCATTTTAATTGACACTGAGTAGATTGTCAGATACTTATTTTTTTGACATAGTAAGCGACTCGTAGAGGTGTAAAAACATCCGACGGTTCGAGCACTATTAGGTGCCGGAGAGACTTTAGGAGAGTCTGACCATGGCTACGGTTTTTGGATTGACGGAGCTTCGATCAAAACTCGATGATTGGCGTTCAAACTGGAAGATTACCCCTGGGACTGAACCTGAAAATTCGGATTCAGACAGTCTAGAGCAAAATGAGGAAAACAGAGATTCTCATGCAGCAAATGACCTGTCTCTTTTGATCCAAAATCTGGTCATACCCAAGTTGATAGCGGATTCCCAAGACCCAGACCGCTCATTTTCTGAGCTAATGTCGTCTCAAGTTTCATCCACAGATACCGCTGATAATATACATGCAATTTCGGCGACTGACGTTGAAGATTTTACACAGTTATCTGTCAAGGCAGATGCCCGCGCTTTAATGGGTTTTGTTGATCAACATATTAATGACGGCAGTTCAATAGATTCAATTTTCGTAGATTTGCTAGCACCGTCAGCACGCAGGCTCGGTGAATATTGGGAAGACGATCAAGGCGATTTTGTCGATGTGACAATGGGCCTTTGGCGTATCCAAGAGATATTAAGGGAACTGACTTTGCGCTTCCCGCCGCCGTCTGTCGCAGGTTTCGGGCAACGGTCTGCCCTCTTCTCGACGATGCCGGGGAGCAGCACAGCCTTGGCACACTGATGATCGCTGAATGTTTCTACCGCGCCGGCTGGGATGCCGACATTTTAATTGAACCCACACAATCGGAATTGATCGGAAAATTTGCCGATCGCCATTATGACCTCATCGGATTGACCATTAGTCGCGACTGCCCTAAGGCGACCTTGACCAATCTGGTCAATGCCATTCGATCGGTATCAAACAACCCCGGAGCCCGCATAATGATGGGCGGTCGGCTTATTAACGAGAAACCTGAACTAGTTGAAGAATGCGGAGCGGATGCAACCGCACAAGACGCGCCAAGCGCAGTTTTGCTGGCGGACTCCATTATTCCTGTCAAAGCAAATATATTTGACGGTTCGGCATAAATGATTGTGAAGCGGAATGAATATCCATCAACCTAACGATCAATTGATCCCTTTTAACGACCCCGATGCGATATTCGAAGGCTTTACCAAAGACGATTTAATCCAATTGGCTTATTGTTCTGGCGACTTTATGCTCGCCATTGATGAAAACCATATTATTTGTGATGTCGCCATTAATTCTGGCGATCATAGCTTGGCATATCAATGGATTGGCCAAAAATGGGCGGACACTGTCACCATCGAGAGCGTCCCCAAAATTGAGCAAATGCTGGATGACGACCAGACCGGACTTCAAGAATGGCGACAGGTCAATTATGCGCATGATGACGGCGACATTCCCGTCAAATATAAATTGATCAAACCTGAAAAGAAAAATACCCTGTTTGCAATCGGTCGCGATATGCGTGCCGTTTCGGCCCTTCAACAGCGACTGCTGAAAACGCAGCAATCCATGGAGCGGGACTATCTCAACCTTCGTCAGACAGAGACCCGCTACCGGTTGCTGTTCGACAATATTTCCTACCCGGTCATGATTGCCGCCACTGACACGCGCCAAATCCAGCAGGCCAATCGCGCCTGTTATAATCTTTTCGGTGTTGCACCGGGTTCACTGGAAAAATTGGATTACCTGGAACTTGTTCAGGAGGGCGATCGCAATAAAGTCATCGCCTATCTAGGCGCGATCTCGGTGAGCACATCGACGGCTCCGGTGGCGGTCAATTTATTGGGGCGCTCTGATCCCGTAAAAATCAACGCATCTCCATTCCGACAATCCGGGCGGGACTATCTGCTGTTAAATATTGATGACGGTGAACATGATGTGCCGGGCAAGACGTCCGATCAATATGTACTCGATGCTGTTGAACAGATGCCTGATGCCTTCGTTCTGACTGACGACAATCAGAATATCATCGTCGCAAATGGTGCTTTTTCCGAGCTGGTTCAGGCGAGTTCGATTGAACAGCTTATCGGTGTTTCGCTTAACCGTTTCATCGGACGCCCCGATGTAGACCTTGGTTTGCTTAGAAAGCAGCTAAAGGATCATCAAAATGTTCGCAATTTTAGCTCGATTGTCAATGATCTAAATGGCGGCCAAGAGCCGGTTGAGATTTCGGCCATCATGATCGAACGCGACAAGAGCCTCTTCGGCTATTCTGTGCGCAGTGTCGGCAGGCGCGAACGTGATCTGCCGCGCGAGAGCAATGAGCTTCCGCGCTCGGTTGATCAGCTGACCGACCTGGTCGGACGCAAACCGCTTAAAGAAATTGTCCGTGAAAGCACCGACCTGATCGAACGTATGTGCATCGAAGCGGCGTTGGTACATACATCAGACAATCGTGCCTCGGCCGCCGAAATTCTAGGGCTGAGCCGCCAAAGTCTTTACTCAAAACTACACCGTCACGGGCTTGGCAATCTGCAAGGTAAAGACTGATAAAAGGCCTCGCACAAAATAGCCAATAAGTGACTATATATATGGACTAATTATATGTCCAAATAATTTGACACATTGCTGATGGTGGCATAGCTTATGAGCCATGTCAGAATCGACCCTTTCGAAGAGTTTTTCGCGGCCTCCCGCACTGAAAGACGTGGTCGAACTCACCAAGCCGGTAACTTGGTTCCCACCAATGTGGGCCTTCATGTGCGGCGTGGTATCATCGGGTGTTTCAATAGCTGAAAATTGGGTTTTCCTGACTGTGGGGATATTGCTTACTGGACCGATTGTCTGTGGTACCAGCCAAGTAATCAATGACTGGTGCGATCGCCATGTCGATGCGATTAACGAGCCAGATCGACCCATTCCCTCTGGAAGAATTCCCGGCAAATGGGGTGTATGGATTGCTCTTCTTGGAACCGCTATATCGCTAACCGTTGGCGCTGCGCTCGGACCGTGGGTATTTATCGCTACCTGCGTCGCGCTGTTTTTTGGCTGGGCTTACAGCGCCCCCCCTTTACGCCTGAAGCGCAGCGGTTGGTGGGGGCCGGCGGCTTGCGCATTAAGCTATGAAGGCCTTTCATGGTTTACCGGCGCCACTGTGATGATCGGCGGATTACCCGGCACCAATATCATAACCATACTCTTACTTTATAGCGCAGGTGCCCATGGCATTATGACGCTTAACGATTTTAAAGCGGTTGAAGGAGACCGCGAAATGGGTTTGCGGTCGCTGCCCGTTACCATGGGCGTGCGTAACGCTGCTCTTTTTGCATGCGCGACTATGGCTCTGGCCCAGGTCGCGGTCATCACCCTGTTAGCGATCCAAGACTTCCGACTTTCGGCGATTATAGTCACGCTCTTTTTGATCGTTCAACTCGGCTTGATGGTCCGTCTATTGCGAGACCCAAGCAAATTTGCGCCTTGGTATAACGCAACCGGTATCTTGCTCTACGTATTCGGGATGCTCGCGGCGGCTCTGGGATTGGGAGGATATATTTAATGGCAACGGTTTTGGCTGAAAGAGACATGACGCAGGCCAACGGCTTGAGCTGGTTTGGTATCATTAGGCTTGGCACGGTTCAGGCGGCTATCGGCGCTATCGTGATGCTCGCGACATCCTTGCTAAACAGAGTCATGGTCGTTGAATATTCCATAGCTGCCGCTATCCCGGCGGCATTGGTGGCTTGGCATTACGCCGTGCAATTAAGCCGGCCTCTATGGGGTCATAAGTCGGACCAGACCGCCCGGCGGACGCCTTGGATTGTTGGCGGAATGGGTATTTTGGCGCTCGGTGCAGTTCTGGCTGTGGACGCGACAATCATGATGGCCAACCCAGGCGTTGGCGCATTTCTGCTCGCAATTGTCAGCTTTACGATGATAGGTTTAGGCGTCGGCGTTTCAGGGACGGCCCTGCTCGCCTTGCTGGCCTCGCGCGTATCGGTCGAAAGAAAACCCGCCGCTGCAGCAATAAGCTGGACAATGATGGTCGCTGGAATCGTTATCGCTGCCGGTGTTTCGGGTGCCTATCTGGATCCCTTTACCGCGCCCCGTCTCGCCATTGTTTCCAGCTTTGTCGCACTTATTGCCTTTTGTCTGGCGATGCTGGCGCTCAAGGGACTTGAGGACAAGAACCCTGTGGTGGCGCGTCCACAGGCTGATCAGCAATCGGCAAGTTTTCCCGATGTCCTGAAAGATATCTGGCAAGATAAGGAAGCGCGGCGGTTCACCTATTTCGTTTTTATCTCAATGCTCGCCTACAGCATGCAGGACCTGATCATGGAACCATTTGCTGGCTTTCTATTTGAAATGACACCTGGACAATCGACCCAACTCTCCAGCCTGCAGCATAGCGGCATATTGCTTGGCATGCTGTTATCAGGGGTTGGCGGCAGTCTTTACACAAAACGTTTTGGTCAGAACCTCAAGCTATGGATAGTTCTCGGCTGTCTAGGCTCGGCAGTGATGCTGGCTGGGCTTTCCATCGCAGCCACCACGGGCGCCACATGGCCACTGAAAGCCAACGTCTTCGGGCTCGGCGTCGCCAACGGTGTTTTCGCCGTGGCTGCGGTCAGTGCCATGCTTGGACTGGCCAGCAAAGGTGTCGCATCCGGTGAAGGAGCTCGCATGGGTGTCTGGGGAGCATCACAGGCAATTGCGTTCGGGACCGGCGGTCTGACAGGCGCGATTATAGTGGATCAATTGCGCGCATTTACTGGTGAAGATGTCACCGCATTCCAGATTGTCTTCGGCGTCGAGGCAATCATGTTCATCCTTGCGGCTCTCGTCGCTACGGGAACAAAGATCGCACGCCCGAACCAATCGAGAGAGGCAATGGAGATATGACCCAGGAAGCAGAATATGATGTCGTCGTGGTTGGCGGAGGACCGTCCGGTGCAACCGCGGCCCATGACCTGGCCTGCGAAGGCTATAAAGTGATGCTGCTCGACAAAGCGGGGCGGATCAAACCTTGCGGTGGCGCTATCCCGCCGCGGCTGCTCAAGGACTTTGATATCCCGCATAACCTGTTAGTGGCGCACGCGCATTCCGCGCGGATCATCGCGCCATCCAATAAGAAGGTCACCATGCCGGTTGGCGATGGCTTTGTTGGCATGGTTGATCGGGACGAGTTTGACGAATGGTTGCGCAATCGGGCGAACGAGGCGGGTGCCCACCGTGTCACCGGGCGCTGCGAAAAAGTAGAGGATAAACAATTCGGGCTGGCAATAGTCTCCTTCCGTAGCGGCCGTGGTGCGGACCTGCAAACGGTCACAACCAAGGCTGTCATTGGCGCAGATGGTGCCCGATCAAAAGTAGCACAGCAATGCCTGAAAAATGCTGAACGTGTTCCTTGCGTCTATGCCTATCACGAAGTGGTAAAAGTCCCTGAAAAGGTCGACGCAGATTATGAAGAAGATCGCTGCGACGTCTATTATCAAGGCCATTTATCGCCTGATTTTTATGCATGGGTATTCCCGCATGGCAAACATATGAGCATTGGCCTGGGCAGCGCGAACAAGGGCTTCCCCTTACGCGAAACGACCCGCATGATGCGCGAACAGACCGGTTTTTCACATTGGGAAACTGTGCGCAAAGAAGGTGCGCCGATACCGCTCAAGCCATTAAAACGCTGGGATAATGGTAAAAATGTCGTCGTGGCTGGCGATGCGGCTGGCGTTGTTGCACCCTCTTCAGGTGAAGGCATTTATTACGCCATGACCGCTGGACGCATGAGTGCCACCGCGGTCAGTCAATTCCTGCAAACCGGAGATGCCAAGGCACTGAAGCTAGCCCGCAAAAGCTTTATGAAGGCCCACGGCAAGGTATTCTGGATCCTCGGTATCATGCAATATTTCTGGTACAAGAATGACAAACGGCGCGAACGCTTTGTCAAAATGTGCGATGATCCAGACGTCCAGCGCTTGACTTGGGAAGCATATATGAACAAGGAACTAGTCAAGCGAGATCCAATGGCGCATGTCAAAATCTTCTTTAAGGATCTCGGACACTTATTTGGATTGAAAGCCGTAGAGAGATGAACCGAGCCGCCATATTGCCCATTATCACCGCAGGCACACTCGCTTTGATAACGGCAACAGTAGGCGGCACAATCACGGTTCTCGATGACTGGTATTATTCCCTGCAACAGCCAGCATGGGCACCGCCAGGATATATGTTCGGTGTCATCTGGACGGCAATATTTGCGATGATCGCGCTGGCCGGGTTTCTGGCTTGGCAGAAGGCTCCCACCAAACGGCACAGCGAAATCATGCTCGGCCTGTTTGCGCTGAACGGTTTCCTCAACCTGATGTGGAGTTTTTTGTTTTTCCGGATGCAACGACCGGACTGGGCCTTTTATGAACTCATAGCGCTGTGGCTTTCGATACTGTTTTTGATCGTTTTTTGCGGCCGCTTTTCTAAAGGTGCGGCAGCCTTACTGGTGCCCTATATCGTTTGGGTAACCATTGCAGGGGCGCTGAACTATGAAGTGCTTCAGCTCAACGGGCCGTTCGGATAGCCTTTTCAATGACAGAGTTTTTCGCCAGTGGCCGCGCCGTGGATGTGGTGCTGGCCGTGTTGGTGATCGAAGCTTTGTGGCTCAAGTGGCGTGGCAATCGGTGGATGAATATTCTCCCCGCCTTGTTACCTGCCGTACTGATGATGATCGCCCTGCGCGCCGCCCTTACCGGTGAGCCTTGGTATCTGATTTCGATCGCCCTCACGCTGGCCTTCCCGATCCACCTTTATGATCTGCATCGCCGCAAGATGCTGCGCAACGGTTCGGACGATCCAGGCACATAAAAATAGACCCGACCTTTTCAGGGCCGGGTCCAGGGAGGAAGGGCAGGACAATGCGCCCCACCGGAGTAAAGTTTAAGCCCTAATATTCGGGGGCATAGTGATGCTCAATGGCCCACAGATACCAATTGTCCACGACCGTGCCGGTCAATAGGATTCCGATACCACCGGTGATGCCGACAAGTACGGCAAACCACCAAGCCCAACGATGGATAGATTCCATCGTCGCGTTGAAACCCATCGTCCATCTCCAGAAAAGAGCCGCGCGTTCAGATGCTGTTCCGCGATCGGTAATTTGCTCTAACTCGCGCTCGCCGCCATAGCGGCCCACAGCTAAAATGGTGGCTCCGTGCATCGCAAAAAGCAGCGCCGACCCGTAGAGGAAGACTATCGATAGCGCATGGAACGGATTGTAGAACAGGTTCCCGTACATGAGCGAAAAATTGTTGGTCCATTCCAGATGCGAGAATATGCCAAAAGGCACCGCTTCGGACCAGCTTCCCATAAAGAACGGCCGGATGAAACCCAGAACCAGGTAGAGCCAGATCGCGCTCATGAAAGCCCATGCGACATGTGTCCCCATGCCAAGTGCCCGTGCGCGGCGATATGTTCTTACCCACCAGAGCAAGATTGAAAGGGTCAGAAAAAACCCTGCCAATATCCACCAACCACCTTCGTTCAGCGGCACAAAGGGCGAGAAACCATATTCCGGACCGGGTGGGTCCAGGGTGAGCCAAAAGAACTGGCGGAGAAATTCGGAGGGATTCCAGTTTACCGACGCCAGCATGCTGAATCCGATTATCTCAATAGCAAGGAAACCGAACAACAACGACGCGATGCCGAGCCATCCAAGATAGATCGGGCCGATTTGTGCTTGGCCAAATTTACCCATCCAATAGCTGAATGTGGTGTCTTTTGTACGGTCACCTTGTTCTATGGGTGCCAATGCCACCCCCATTTCAGGGGAATGCTGCAGCTGCACTTGAGTGAATATATTTTGATAACGTGCCATGTGCTATTTCTCCCCTCAATTCCAGATCGGCATGTTGCGCCACCATTCCCACCATTCCGGCCATCCTTCTGACCAGATCGGGCCAGCGATGAAAATGCAGACCGCACTCCAGAAGCCAGCGTTAAGCGCAAGGAACAGACCGACCCGATGAATACCGATCGTACCGACCGAATAGCCGATAAAGTCTCGGAAGAACGTGTCTTCATATTCCGGTGTTTTGACTTCCTCACCCTTTTTCGGATTAACCGCTGAGAGGATCAGCGCACCATGCAGCGCCAGCGCCAGGGTCGTCGTAAAGAAGAACGAAACCGCTATCATATGGGCCGGATTATAATGAAAATTCACATATTGATATCCGACATTGGATACCCAATCGAGGTGGCTGAAAATTCCGTATGGGAAGCCATGCCCCCATGCGCCCATGAAAAACGGGCGAAAAATAACCAATGTGACATAAGCGAATATCGCGACACCAAATGCTATCGGGACATGATAACCCATACCAAGTTTCCGACAAATCTCGACTTCGCGCAGCGCCCAAGTGACAAAAGCACCAGTCGCGCACATTGTGATGATTTGCCAGAAACCGCCCTCTTTTAGCGGTGCGAAACTGAGTCCGTAGCTGATATCTGGGGGGTTTATTGAGATGAGCCAAGGATTCCAAGTTGGCCCAATCGCGGCTGCGTAAAATATAAGCGCAGTCCCCAAAATGGTAAATATTGCGCATAAGACGCCGAAAAACCCGACATAAAACGGGCCAATCCAGAAATCAAAAAGATCCCCGCCGACTAACGTGCCGCCTCGGACACGATATTTTCTCTCAAAGCTTAACAGCGACATTGCAATATCCTCTGGGTATTACCCAAGGCACCAAAATAGGCGCATAAGGGTTTCGAATAGTCAGCCAAATCCCAGTGAGAGGCACGATGCTCTCGCATCGTGACCTCTTAAGGGGCTTGGGTTCAGGTCAATCGTTCAGACTGTTCCAGCGAGGCCGTCGCAGCTGGTCCAGCACCGGGGCCTTCAATCCAGTTGAAACGATCTGTGCTGAGCAGAATGAAATGGATCAAAAGAGCCAGAACAAACAGGAAGATTGCCAGAGCAACCAAGGTCCTGCGCGGATCAAATATTAACCAAAGTCTCCACATGATTCTGTCTCCCTAAACCAGGAACGAGGTGAGGGTTGCTTGCGCGACCTGGACACCGTCATTCAACATTGCGTAGCCATTGACACCTGGGAACCAGGGCCGCCACATCCATACCAACACGTGTGCAATGATTGCGATGATGGTAAATCCGATGAAGCTTGTCACAAATATTTTGTGAAACTCCTTGGCCTCCTCAGGGGTTAAATAGGCCCCCGGACCGAAGCGGTCGTCGTTTGTATCGCTCATATTTCCTTCTCCAGTTTAGCCCCTTGCAAGCCACCAGAAGTGCCTCCCACGGGTATTGCCTTTCCGGCACCCATTGCCGGTAAGGTTGCGGATGCCGGGCTATTGCCTGGCAAATATCGAGGGCGTATCATGCGTTTGCCCCTTGAAGCATTGATGCCGCCAAACGGTCGGCAGAAACATTTTTCTCGCCCGCACGCCGGGCCTGTCGCTCGGCGGCGTCGCGTAAATTCTTGGCTGCGGAAATACGCACCAGCACCGGTTGTGCCTCAACAATTGCGTCGAGTTTTTCTTTGGCATCCCGGTCCCATTGCAGCGGCGCTTCGGCGCGTACTGGCGTGGCTTCACCCGCATCCATCTGGGTCGAAAGCGGCAAAATGTGGAAAAGCGCATCAAACAGCGCGTTGCAGACTTCCTGCACCAAATAGGTCGCGCCGGAATAGCCCATATAGGGCGTACCGATATGACGCCGGATCGCGGCACCCGGAAAGGATGCGGGAATGAATATACCGCGCGAACCCGCCTCGGCCATATACATACGCTCATTATAGCTGCCGAACACTACCATGGGCGGTGTTTCGAAAATGGACTCACGGACCGCCTGATTATCTGGCTTCACGCCCGCGGTGCGGCTGTACGAAAATGCACAGGGCAACCCCATGTCATTCTCAAGGAAATTGCGAATGCCGCGTGCGTAGGTTTCGTTTGCGACAATCCCGAAATTAGCAGTACCGAAGAAATCTTGTGTCACCGACCGCCACAAATCCCAGAGCGGCTTGATGGTGGTGTGCTTTTCTTTTTCGATAAACGGCTCTGGATCGAGGCCCGTCATTTCTCCCAGTTGGTGGAGAAATTTTGTGGTTGAATCCAGTCCAATCGGCGCCTGCAAATAAGGACGCTCGAGCAATTCACAGAGGTTACGGCCAAATTCCCGGTACATGCAGATGTTAACCGAAGCATTAGCCAATTGGCGGATATCTGCCAGATGGCTGCCCAGTGGGAAGACCATATTCACTTCTGCGCCAATGCCTTCTATCAACCGGCGGATCTCGGCAACATCGGACGGCATATTGAACATGCCATAAGATGGCCCGATAATATTGACCTTGGGCTTTTCACCTTCCTGAAGCGCTTTCGGCTTGGGCATTTTCTTAGGCCCAAATTCGGTCCATAGCCAAGACAGTGCCCGATCTTCAGACTGCCATTGATCTTCGTCAATTGTGCGTGGCAAGAAGCGTTTGATATTCGTGCCTTCCGGCGTCACGCCGCCGCCGATCATCTCGGAAATTGAGCCCGTAACCACGACGGCAGGCAAATCAGGATCCAGCGATTTCCATGCACGTTTCATCGCCGCTTCGGTTCCGGTCTTGCCAAGCTCTTCTTCGCCAAGGCCTGTAACAACAATCGGCAATTCATGGGGCGGCAAGCCATCAGTATAATGCAACACCGACGTCACGGGCAGGTTTTCACATCCTACCGGGCCATCGATAATCACCTGCAAGCCTTTAATCGCTGTGAAGGCATAGACGGCCCCCCAATATCCGCCGGCCCTGTCATGATCGAGGATAAGAGTCACAGCTTTGCCCCCAGGCCTAAACCGATCATGATAAGATCAAAAAAGCCGTGATCGAGGATATGAGTCATGACCCGACCGCCTCTGCCGCTTTGGCAGCAGCTGCATTTTGGGCAGCATATTTCTTTTTGAACTTCGGCCGATCGGTTGGCGTATCTTCCCAGATACCCGCCGTATGGCCACTGCCCACGCCTTCGAAAAATTTCGTCATCCGTTCAAAGCGCTCTTTGTTCGCCATCGCCGCGTTTATGACTGTGGCAAGGCTACCTGCGCCCGCTGGCCCCATTAATGGCCGCGCAGAGATGAGATTGGTGAAATAAAGCGATGGAATGGATTTCGCCTTGGCATGCTGCACAACCGGCGTGGTACCAATGGCAAGATCAGGACCAAATTCCTCAACCGCGGCAATATCTTCTTCCAGGCTCGCGCGATAGTTAACCCGAACGCCTTTGGCTTCGAGCCACTCCCGGTCTGGATCAGACCATTTCGTCTTTGGGCAAGCAGTGCCAACATAAGGCACCTCCGCGCCGCTTTCGATCAATAAACGGGCAACCAGCAGTTCCGACCCTTCATAGCCTGAAACGGTTATCCGGCCTTTAATCGGCATCGCCTCCAGCGCGCCTTTGATCGCGGGGAGGAAGGCGCTATGAGCCGCAGAAATTTGGTTCTGGCTTGCGCCCGTGGCCTGTCCAATGGCGGTGAGCCATGCCGCCGTGCCGTCGCGGCCAACGGGTGCGGAACCGACAACTTGGCGACCAGCCGCCTCAAATTCGCGGATCGCGGCGGTGTAAAATGGATGTATAGCGGCTATCACTGCACCGTCCAATGCCGTGTAAAGTTCCCGCCATTCGCGGGTGGGAACTACGGGGCCAGCAGCCAGCCCCAGAGGCTCGAGCATATGACCGATACCGACAGGATCGGCGGGGAACATCTCACCCAGTAAAGTCACAGAAGGCTTATCAGCACGTTCTTTTGGCGCAGCGACTGGGCCCTGCTCTGCTTCCTGCCGGGCATAGTTGAGCATGGCACCGGCCAGAACATCCTTCGCTTCCGCATGGGTCGGGATACCAAATCCCGGTACATCAATACCAACAATCCGGACGCCGTTTATCGCGTCCGGTAATAGGCGAAGCGGTACGCCACTGGCGGTTGGGACGCACAAGTTAGTGACAACAATGGTGTCATATTTTTCCGGGTCGGCCATCTGTTCGACGGCTTCCTTGATATCCTCAAACAATTTGCCGGTAACCAGCGTTTCGGAGCTAAACGGCACATAGCCAACACTCCGCCGCGCGCCATAGAAATGGGAGGTGAACGTCAAACCATAAACGCAGCAAGCGGAGCCTGACAAAATGGTTGCGGTCCGCCGCATCCTAAGGCCAACACGCAATGATCCGAAAGCCGGACACATGCTCTGCGGCTGATCATGCGGACCAACCGGGTAATCTTTTTCATATCGATCGAGAATATCCGACTTGCCGGCTTTTTTCGCCGCCTCACGCATCGTGTCTGCACCGCCATGGCATCCGCCGCCATCCGCATTCGCATCCTGCGCCGGAGCAAGAGTGATCCGGTCAGGTGTTCGTTCAGCAGGAGTGGCCGTTTCAGTCACGCATCATACCTCGTCGTAAATCACTTCTAATGATGGTTTTTCTTCGTAAGTGCCGCCGCGCATATCGCTTTGCGTGGCGGGAACCAGTTGAACATTTCCGCCAGTTTCTTCGGGGCTGAACAGATCAAGCAGACCGTCTTGTTCCAATGGCTTGGGTTGCTGCGGCGGCGCCTCAGCGACATTTTTCGCAAGCTCCTCGAACAAGCCGCCCCATTCACTATCGGGTGTACCGACAATCTGATAATTGGCTGATTTCCTGCGGATATCCTCGTTGGCGGGGATGGCGGTCAACACCGGAATGTCGACGGCATCAGCAAAAGCCTGGGCCTCACCAGTGCCGTCATCCTTGTTAATGATCATACCCGCGACGCCAACATTGCCGCCCATTTTGCGGAAATATTCAACCGCCTTGCAAACATTATTGGCAACGTAAAGGGACTGCATGTCGTTCGATCCGACAACGATTACCTTCTGGCACATGTCCCGCGCGATCGGCAGGCCAAAGCCGCCGCAGACCACATCTCCCAGAAAGTCGAGCAGCACATAATCAAAGCCCCAGTCATGAAAACCGAGTTTTTCGAGCAATTCAAAACCATGAATAATTCCGCGCCCACCGCAACCGCGACCCACTTCGGGACCGCCAAGTTCCATGGCAAAAACACCGTCGCGCTGAAAGCAGACATCTTCGATGCGGACTTCTTCGCCTGCCAGCTTCTTCTTGGACGATGTCTCGATTATCGTCGGACAGCTTTTGCCGCCAAACAGCAAAGAGGTCGTGTCAGACTTCGGATCACAACCGATCAGCAAGACCCGCTTACCCTGCTGAGCCATCATATAGCTGAGATTGGACAGAGCAAAACTTTTACCAGAGCCGCCCTTGCCATAAATCGCTATGACCTGCGTTTCCTTCTTCACCTCTCCTGTATGGACGGGATCGGGTTCGATGGCTGCTTCTTCGCGCAGACTATCAACATCAAGCATGGTCATTCGCAATCTCTCCAGTCGAGCACCATTTTCAGGCAGTCGGGATTTTCAAAAGCTTCGGGGTAGGCGGTTTCCGCCTTGGCCGCAGGCTCCGCATTGGTGATCAGGCCGGTGAGGTCGAGCGCGCCGGTTTCGATCAGCGCATTAACCGATGCCAAATCATCTGGCTGCCATTCGGCCGCAATGCGGAGCCGCGCTTCACGCTGAAAGGCTGGCGGGAAAGCAAAGCTGATCGGTTGATTGTAGAAGCCGGCCAGAACCAGTTCGCCGCCTTTTGCCAAGCGGCTAATGAACGTTTCGATTGAACTGGCATCGCCGCTGACATCATAAATATGGTTGTAGTCATGGCGGTCATCATCATCAGGATGGATTGCCTGATATCCCGCAGCGCCTTCCTGACGCGAGCGGTTGGTATCCCAGACCGTTGGTGCAGGCGCACCCGCCGCCATCGTCAACCGGGCAAGCAACCGGCCCAATATCCCATGACCAACAATCAGGTCAGGCGCATCGCCATGGCTGATGGCGTGAAGTGCGGTCGCAGCCAGCGCATATAATATGCCGTCGCGTCCAAGCTTTTCGGATATTGGCAATGCTCTAGTGGACGACAATATGACTTTACGGGCCGACCCGCCAAACAATCCGCGGGCATCGCGATAACAATTGGCACCGGGCACAAATACCCACTCGCCAATCCGGCTTTGCACATCCTGTCCCGCATCAATGATACGACCGACGGATTCATAACCAGGAACCAGCGGATAGCCCATGCCAGGGAAATTCGGCATCTGGCCGGTCCACAACAGTTTTTCCGTACCCGTGCTAATTCCGCTCCAATGAATTTCGACGAGGACATCTGCAGCTTCTATTGCATTTAGCGCGGTTTTGCGCATCGCAAGCTTGCCTGGTGCATCTAAAATGATGGCGGAAGTGTCCAACGTTTCCTTCTCCTTCGTTCTCTACCCCCAAAGATAGAGACTCTGTGGAGTGTCAAACTATAGAAACACTAATAAATGTCAATTCTTTTGGACAGTTTTCATGTCATTTGTCCGCGACAAGGGCCTTCGTGATAATAGGAAGGTTGGTTTTGACTTCACGAACGGCCGAAAAACCGGCGTTTAGCAGCATTTGACGGTTTTCTGAAAAGGACCGGGGCCGCCCTGACCGCATCGCCCAAAGATAGAATCCGAAATAGGCGTCACCCATCTTTTCTGCGCCTTTTGTCTCCGCCATGGGTTCGACAATCATGAGTCGGCCGCCGGCGGGAAGGGCTTGGTATATTTTGGGTAACAGTGCCGAGACGACATTATCGTCATGATCGTGCAATATACGGATCAGAGTGATTAGGTCATAGTTTTCCGGCACTGGATCGGCTTTGAAACTGCCCGAATGAAAGGCCATCCGTTCGGCCAAAAAGAGAGGTTGCAAACGTGTCTGCGCTTGCGGGATGACATCCGGCAAATCAAACAATCCAAAATGCAGATCGGGAGCAATAGCGGCGACGGCTAAAATAAACCCACCGGAACCACCGCCAATATCCAGCATCTTTTTATGCTGCGAAAAATCATAGCCATCGCATATTTGTTCCGACACCATCGGCTGAGTCGCGGCCATCAACTGGGAGTAATCAGTCGTTCCTGTCGGACCGCTTTGGCTTTTATTTTTTGCCTTAGAAGCATAGCTCCAAAATTCTGAAAGCCCCGTTTCTTCGGTTCTATCGGCATGAAGTAGTGATAGTGGGTCAGCAAGATCACGATAAAGTAAGTGATGATGACGGATCATCGCAATGGCGCCTGCGTTGGCAGTAAGCGGCGCCCCCGCCTCGCCCAATGTCCAAACCCCTTCTTGCGGCGACTCGATAAGATCAAGAGATTGCCCGGCACGCAGCAACCGGTCCGTCGCCGCCGCACTGAAACCGGTTTTTTGAACAATGTCGGCAAAGCTTCGAACATCTGATTGCAGAAATTCGAGCAGGCCGGATTCCACGATCGTCACCAATATCTGGGAGTAGATGAAACCCGCAATCATATCGAACTGGGCCGAGGCCCGTCGCCGTGCAATAGCGCGCACAATGGGCGTTCGCGATGCCCAGCGTTGAAAGCCTTTGCTTCCCAAAATCCGGTTGCGCTTCATCACCCATCGGCTTTTCCAGGTCAGCGTTTCCCGCAAAGAGTCCTCATCTTCTGACATAAT
This sequence comes from Parasphingorhabdus cellanae, assembly GCF_017498565.1. NCBI lineage: Bacteria > Pseudomonadati > Pseudomonadota > Alphaproteobacteria > Sphingomonadales > Sphingorhabdaceae > Parasphingorhabdus > Parasphingorhabdus cellanae. The sequence continues at coordinate 1,542,307 of NZ_CP071794.1, forward strand.
ATTATGTCCATAAGAGTGGACTTCTGATAACCTGGCGTCAAACCGAAACTGCAACTGGTCAACCGGAGAGGCTGTGAAAGACAACCATACGATCGTCATCGGAGCGGGAATAGGCGGCCTGGTTAGCGCCGCTTTGCTATCCGCACACGGCGTTTCGGTTACGGTTATCGAAAAGGAAAAAACACCCGGTGGCAAGGTCAGGCAGCTTGATGTCGACGGTGCTGCAATAGACGCTGGCCCCACGGTCTTCACCATGCGCGGCGTCATTGATGATATTTTTAAAACCGCCGGAGCCGTCGCTTCCGATCATCTAACACTCGAACGGGCAGACACGATCGCCCGCCACGCCTGGAACGAAAATGAGCAGCTTGATCTGTTTGCCGACCCCGCAAAAAGCGCGGATGCCATTGGTGCGTTTGCCGGTGCCAAAGCCGCCAAGGGCTTCCGAAGCTTTTCTGCCGAAGCCAAACGGATTTTCGATATTCTCGACAAACCCTTGCTGCAAAATACGAAAACCTATCCGCCCGGATTAATGTGGCGTATTGGTCTATGGCGCGTGAAGGCATTGCTCGACATCCGCCCCTATGAAAGCATCTGGAAAGTACTCGGCGAGCATTTCGATGACCCTCGCCTGCGGCAGCTGTTCGGGCGCTACACGACCTATTGCGGCTCGTCCCCCTTCCATACCCCGGCCACACTAATGTTGATCGCCCATGTTGAATCGCAAGGCGTTTGGAAAATCGCTGGCGGTATGAGCGCGCTCGCCCATGCCCTGGAAACAGTGGCACGAAAAAATGGCGCGCGCTTTCGTTATGGCGAAGCGGTCTCTGACATCCGGGTCTCTTATTCAAGAGTCTCCGGGGTTGGTTTGGCGAGCGGCGAGGCACTCTCCGCACAGTCGGTTATATGTAACGCTGATCCTGCCGCCCTGGGGTCCGGCCTTTTCGGGTACACCGCGAAGTCTGCCGTACGGGCTACCCCAACCGGTAAGCGGTCTTTGTCGGCCATGGTGTGGCTCACCAAAACAAAACCCAGCGGTTTTGCGCTGGATCATCATAATGTATTTTTCTCATCCGACTACGAAGCCGAATTTACCGATATCAAGGCTGGAAGACTGCCAAGTGAGCCGACAGCTTATGTCTGTGCGCTCGATCGCGGCGCGAGTAGCCCTCCTGCCACCGGGCCGGAACGTCTACAAATCATCGTCAATGCACCTGCCAACGGCGACACGAATAATTATGACATGAAGGAGAGAGAAAGATGCACGTCAAACATGCTGAAACGGCTGAACGCCTGCGGGTTGGAGCTGGACAATCCGCTGCCACACAGGTTGGTCACGCCGAACGATTTCTCGACACTCTTTCCGGCGACCGGCGGAGCGCTTTATGGTCGGGCTTCGCACGGATGGGCGGCCTCCTTCCTCCGGCCCGGGAGCCGGACACGGATCCGTGGGCTTTATTGCGCGGGCGGAGCGACCCATCCGGGTGCGGGCGTGCCGATGGCCGCCTTGTCGGGGCGTCTCGCCAGCGAAGCCGTGCTAGCCGACCGTATTTCGACACGCTGGTACCACCGCAAGGCTATCGCTGGTGGTATGTCGATGCGCTCAGCGATGACCGAGCCTATGGCCTGACCATCATCGGCTTTATCGGCAGCGTTTTTTCACCCTATTACAAGAAATCAGGGCGTGACATTCCGCTTGATCATAGTTGCCTGAATGTGGCGCTCTATGGAAATCGCGGTGCGCGCTGGGTGATGACGGAACGCGGCGCTGCTGATACCAGTCAGCAGCGCGATGTCCTGCAAATCGGACCAAGCGCGATGCGCTGGGACAAGGACCGGCTTATAATTGATATAGAAGAACGCGATATTCGCCTCGGCGTTCCGTGGCGACGCAAGGTAAAGGGACAAATCATCCTCCACCCCGAGATAATCAATGATCGCGCTTTCAAACTTGACCCCGCAGGCCGGCATCACTGGCGTGCCATTGCCCCGCGTTCGCGCATTGAAGTCCGTATGGAACAGCCAGATATATCATGGGAAGGCAGCGGCTATCTCGACAGCAATCATGGCAGCGAAGCGATTGAGGATGGCTTTCAAAGCTGGCACTGGTCGCGCGCGCATGTTGGTGAAGAAGTGGCCGTGACCTATGAAGGTAAGCGCCGCGATGGCAGCCATTTTGCCAGCGCTTTGCGGTTCGACAAAACCGGCAAACCCTGTGAAGAAGAATTGCCCTTGGTTGCCCCCCTCCCTCGGACATGGTGGGGCATGGCCCGGCAAACCCGCGCAGATCGCGGGCTGGCTTCGGTGATCAAGACATGGGAAGATTCACCCTTTTATGCGCGCACGGCCTTATCAGCGCGGATATATGGCAAATCGGTAGTCGCTATTCAGGAGAGTATTTCGCTGGACCGGCTGATCAACCCGGCTATCCAATTCATGCTGCCCTACAAAATGCCGCGTGATGCGGACAAGCAATCACAGGCATTTCATATTCCTACGCCGATCTTCCTACACAGGGATTGATCAAGCGCACATTGCGTCAATGCGCTCTACTCGATCTTCGACTTTTCCGCGGCTTCTTTCGCGGCGGCCTTTTCCTTGTCTTTGGCAATTTCCTTATTGACCGACCAAAGCTGCCAAAAGCCGATGCCGAGAGCCACGGCACCGGAAAAGATGATCTCGACAAATCCCAGATTGTCCCAAGCGCTGGCTTCCATTGATCCATCTCCTTTGCATCTGAAGACTAACGCCTGCGATGCTTTTTCGCAAATGTCTCGATAATCTCGGCGGCCAGTTCCGGGTTCTCCTCATGTGCCAGATGTCCGAGATTGGGAATCTCCTGTACCTCGCAGCCGGGAATCAACGCAGCTGAGCCTGTCACCGCAGACTTGGGAATCGCACTGTCTTTTTGACCATGCAACAGCAAGACAGGTCCAGCAACATCGCCTAACCGGCTCTGCAACGATTCCAGTCGCCAGTTTGCCATCATCCGGATCGCGCCATCGCAATGACCGGATCGGCTGAACAGCCGTTTGTAATATTCCACTCCAGATCGATCAATTTTCGATCCAGTCGAACGCTGCAAAAACTTTTCCGTCTGCCCCGGCCCCCGGGCGATCCTAGCGAAAATCAGCGATATAAACGGATTGGTAAACAGCATCCTGGCAAGCTGCGGAAAAATCTTGGCCGCCAGCCCCGGAAACGGCTTCAACGCCGGCGTAAAACCAACCAGTGGGTTTTTCCAACTATTGTCCAACATCAGCTGCAGCCCGATTGCCGTACCGGCAGAATGCCCTACGATCAGGTCCGGTATCGTCTCCAGTTCCTCCAATAGTAGCGCAATGGACCCTGCCATTCCGCTCAAAGATGCGCGCCGTCTAGGGTTGGGTCGCGTGAAGCCGTGGCCCGGCAAGTCAATCGCAATGACCCGAAAGCGTTTCGCCAAGATGGGCATCATATCACGCCAGCTGTGCGTTGCCGCTCCTGTGCCGTGTATCAACAGACAAGTCGGGGGGTTCTTCGACTTTGGTTCCATCATCTGAACGTGCCAATCATAGCCATCAGCTTTGACGAACTGGCTTGCCCCATGATTGGGCCAGTCAATACCGTCGCGCTCCCACTCAGGATACCGTCTGCTCATATCTAACCTTCCGCTCCGACGGTTTCGATGGCCTCGACCAATGCTTTGCTGCCAGCGCGCGGCAAGGGCAAATATCGTCCGCGTAATGTCTCTGCCAGCTCCGCCGCCTCCGGCCTTGGCCGCGGCGAAATATCGATTACGATGGATTGAATGCCAGACACCGCAATCGCCTTCGCCGCAGCCAGCATCTCTTCATTCGCGCCTTTGCGATTAGCCGTCCCGTCGAGCATGACATTGGCCTTACCATCGGTGAGCAGCGCGATCGTCGGCGTCTGACCGTGCTTGACCGCTGCATCGGCCAGGCGTTGCGCAGCTATCAATCCAGCCGCTATGGGTGTCCCGCCGCCGCCCGGCAAGGCTGTCAATGCGCGCCGTGCCCTTGTCAAAGACCGGGTTGGTGGCAGCAAAATGCTTGCGTCGGTTTGGCGGAAGGCGATCAATGCTACTTGTGAACGTTTGATATAAGCTTCCGCCAGCATCAATTCGATGGCACCCTTCGCTTCCGCCAGCCGCGATAAGGCCGAGGAACCAGACGCATCCACTGCAAAGATGGTCAACGTCTCGCGCTGCTCTTCAAAATGCCGGACCCGCAAGTCGGATTTGCGAACATGAACGATACGCTGGTCATCGGCTTTCGCATCCAGCCGCCTGATATTCTGCCATGGTGCGGCTGCACGCAGACTGTCAATCAATGCCAACTTCTTGCCGTTGCCAGGAACACCGGGGCGCGATCCACGCGGACGTCCGCGCTTTGCCGATTTCTGCTTCTGCCCAGACCGCCCGGCCTGCCCTTTACCTGTCAATCGATCCTTGCCCTTGATCTGGTCCAGTATTTTCGGTGGTATCGCCGCAGCGGCTGCTTCAAGCAATATATCCTCAAATGGTATATCGGCCGGCATTTGCTTATCCTCGTCAGAATCGGACCTGTCTTCAGACTGGTTTTCAGAGTTTTGCTTAGGCGGTTCGGCTGACGGCTTTTCAAAATCGGGGATTTGTGTCGCAAGTGGAGCCAAAACCAACCTGATGGCGGCTTCAATATCTGCATCGCTCGTCACAGAGCGACCCGCTATTGCAGCATGATATCGGGCCGCTCGCTCCGCAAAGACCAGTGGACGGATGGAGTAAACGCCTAAGGCGGACGCTGTTGCAGCGATAGCTGAGCGTTGCTTTTTACGGAGTGGTTTGATTTTCGCATTGGCTACGAAAGAACCAGCTTGAAACGTACATTTCAAATCGCGAGCAGCGCTCAGATCACAATGAAAGGCCATCCGTTCCAGCAATACGGAAGGCGGTACTTCGTCGGCATCTGGAGAGTCATCCAGCAAAATCACCGCCAGATTGGTAATATCCATCGCCTGCGCTATATGCGCGGCAATATCATCCGTCATCCGCTCGCCCATGGGAATTATCACAACGCCCTGGGCCATTTGATCCAGCAAACCATCACGGCGGACCGTTCTTCCGATCTCCAACGTCGCGGTTAGATCAACCCCGCCTAGCAAGCGATCAGCATCCACGTTGATCGGAATTTTGATAACCGGTTTTTGCGATGATAAGGCCGCTTGAAGCGCTGCAACCAGAGCATCGCGCACTGGCCCAGTCCCGCGCAGACATATGCCGCCGAAGGATGATGGATTGCACGAAAACAAACGCGCGGCCAGCAGGTGATCGGCTAGCGCCGTTCCGCTGTCCGGCCGCGACTTCACCCGAATAGCTCTTCCAGCGCCCGTTCAATCCGGACTGTTGATCCCGTCTCGTCAAGCACATCCCGGCGTAACCTGTGCCGCAGCGCCAGCGGTGCCATTTGTTTAAGATGATCACGAGTCACCACCTTGTCACCCTCTAATGCAGCCAAAGCCCGGGCGCCGCGCATAAGGGTCAATTCTCCGCGCAACCCATCCGCACCAACAGCTTTGCAAATTTCAGCCGTATCTCTCAAAACTTTCGCAGAGGTTTTAATCGACCCGATCGCCTTTTTGGCGCGGGCAATCTGGCGCAAGACCTTAGCGTCCTCACCTTTCCATTTTTCGGCAAATTTTTGGGCATTTTGTTCTTGCGCATCACAGCGCTTCATAATCTCAACCCGGTCGTCAATTTTTTCTGGGGTGCGCACTTCAACCGAAAGACCAAAACGATCCAGAAGCTGCGGGCGAAGTTCTCCCTCTTCCGGATTCCCGCTACCAATCAGGACAAACCGGGCCGGGTGACGGATGCTCAGACCATCCCGCTCCACCAGGTTCTCCCCGGATGCAGCCACATCCAGCAGCAAGTCGACAACATGGTCTTCCAGCAGGTTAATCTCATCGATGTAGAGAAAACCCCGATGCGCCTTCGCCAGCAAACCTGTTTCAAACTTCTTCTCGCCATTCGCAAGCGCCCGCTCCAGATCAAGCGTTCCGAGCACGCGGTCTTCAGTTGACCCCAAGGGCAAGTCGACAAAAGGAACCGCCATTTTGCGCACGCGCTTGTTGGTGCAGGGATCGGGACAATCATCGCGATGCTCAGGTTCACAATTGAACCGGCAACCATCCACAACCCTAATGGTTGGCAGCGTCGCCGCTAGCGCTCTTGCAGCGGTAGACTTGCCGGTTCCCCGATCGCCAAAAATCATCACACCGCCAATGCGCGCATCAACCGCAGCCACCAACAACGCTAACTTCATCTCTTGCTGGCCAACAATGGCGCTAAACGGAAACACAGACATAACGATTTATTAGCATAAGGATGGTTCACTACAAGCGCCATCAAGCAGATGAAGCAAACATCCGCACGCCATCTCGCCACAGCGGAGGTAGTCTAAGGTAGAGAATTGGACGAATCCCGAACTTATGGTAGCCGGATGACAATGACATCATCTCTTGCGACAAAGCATACTGACACCCCTAAACGGATCCTTCTGCTGGGCGCCACCGGGACCATTGGTCAAGCGACCGTCAACGCATTATTGGAACGCGGCCACGCGGTCGTCTGCTTTGTCAGACGGACCGACGCTGCGGTTGATCTCAGTGTGAAATTTGCAGGCGCGGAGTTTCGTTTCGGCGAAGTGACGGATCCAAATTCACTGCAGCGAGAGGGGTTTGAGGACAAAAAATTTGATGCCCTGGTTTCATGTCTTGCATCACGCAGTGGTGCACCAAAAGATGCATGGCGGATTGATCACGATGCTCATCTGGCAGCGTTAGCGGCAGCGAAATCAGCCGGGGTGTCCCATATGATATTGCTCTCGGCAATATGTGTTCAGAAACCTCTGCTGAGCTTTCAACATGCCAAGCTCGCTTTTGAAGAGGCACTCATTAAATCCGGCCTCACCTATTCGATCGTGCGGCCGACGGCGTTTTTCAAGTCATTGTCCGGGCAGATCGACCGGGTAAGAAACGGAAAGCCGTTTTTGCTATTCGGCGACGGCAACATCACATCCTGCAAACCGATTAGCGACCGTGATCTTGCCCATTATATCGCGGACTGCCTTGAAGATAAGAGCAAACATGATTGTATCTTACCCATTGGCGGTCCAGGCAGCGCGATCACACCAAAACAACAAGGTGAACGGCTGTTCGCGTTGCTGGGGATCACACCGCATTTCAAACATGTGCCCATCAAAATGCTCGACCTGATTATCATGATACTTGAAATATTGGGCAAAATTTCTCCAAAAGCCGCAAATAAGGCTGAGCTGGCAAAGATCGGTCGCTATTACGCCACCGAATCCATGCTTCTGCTGGATCCAGAAACCGAACAATATAATGCAGCGGAGACGCCCTCTACCGGTTCAGACAGATTGTTCGATTTCTACGCGCGGATCATCAAGGACAATGCGAAGGTCGATCGCAGCGATCACGCCGTATTTTGAGTGAATGGAACCTAATGCACCAACGGCCGTTATATAGTCAGAAGCGAGGAGGGCGGCCGAATTCACACGCTACTTTGAGCTGAAAAAAATTGGCCAGAACGCTGCTATCTCATAAGATAACGCGTTCTGGCCAAGCCTCTTTTGAGAGATTCCGACTAAATATTAATCTGAAGGTTTGGAACGTCGAGCAACTTTGCCGACAAGTTCCCTATCCGCGAAAGGTTCAAAAAACTCTTCCGGTCTCTCAGGGTCGAGTAATTTATTGTCCGCAAGAAGCTCCTCGGTCATATCTAAATCGGGTATTTCGAACCTGACCAATTTTCTTTTGGAAGCGCTCCGACTTTCTATAAAATCAATCATGGGCTGGCCAGCTGCCATCGCCTTTTCGGTCATCCGCTCTGTGGTCCCACAATGTTCGGCAATCAGGGATACACGCAATTTAAATATTTCGCTCCCGGCCATCTGATTGCCATCCTCTCGACTATCGATAACCAGATCGCATTCGCTGTCGAGGCCCAAAGACCGGTTATTCATATTCGCTGACCCAACGCGCACGATCTGATCGTCAATGATCATTATTTTCGCGTGGACATAGATATCCTCGCCAACTTCGTTAACGGGGGTAAAAACCGCGAATCTGTGGGCGTTTTGCTTTTGGCGGATCGCGCTGATCATTTTTGCACGAGCACTATCCATGGTGATATGTTCAAGCCAGCCGTCTGCTGTAGCTGGCATAACCAATACAATCTCTGGCGGATCATCTTCTTCCAGGCGCAGAGCGATGGCGTCGGCTATTTTGCGAGATGTGAAATATTGGTTTTCAATATAGATGAACTTTTGAGCGCCGCGGATTTGCTCCAGAAATAGTGCTTCAATCTCTTGGATTTGGTCAACTTCTCCATATTTAGCCCGCGTTCGCGCAATTTTTATATTCACATTCTCGAACTGTGGTTCGATATCTTCTGGCCAAGGGTCATTGTCGGTATTGAGCGGTTTCAACGTTTCGCCGCCAGCGGTTGACCACCTGCTGCGCGCCAAATCACCAAGTGCGGATGCTGCTTCGCCATCAACAATCATCGTGACATCGTGCCAAGGGTGATATTGGCTGCCATTGGGGCGTTTTCGGCGTTCGTCCTGCCCGACATGTTCCCGTGTATCCCAGCGATCGGTGGTCATATCGATGCCACCGCAAACTGCAAAATTATCGTCGATCACGACAATTTTCTGATGATGGCTGCATCCGGCGGGATGCGCATTGTCCAGCTTGAATTCTATCTGGTCATGTATGGCCCATTTCGCGACTGTTATGATAGTTGAGCCGCGGCCAAGTAATTTTATTGCCGATGTTTGCCACTTTAATATCTTAATTTCCAAATCAGGCCGATTGTTTGCCAGCCATTCGATAAACTCTCCCAATCGAACGGGCGGCTCGCCCTTTTCATGTTCGTCTTTCGATAGCGAGATACGTGTATCAAAGTCCCAACCGATAAGAATGATCCGTTTTTTGGCACGCAACATTGCTTTGCGCAAAATCTCGAAATAATCCGCTCCATCTATAATTATGCGGGCACGGTTGGCGATTTCTGTGCGCCAAAAACTCTTATGTTCCGTCACTTCAAAATCATTTCTAACAGACACCATATTGCATACATATATCGCAGCATTCTCAATCTATACGGTTTCGTGTCCGAAAACAGGGGCTAGCGATCAAAAGCCCGACTATTCACACAAGAATAGCCGGGCTTCAATCTCTGCATATCGCATTTACCTAAGCAGCGACAGATCCTTTTGGTCCGACAAAGAACCAGAGCAATAGCCCTATAACCGGCAATATGATGATTATCGCACTCCAAATAACTTTAGTACCGACAGAGGCACCGCTACCCCAAACGCCGAGTAGTGCCCAAATATCCAAGGCCAGTATGATCAACCCCACAATTCCATAACTCATATCGAAATCCTTTATTTTTAATTTTGGTCTGTCACAGTTTTTAGTCGACGGCTTCTTCCAGATAGTCGATCAATCGCTTATCAGCGCGCAATTCGCCTTGAAAATTACTTAAGATCGCCTTGGAAGATACGCTTAGCTCGTCCGTTTGGAGAGCCTGTTCAATCTTATCCCGAAGATGTTCTTCCCCGGTGTCGACCGCTTCAATTGCGGCTTCGTCATTATCCTGCAAAGCTGCGCTGATTGTCAGAAATACCCGATGCGCCTTAGCAAGGATGGTTCCCTCATTTTCAGGCTCGCCACCTAGCTGTTTTATCTCGGCCTTTATCTCCGTGGCCATGGCGCGCCGCGCTGCTGAGCGCCGGACAAAGAAATTTTTGAAAACTTCGCGATCAGCCACTTCGGTTGCTTTGGCATAGCCGTCGCTGGAATCGATTAAAGTTTCGAGCACATCATTGAGATGCGAAATTGATTTTTCATTGGTCATAAAATTTCCCTCCTGATTTACAGTTGTGCTAATCAACGAACCTGGGAAGCCTGTTGTTCCAAAAAAGATTTTTTTCTTTCAATGGAACCTTTTCCACCAACTAGGGTTTTAAGCCGATGTTACGTAGGGGATATATCATTCGAGGTGCTTTACTGGTTGCATTAACATTGTGGTTTATCGGCGTGAGCCCGACCGGCTATTATTTGAGCCTTGCCGGAACAGCTTATGCCCAATTAGAAGTCGTCGATCCTGAACCAGAAGATCCTGAACCAATCATATCGGCAAGTGTTGCGGCATCAGACGACCAGGCAATTTCAGACCGGATATCGGGCATATTCGCGGAAATAGACGAATTTAATGCTATAGATATCTCTGTAGAGGCGGGAGTGGTCAATCTAACCGGGCCAATTAAGAACCAGGACGACGCCGCGCGCGCTGAATCAATTGCTCAGCGGGTCTCGGGTGTCGTGACGGTCGACACCGACTTTGAACGAGACTTGTCAGTGGACGGCAATGTCGAACCGGTGGTCAGCGACCTTAGCGAGAGTTTGAACAAGTTCATCAGTGCACTTCCTTTGATCGGAATCGCGCTTACCCTCGCTCTCGCGATTGGCACATTCGGTCATCTGCTCGCGTCGATAAAAGCTTTTTGGACGAAAATTACTCCAAACATTTTTCTGGCCGAACTTTTGGCAACATCGATCAGGGTATTATTTATCGGCCTTGGTATATTCATCGCGCTGGATATCCTAAACGCAACCGCTGTCTTGGGTGCCGTATTGGGAGGCGCAGGTGTTATTGGCCTGGCAATCGGATTTGCCTTAAGGGATACAGTCGACAATTACGTCTCAAGTATAATGCTCAGCGTCCGTCAGCCTTTTCGCGCCAACGACCATGTACTGATCGGTGACAGGGAGGGGCGTGTTGTCCGCCTATCGTCACGGGCAACAATTTTGATGACTTTGGACGGCAATCATTTGCGTATTCCGAACGCAACCGTTTTCAAGGCCGAGATATTAAACTATTCCCGCAATCCGCAAAGGCGCTTTACTTTTCAACTTGGTGTGGACGCAGATGATGATCCGGCAGCGGCCGTTGACACCGGCTTGGAGGCTATCAATACGCAAACCTTTATTCTGGATGATCCCGCCGCAACAGCTGAAATTCAGGAGGTCGGTGATTCCAATATTCTCATCGTCTTTCATGGTTGGGTCGATCAGCGCGAAACCGACTTTAAAAAAGCCAGAGGAGCCGCCATTCGGGCGGCAAAAAACGCGCTGGAAGCAGAGGGCTTTGCACTACCTGAACCCATTTACCGGCTCCGCTTTGATGGAGCACCGCCTATGAACCTGCAGGCTGGAAGCGATAAATCTACAGACGACAGTAGCACGGTCAGCGAAAAGCAGGCTTCTCTGGCAGAGCAGGAATTTGATGTTTCGCCGGAAACCCACGTGGAACGATTAGTCGGTGATGAGCGGGCAGAACATGGTGAGGCCGATTTGCTGGATAGCAAGCAACCGGTAGAATAATTAGCCCAATATTGATGTAAGTTAGTTATCCCCGTGACCAACATCCCTAAGGACTTCCCAGTTAGACGGGATTAGATATATTTTCGAGTAAAGAGCCTGGGGCCTATTGAAATGACAGACTACTCTATAAACTCCGTGATCTACATCAGCACGGCTCGGTCCGATCTTAGTCCAAAGGATTTTTCCGATATCGTCGAAATTTCACGGCGGAAAAATGCAGACCTTGGAATCACAGGTATTCTTTGTTTCAACGGCACGAATTTTATCCAGTTTCTGGAAGGTGATCGCAAAATAATCAACGATCAGCTCCGTCTTATAGGATCAGATAACCGGCACAGTGGTATGATCACCATGAATCACCGAACAACAAAAAAGCGTGAATTTCCAGATTGGCACATGGCCAGCAGCGTCATCAATTTGGAAAACCAGAATACCGATCAAAAATTAACAGATATTTTGGCCATCGGTACGGTGAGTGAGGAAACCCGCGAAATATTCAATAATTTTCGATCAATTGGACTCGGCATGTAACAAAGCTTCAATTGAGCAGCGCTGTCATCCCCTGCTTCGACATAAATATTTTGAACTCGGTCAAGCAAATTCGATGTTATCGATATCGTTCTCATATGAAATTTCGTAGCCGTTGGACTTGTTGGTTCGAAAAATTTATGGAACCAACCCTAGGATTGCGTGTTTTATGCTCAATGGAACAGAAATTAAGAGACGTGTTTTGCCAGATCAGAAAAAAAAGAATGAGTTTGAATCAGAAGACGACGGTTTTGAAACACCTTCTGCAGGAAAGCCAATGAACAGCACTAACGAAATACAAGAACGTTTGGGGTTCGGATTGCGCTCTATGTACCGCAATGTCTTGGAAGAGCCATTACCTGCGGACATGATGGCGCTTCTCGATCAGCTAGATGAGAATGAAAATCTCGATGACAGCAAATCCGACGCGGGTTCGACATCCAGTGAATGATACTCCAAAACTGTCCGCTACGGACTTTAAGATGCAATTGACAGATGCTATTCCACATCTGCGTGCCTTTGGTCGCAGTCTTTCTGGCAACCCGGATTTAGCTGACGATCTCGTTCAGGATACTTTATTAAAAGCATGGGCAGCACGGGACCGCTTTGTAGCCGGCACGTCCATGAAAGCTTGGACATTTGTCATCTTACGCAATACGTATTTTTCAAATATGCGCCGTAAAAAATTCACAGGAAATTATGACGAGATTGCCGCCGAGCGGATTTTATCGGCCCCTGCTCCGCAACAGGATCCGCTCCATCTGGCCGATCTCCAGCGAGCTTTGATGGAAATATCCGATGATCAACGTGAAGCCGTCATATTGGTTGGTGCCGGCGGCTATTCTTACGAAGAAGCGGCGGAAATTGCCGGTTGCGCTATCGGCACTATGAAAAGCCGGGTCTCACGCGCGCGACAAACCTTAGAAGGGATTTTGGAAGACGGACGATTTACAGAGGCATCTGCAGGGCATGACAAATCCACTGCGACGGCTCTCGAAAATATTATAGAGGCTGTTGCTGAGCAGGCGTCTTAGAGAATTTTACTAAAACAAAAATAGAAACGCCACTACTCCCAAACCGATAACCGCTAACGGCAAAGACCATGCGAGGGTTTGCCGGACCATACGTCGCGGTTCACCTTGGCGAGCTTCTTCGATTTTAATTTTATCAGTCATGATACCCTCTACGCATCTTGCGTTTCTGTTGTAAAAAATAGCGCTTGGCTAATGGCAGCGCGGATCGCATTCGGTTGAAATGGCTTGGTGATCAAAAATGTCGGCTCAGGACGCTCGCCTGTTAGCAACCGTTCTGGAAAAGCGGTAATGAAGATGACCGGTACTGAAAACTTTTCCAAAATGTCTTTCACAGCATCTATTCCCGAGCTGCCGTCCGCCAGTTGAATATCCGCGAGAACAAGACCGGGTTTATTTTTTTCAGCAGCAATCAACGCCTCTTTGTGTGTTATGGCAGTCCCACACACATTGTGACCAAGACCAGCGACGATTTGCTCCAACTCCATGGAAATAAGGGCTTCGTCTTCGATAATCAGCACATCTGATCGTATTTCTTTGTCGATGTCGGTTATCGCATCTTCGAGAAGACCATTGATAGAATTCACACCTACGTCAGCAATTTTAGCTACCTCTTCCGTGGAGAAGCCTTCAAGCGCGGTCAGTAATAATATTTGCCGGCTTATTGGTGCGATCTTCCGCAACCGGTTTTGCCCAGATTCCGTATCGCCGACATAATCTACATCACCAGTGTCAACATTAGCTGTTTCCCAAATGCGATGAAAAATTTTGTACAATTCTACGCGCGGGGCGATGTTTTGATCCAAAGATTGCGGCTCTGTGACAATCGCTTCCAGCGTAGCTTTGACAAAAGCATCACCACTTTTTTGGCTGCCTGTCAAAGCCCTTGCGTACCTGCGCAGATATGGCAAATGCGACTTTAATGTTGCTGCTAAAGACATCGGCAAATTCCTTTCATATGCGCCAACGCACATTGACCATGCTGGTTCCCAAAAAAGTGAATTTTCAGTTTTCGAACGCTGACTCCATCTAACTGATTTATATCGGAACTCAACTCGTTGTCATGCGTAGATTGAACATACACACCTTTTTATGGAGCTAATCATATGACAGCGAATTACACAGAAGAAATGGGCGCAGTAAAATCCGACTTGCAAGCATTGAAAAACGATATAACGAAACTTACCAAAACCGTTGCAAGTGATGCGCAAGAGAATGCTTCTGCTTTAACGTCAAAAGCCAAAGATAAAGTCAAGCTGGCATCCAACCGGACGAAAGAGGTCAGCTTACAAAGTAGGGACAAAGCCCATCAAACTGTTGCTGCCAATCCACTAGTGAGTATCGCAGCGACGGCCGGCATTGCCCTAATCATCGGCGCGCTGATTGCTCGCAAATAAACTTAACTGCGGATAAAAAAGGGCTCGCTTGATGTCAGATCAAGCGAGCCCTTTTTGTCGATTTCAACGTCTACATTGCGACCGTTTTATTAGTACCTATTTCCGGTTGATCGTCAGTCACATAGGCCTTAGCCAGCTCCCAAGCCTGCACCATTTTTGATTCAGGTGATGACCAATATTCAGCGATATCTGGTCGAAAACAAATAGCGGCAACCTTTGGATCATCCTTTTCGCATCCAAACCAGATGCTTGCCCACGGTCCCCAAAGATCATCAATTTTTTCGACGTTTCGATTTATTGCTGATGTCCCGCTAATCGAAATATAAGTTTCTTTCTCAGGGCAGGCGTAGGTCAGATTGGTGGAATGCTCTTGGTCAATTTCTCCCGTCTTACCAGATTCACTTTCCGTCAAGAACCAGATCTCACCACTATCGCGATAGAGTTTGCCTTTCATTGGGCGGCTGCGCAACGCACCAGCATTTTCGGTGACCAACATCGCGGTTTCCACATCATCGATCATATCATAAAGGTCGTCCAAATCGTTATCGCGCATATTCTTCTTTCTCCATTTTTGGCGCTTTTTGTGGCGCCGGGTTAAGTAAGAATAACGCTCGAACGGCCCATCAGTTCCTTTAAATTGCAACAGTTTTTGGAGTTTCTCGTTATTGGTCTAATAGCATGATTAAATGCCCGAAGTTGAATGAACTGGTAGAAAAAGATGCAGCAGAAAAACATATCAACTCCTTTTGAAGATGAACGCCTGGCAACATTGGACAGCTACAAGATCATGGATAGTCCCCCCGAGGTAGCTTTTGATCGACTAACCCGGCTGGCTGCTGATATTTTCGAAGTACCGATGGCTTCGGTGTCCCTTATCGACGATAAACGTCAGTGGTTCAAATCAGCAGTTGGTCTTGATGAGCGTGAAACCCCCCGAGATGTAGCATTTTGCTCGCATATCATTGAACACCGGGAAGCGATGGTTATAGAAGATGCCAGCAATGACAGTAGATTCGATTGCAACCCTCTCGTCACAGGCCCGCCATTTATTGCTTTTTACGCTGGCTACCCATTGATTTCGCCAAATGGCATGGTCATCGGCACATTATGGATCGGCGACAAAAAAAACCGCCGACGTCCGTCAGACGATCAGTTGGACAGACTCAGAAGTATGGCTGAGATTGTCATGAGCGAGCTGGAATTAAGGCGCGAAGTCGAGCAACGCAAAGCGGCACAACAGGAAGCCGCTCAATCAAGATTAGATCTTGAATTAGCGCTCGCGCTCAGCTCAACAGCAAGCTGGACCTTGAATTTGTCTAATGACAAAGTGAGTTGGGGCGGTGCTTATTTTAAAGTCTGGGGCAAAGATGCCGACCAGGCATTAACGACCGGCGATGAAGCATTCGCCAGGATTCATCCTGAAGATCGTGAAAGAATTCGCAACGCGATGAACGAAGCCGCGTTGCCTGATAGCAAGGGGTATGAGGAGAGCTTTCGGATCGTTTTGCCTTCAGGGGAAACCCGGTGGCTGTCAGGCCGTGGAAATTTTGTCCGCAATCGCAACTATGATGCGATCACCGGAATTAATTACGACATTACCAAAACAATTATACAGCAAGAAGAACAGAAGCTTCACACCCGCGAATTGCACCACCGTTTGCGCAACCTGTTCGCCACATTGCAATCCATCATGACGCTTACCAAAAATTCAGCGACTTCGATTGATGATTATATTGAACGCATTGAAGGAAGGCTTCGTGCATTAAATCGCGCGCAGCAAATATTGCTGGATGCCAATTTTGTAACTGGCTCATTCGCCGCTCTGGTGAACGATCTATGCGCCACCTATCCCAGAATAACTTGGGCAGGCCCCGATATTAGTTTGCCTGAAAATGCAATGGTTTCAATATCGCTCGTGCTTAACGAACTGGCCACAAATGCTGCAAAATATGGTGCTTTGAACCATGAAGATGGCACCGTGACCATTAATTGGACAATTACTGACGACGCGCCAGCGAAAAAACAGACAATCACGTTGCTCTGGCAGGAACAGGGAGGTCCAGCGTTACCGGCATCACCGTCGAAAACTGGCTTCGGATCATCGCTGATCGACCATAGTGTCGGACGCAACCTCAAAGGCGAAATAGTTAGGGATTGGCAAAAAGATGGGTTAGTCTGCTCAATATCATTCCCTTTGGCTGAAAGCGAACATTAGTGGCCCGCGAAGCACTCTTGAGACGTATTTCATTCTACGCTGATCTCGACGATAACGATAAGACCGAAGTCCGTTCTTTAAACGGGCATGAAAAACGGTTTCCGCGCAATTCCGAAGTTATCCATGCAGGACAACAATTGGATAGCGTGCTTATTGTCAAGGAAGGCTGGGCTATCCGCTACAAGACGCTCGAAGATGGTCGCCGACAGGTGCTCAACGTCCTCTTGCCCGGTGACATGTTTGACCTTCAAGTATTGGTTGCTGCTGAAGCGGATCACTCGGTTCTCGCGGTTACAGATCTCGAAGTTCTCTCTATAAAACCGGCTACATTTCGAAACATATTGACAGAATCAGGTAAACTGACGCTCGCCTTTTGGTGGATGCAAGTTCAAGAAGAAGCTTTTTTAAGAGAGCAAATCATCAGAAATGGCCAGCAAACAGCGCGGGAACGGATTGGACATTTTTTACTCGAGCTTCATCGCCGCGTACAGATCGTTAAAAAAGGGACCCGTGACGGGTTTCGCTTACCGCTTACTCAGACCGTGATCGCTGATGCTTTGGGCTTGACCCCTATCCATACCAATCGGGTTTTGCGGCAATTGGAACGAGACGGGCTCATCGAAAGAGAAAAAGGTTGGGTCGTTTTTCAAAACGCCGAACGCCTGGCAGAAATCAGCGATTTTGATCCTAGCTACTTCCATCTCGATGCTTTTCGCATGCGATTGGGCCGAACTGAGTAAATTTTTTCAGGCTCCATGGAACCCTTCACCTGGTGCTGCGTTTTGTCACTATCCAACAAAGGGAGTTATTATGAAAAAGTTTTCAATCGCCGCCGTTTTGACCGCAGGACTTGCACTTACTGCCTGCGAAGCAACTGTCACCGAAGAAGGCGAAATGCCATCAATGGATGTTGATGTCTCAGGAGATGCAGGTAACTTGCCAGAAATTGACGTTGAAACAGCCGATGTTGAAATTGGTACCGAAGAAAAGACTATTGAAGTGCCTGACGTCGACGTGACAATGCCGGACGAGAAATAGGCTCTGCCGTTATTTTGAAAAGGGGCGGAGCTAATACTCCGCCCCTTTTTTACTCTCATTCAAAAAAAGCTGCTTTAGAGCGGCTTTCCTTTTAGTTCTCAGCTGCTTTTTCACCCAGATATTTTAGCATCCGGGCATTTTCTTTATGCTTGCCAATATGTTCCTCAGGAACAAGTTTTTTGCAATTATTATGTTGATAAAGAAGGCAAGAAGTAGCTTGGTACTTAAAATCTTAACGACTGCAGGAAGTTTCCTGCGGCCAATCAGTTTCTTCGAGAAACCGCAGCAATATTTTTTCGTCTTTTCTCAGGTCGCTTGTGGACGGCCCTGAAAGCTTCGCCAAAGCTTCGCGTTCAGATTGACTCTTTCTTGTGAGTGCTATGATCGCCGGATGAATATAGCTTGATCGACAAATGGCTGGAGTGTTTTTCAGGCGATCAGCGGCTTTTTCACAAGCGGCTTTGATAGTCGGGTTTTTTGCCAACCTCACATAGCGAAACGCGGCGACGCTTCCATGCCAAGTTCGAAAGACTTTCGCGCTAATATCTGCATTGCCTGACTGATCCTTAAGCCATTGATTCACATCTCCTGAATCCAGCGGGTATATCTCACCATCTCGGCCGAAATATTGGAATAGCGCCTTGCCTGGCAAATCATCTATCGATGATAATATCTGGAGCAAACGCCGGTCCTTTATTTGTCGCCGGACGCGTTTGCCACCTTTTGCGATATAGTCCAACCGTAGCTCATTTTCGTTCATCCGAATATTCTTGGCAACCAGCGTTGTCGCTCCGCGTGCTTTATCATTTTGTTTATTGCCAATCCTCAAAGGAACATTATCCAACAGACGCACCAGAGCCGCGCAAGCGAGCTCTTTGCCGATAGTTTGATCGGGATTTGCAGCCCTAAAAATACGGCGGATGTCGCGGCGCAATTTAGGCAGCCCATGTGCAAAATCTACAAGCTGTGAAAATTTCTGGCGATCACGATATTCTCGCCAATCAGGATGATATCGATATTGTTTGCGTCCAGCTTCATCAACACCGGTGGCTTGGATATGGCCATTATCAAGTGGGCATATCCAGACTTGCTGGTAAGCCGGGGGAATGGAAAGCGCATTAATCCGGCTAATTATTCGCATATCTTTGATCGGATTTTGCTTAGGATCAATATATTGAAAATCATTTTCAACGGGTTGCCTGACAATGCCCGGCATAGTGTCCGATACATAGATGAGATTATTCGCGATGGCGGTCTGCATTTTCGTTCCAGCCAATTTTATCGACAAAAAAGACTGGAAAATTGAGCGGTTTATTCTCCAAATGAGGATTGGGGTTAAACTAACGTGCTCAATTTCCCAGCCGATTTGCAAGGGGAGGCTTGCAAAAGGATTAGCGGAATAATCCGCTTATCAAAGTGTAACACCGCTGCCGTTCTTTGGTTCCTATCTGTTGACTATAAAACCTCCAGATCATTTAACCCAAAGCCAGAAGCAGCTTTAACGGAAGCATAACGGGATTTAACAGGCTTCAAATGATTGACACTAATACAGGTTAGTGTGCAGATTTCAGCAATCTCTATGCAAGTGTTCTTTAGAAGGAACACAAAGACATGTCGGACCGATTGTTGAACAGACATGTAGCTGAGCGGAGAGTTAAAAGGCTGAGGCGCTTCGCTGTTTCTCTGATAGGTAACCAAAATGCAGCTGATCGGGTCGTGCTGGATGTTATGAGAATTCATAAGTCTGTTCTGGTATCAGAAAAATGCCCTACGATGCAGCTGATGATATTGCTTCAGGCTGTGTATCAGGATATCCGCAGCAGGCAGAGCAGGTCTCAGAACATATCCTTGTTAAATCCTCTAAGGTCCGAACTGGTAAACACTTTTGTGAAATTCCAATCGCTGGCCTATTCACAAAAAGCAATTATTTCACTTCTGCTTATCGAAGAATTTTCTCCCGAGAAAGTTTCACAGATAACGGATATCCCGCTTTCGCAAATCGATTTTTTGATTTCCAAAAGTTTGGATTTTTTGTCCGAAGGTGACGGTCTCAAGATTGTTTCTGGCTGATAGGTTTCGAATTTCTTTAATCATCGGTTTTTTGCGTTTATCTCCGATATCAACAATTAGTCCGATAGCTTAAGAACATGTTAGACAGTATTTTTCCTTGGCGATGTTCTGAGCCAAACCTGTTGGAGCATAAATTTATGTGGACCCGTTTTGTTGGCTATTGGGACTCAATCAGATCAAGCTATTGGTTCATTCCAGCATTGATGAGCCTAGGGGCAATCATATTGTCGACCTTAGCGGTGGAGTTTGACACCTATTTCAATCTCTCAATTCCAATCTGGCTAGAGAGCTTTTTCAATAATCAGCCTGATGGTGCTCGTGCGGTGTTGTCTACAATTGCTGGGTCCATGATAACGGTAGCAGGTGTCGTGTTTTCCATCACGCTGGTAACACTATCTACTGCTGCCGCTCAATATGGTCCAAGGCTGCTGACAAATTTCATGCGGGATACAACCAACCAGATCACGCTCGGCACTTTTATAGCTACGTTTCTCTATTGTCTGCTAGTATTGCGCGCGGTTCAAAATGCGCCGCCAGATGCGAACGATATAGAGGCGGCCTATTTTGTACCGCATATTGCGCTGTTAATCGGTATTGGTTTCAGTCTGTGTTCGATCGCTGTCCTTATCCGCTTCATTCACCATGTTCCCCAGTCCGTACATATTAGCCTTGTGACAACCTCTATCGGCAAAGAGCTTTGTGAGCGGGTCTCCGAACGGTTTCCTGAGCCTTTGGGACAGGATACAGAACCCAAAAAAGATGGTTTCGACATGGATCTTGTACCAAAATCTCTGCACAATCCGGTCGGAGAGAATGTTGTAAGGATTAACGCTAAGGCATCAGGCTATCTGCGATTAATCGATACGGAAAGCCTAATTGATACGGCGGCCTCTAATGACATTTTCATAAGGCTAGCAAAGCGTCCAGGGGACTTCATATTCCCGGGTGAAGCTTTGGTCTACCTTCCTCCCGATGCGTCGATTTCTGAAGGTGTATGTGACGATATCCGATCCATATTTACGATTGGCGAAAAGCGCACACCGTTTCAAGATATCCGATTTTTGGTGCAAGAACTGGTCGAAATAGCAGCACGTGCTTTATCTCCCGGGATCAACGATCCGGTCACAGCCATTGCCTGTTTGAATTGGCTGGCGGCCGCGCAAATGCAACTAATTACTCATGATGAACCGCAATCGGTAAGACATGATAAGGATGATATTCCGCGGATTTACGCAGAAGCACTTTCGTCTTCCCAATTAATGGAATTGGGGTTTAGCAAATTACGCAGTTATATTGCAGCTGATCCTATAGCGAGCGAAGCGGCACTGGATTTGCTCGCACGAGTTAGAACGAATGTTAGCGAAAGGCATGCTAAGACTATCCATATGGAAATCCAGGAACTTGAACGAGCCATTGAAGAAGTGCGCCAAGCCTAAATTCATAGCTATAGTCGTGATTTTCGATGTGCTGGAACGCTTCGTCACTATCCGCGTTGTTCCTATCTCAACGGCTATATTTTTATTGTGAAAGACACGCCACGATAGTTCTGAAGTTTAATCTGGAGACACGTTATGAAAATCTTGATGGTCCTCACATCCTATGATGAACTTGGTGATACTGGCGAAAAGACCGGTTTCTGGTTAGAGGAATTTGCCGCTCCCTACTATGTGTTCAAGGATGCAGGTGCAGTCGTTACCTTAGCTTCTCCGAAAGGCGGACAACCCCCACTTGATCCCAAAAGCGATGCAGAAGATGCACAAACAGAAGCGACAAAGCGGTTCAAAAAAGATGAGAGCACGCAAAAGATCTTGGCTGAAACGCGTGTTTTGGCTAACATCCGTGACCAAGATTTTGACGCAATTTTCTTTCCCGGGGGCCATGGCCCGCTCTGGGATCTGACCAATGATGCCGACAGCAAACGATTAATCGAAACGTTTGCCAATTCTGACAGGCCTGTGGGTGCTGTTTGTCATGCCCCGGCTGTCTTCAAGCATATCAAAAGCGCCGACGGCCAGCCGCTTGTTTTTGGCAAGCGCGTGACCGGCTTCACAAACACCGAGGAAGAAGGCGTTGGCCTGACCGATGTCGTACCCTTTTTGGTCGAAGATATGCTCAAGGAAAACGGGGGTCTTTACGAAAAGGGCGACGACTGGGCTTCATTCGTTTTAACCGATGGGAAGCTTGTCACTGGCCAAAACCCAGACTCTTCGGAGGAAGCTGCTCGCGCATTGCTGGCACTGCTCAAATAACTGGGTTGGCAAAAGTCGCCCGCACATAAAATTGTTGCGCTCAATGAAAATCACGCGACCTAGGTAAGATACGGACATTACGAGGATGGCCTCGATTGGCTGGAAACTCTGTCTGAATATCTTCGGATTTGATATCCTGTTTAGCCGTAGCAATTTTATCGAGACTATCGGTGCAATCTTCCACATGGCTGGCGATGATGTGGATCACGCCTTCTTTGCTTTTCTGCACTTCCCCGCGTACCTTCATCAAGCGCGCGGACATGATTGGGCGGCGATAGCGTTCGAACAGCCGTGCCCAGATGAGGATATTGGCAACACCCGTTTCATCTTCCAGCGTCACAAAGATCGCATTGCCTTTGCCCGGCCGCTGGCGGATCAATATTATCCCGGCCACGTCTGCAAATGATCCGTTTTTGGCATGGTCAACATCAGCGCAGCGCAGCACTTTCTGCCGGTCAAACGCACCCCGCAGAAATTCCATCGGATGGCCTTTCAGTGATAACCGGGTGGTCTGGTAATCCGTAATCACATGCTCGCGCTTGGTCATACCGGGAAGCTGTGCATCGTCCTCCACAGCCAGCTCCCTTGCATCAGCCGCAGCGAATAATGGCAACGTCCCGTTTGGCGCGCGGCGCACCTCCCATAACGCCTGTCTGCGATCCAATCCGATGGACCGGCACGCATCCGCATCGGCGAGCAATTGCATGGCGCGCTGGGGCAATTTCGCTTCATGAGCCAACGCTTCAATCGATGCAAAGGGCCGGCAAGCGATCATCCGCTCGGCCCAGGTCTCGCGGAAACCATCAATTTGCCGCAAACCCAGACGCAGAGCCAAGTCTCCTCTCCCCTTCAGGGGAGACGCCGGGAGAGGGGAATTCAAAGACCGCGCCATCGTCGATGCCCCCCTCTCCCCAACCCTCTCCCCTGAAGGGGAGAAGGGGTCTGATGCTTCCAAGATATTATCCCACTGGCTGTGATTAATATCGATGCTGCGCACCTCGACATCATGTTCGCATGCATCGCGGATGATTTGTGCTGGCGCATAAAATCCCATCGGCTGTGAATTGAGCAAGGCGGCTGCGAAAACAGCGGGATGGTGGCATTTGATCCACGAGGATATGTAAACCAATATGGCAAAGGACTGGGCATGACTCTCCGGAAAGCCATAGCTGCCAAAACCCTGTATCTGCTTATAGCATCGCTCGGCAAATTCGCGTTCATAGCCGCGTGCGGCCATGCCATCGATCATCTTTGCCTGAAAATGGTGAATGGTACCGACATTGCGAAATGTCGCCATTGCGCGGCGCAGTTTATTGGCATCGGTGGGCGAAAAATCGGCCGCGACAATAGCCAGTTTCATCGCCTGTTCCTGAAATAGTGGCACACCAAAGGTCCGCCCCAATACGCCTCTCAGTTCGTCGGGATCATGCGGCGGGGCGGGTGACGGATATTCGGTTTTCTCGACACCGGAACGGCGGCGCAAATAGGGGTGAACCATGTCTCCTTCAATCGGGCCGGGACGGACAATCGCGACCTGAATGACCAGATCATAAAATTCACGCGGGCGCAGGCGCGGCAACATGTTCATCTGCGCGCGGCTTTCGACCTGAAACACGCCGACACTATCGCCTTCGCATAGCATGTCATAAGTGACCGGGTCTTCTGCTGGAACGGTTGCGAGCTCATAATTACCCAGACCATATGTCCGCATCATATCGAAACTTTTACGGATGCAGGTGAGCATGCCAAGCGCCAGGACATCCACCTTCATCAGCCCGAGTGCATCAATATCATTCTTGTCCCATTCGATGAAGGTGCGGCCGTCCATCGCGGCATTATGGATCGGCACGGTTTCATCGAGCCGGTCCTGCGTCAACACAAAGCCGCCGACATGTTGGGAAAGATGCCGGGGAAATTCCAGTATCTGTTGCACGAGAGCGCCGAGGCGCGCGATTTCCGCATTATCCGGATCCAGCCCGGTTTCCCCGAAACGCTTGTCGGGGTCCTTGGTCGACCAGCTGCCCCAAACGGTGCTCGACAAGCGGCTGGTAATATCTTCCGACAGGCCCAGCGCCTTGCCCACTTCGCGGATGGCGCTGCGTGATCGATAATGAACGACTGTTGCCGCAATGGCGGCGCGGCTGCGGCCATAGCGGTCATAGACATATTGGATGATTTCCTCTCGGCGCTCATGCTCGAAATCAACATCGATATCGGGCGGTTCCTTGCGCTCTTGGGAAATGAAACGGGAAAAAAGCAGGTCATGCTTCATCGGGTCAACCGCTGTAATGTCGAGCAGATAGCAAACCACGCTATTGGCGGCACTGCCGCGGCCTTGGCAGAGGATATCGTTGGAGCGTGCATAGCGGACAATATCATGGACCGTCAGAAAATAAGGCGCATATTCAAGCTTGCCGATCAGCTCTAATTCTTCGTTCAGCTTGCCAGACAATTTACTTGGAACACCGCCCGGGTAAGCCTTTGCTGCCGCCTCCCGGGCAAGATGTTCCAGCCATCCTTGCGGTGTCCATCCTTCCGGTACCGGCTCGTCGGGATAATGATAGCTCAGCTCATCGAGCGAAAAATGGATGCCGGACAGAAAGTGCTGGGTTTCCTCTATCGCTTGCGGGCAATCGGCAAATAGCCGCCCCATTTCCTGCGGTGGTTTCAAATGGGCTTCGGCATTTTTGGCGAGCAAGCGTCCCGCTTCGCCGATCGTCGTTTTTTCGGATATGCATGTCAGTATATCGCTCAACGGGCGCTGCTCTGCCGTCGCAAACAAGGGCGCATTGGTGGCCAGTAAAGGCAAGTCCAGCCGCGCCGCCTCTTTTTGCAGTTTTGCAAGATAGCGGCGATCCGCGCCATCGCGCGGCATCGTCACGCCGGCCCATAACCGGTCATGCGCGACGTCAATCAGAGGCTGCAAAAGCTTCAGCTCATCTTCACCAGCCATGGCGATAAATTGCAGATCCTCATGAAAGTCCAAGAGATCGCTAAGCATAAGATGGCAAGCGCCTTTCTCCGTGCGCAAGTTGCCGGTAGAAAGCAGCCGCGTCAGCCGCCCCCAACCTTTGCGGTTGACTGGATACGCAATGATATCCGGCGTCTC
The DNA here is from genome assembly GCF_017498565.1 of Parasphingorhabdus cellanae. Taxonomy (NCBI): domain Bacteria; kingdom Pseudomonadati; phylum Pseudomonadota; class Alphaproteobacteria; order Sphingomonadales; family Sphingorhabdaceae; genus Parasphingorhabdus; species Parasphingorhabdus cellanae. Next base: position 1,567,398 of record NZ_CP071794.1, read on the forward strand.
ATCCACAAAACACAAGCGCGCACCAACGATCAGGTGAAAGGGTGGCAGCTCCACGCCTTCTTCAGCCGCATCCTCCCGCACCTGACGCAGCGCCACATGCGCGCGCACCACGCCAGCCACGCTGTTTCTGTCGGCAATGCCAAGCCCGCTCATCCCCAAGTTCATGGCGTGCAGCACCATATCCGCCGGCGAAGAGGCTCCGCGCAAAAAGCTGTAATGTGTCGCAGCAACCAGTTCGGCAAAGTCGGTCATGCGAAGCTACCGTGAATATACCAGTCAGGCTGGGCTTTTTCTGTTCCGTAGAGTCCGTAACGAAATAGCCAGTAACGCCGTCCTTCGCTATCCTCGACGCGGTAATAATCACGGGTCAGACCCGCCTTGCCCGGCAAATGCCCTTGCCGCTTGCGCCACCATGTCGACGCGATGCGCTCCGGCCCTTCGGCGCGCGTGACATCATGGGTAACGCGTTTCCATATGAAGCGGCGCGGCGGGCCATCCGGCACTTCGGCCATCACCTTGATATGTTGCGGCGGGTCAAACAGGAACAGGGGCCGGGTGGGCGGCGCGCCTGATTCAGGCTGATCCCAGATAAAAGCGTCTTTGTAATCGAGCGCAGCGCGAGCGTGCAGGCCATGTTCGGGAATATAGCTATTGGCTGGCTCAAAACGCTGCACATCTTGCCGCCCCAGCCGAATGCTGAGTTGACTGAGCAAAGCGGCTTCATCCGATGCCGCATCGCGCCCGCCATCCATGTCGGTTTGCACCGCGTCCAAGGATTCTGCAGCGGCAATGGACAAGCGCACCAGATCATAACCAAAACCGGGATCAAGCGGATCGTTCAGCGTATCGACCCGTTCATTCAGCAAACGCCGAAACAGCTTGTCGTCACGGGTCGGTGCGCCCGTTTCAATCGCCAGCTCAGCCACGTGGCCATCACAGCGGAAGAGTTGCATCCGTATTTTGCGGGCGCCCTGCTTTCTGTCTTCCAGCATCTGCGCAGCCTCGATGAACAGCTCATGCAGGCATAGCAAGGCGCTATCAATATGCCCCATCGGTTCCGCAAAGCGTCGTTCCGTGATGATAGCAGCGCTTTTACGCTTCGGATTGACGGGGCGATCCTCCTGTCCCAGCAAACGCTCCAGCTTCAATACCAGCTCTGCTCCAAAACGGGCCGCCAATGGTGCGCGCGGACGTTCTGCCAAATCTCCGATATGATAAAGCCCGGCGCGCTCCAGCGATCTGTGCGTTTTGTCATTCATATCCAGCGCCGCCACCGGTAGCTGCGCCTGCGCGCCTTCCTTCAGGCCAAAGCGGGCGAGCGCCAGCGCGGCATCCACCGTCCCGGCCAAAGCCCAGTGGAAAGACAGACCGGCGCCATCAAAGCGGTCTTCGATATCCTGCACCAATATTTGCTCATCACCGAACAAATGCACGCAGCCTGATATATCAAGAACCAATGACTGCGGCAGATGCAGCGCGATCACCGGCGTATAGCGCTCACAAGCTTCGGCAAGCCTAGCCAGCAATCGGGTATCGGCATCCCTGTCATGATCGAATATGAGTAGCTCTGGCACGCGCGCACGCGCATCTGCCAGGGGCATAGCGATATGCAGCCCCTGCGCCTGTGCCTGTCGGTCAAGCGCTGCTAAAACAAGCGCACCGCGGCTTTTTTCCACAAGCGCAAAAGGCCGCGGATCCTTGGTATCAAGCGCGCCTGCGCTGCTCCTGATAATCCGTTCCGAAGACAGAAACGGCAGGAACAACGCCAATATCCGGCGCGTATTCCTTGAATATTCTACTGTCACGATTCCATTCCAATCGGCTTGAAAGCCCCTCTATCCCGCGCCTGTGGCGCAGCAATTTCACATCAAAAACAGGATGACCGGGGGCGTTCGCTTCCAAAGGCCGGGATGGCGCAGATGATATTTGCCAACGACTATAGGCAGCGGTTGAAAGCGAAGAGAGTTGATCACGCAACAGGAAAACGGTCACACCGCTTTCCCGCGCAAAAAGAGACAAACGGCGGGTTGCCGTCAAATCCAGACCACGGGGGTTTTTTCCGGATAGCGTCAGTATCACCGCAGAAACGGCGTAAGAACGCACGGCATCTGCCGCCGTTTTTAGCGCAGGGATTATACTCTCTGCCTGCGCATATATTATCTGGTCAGGGTCAATGCCTAGCTCAACCAGGCCCGGCGGATAGAGCAGATTTCTGCACCGTTGAGACTGTTTTTCATCAACCCACAATATCGGGCTGTTTGCCATTTTCCCCGATAATCTGCAGCGTTCTGCAACTAGCGCGCAAAATGCCGATGCACAGGGCATGTCCGCTTTCAAAGCGGCTTGTACTTCATGCAAAGCGGCTCTCGGCAATGCATGCCGTAGCGCATGATCAAAACGCTGGGCACCCAGCAGGATAGTATCCTCCTTTTTGATATTATCACCCAAGCAAGATGCAGAGGACAGCGACAGGGCAGCCGCTCCATTCAGACTTACTGGACGTAGAGAATCACTTTTGTTCATGTTTTGTTCTATACTCTATGACTCCGCGCTGCTGTCAAGCGTCAAGGTCGTAACCCATTGTAACGGAAAGTTTTGACTGACCTTATTCCACATGGCGGCGTAGCAAATAGCCCCGCAGTCTTTTTCATGCTAACCCCTCCAAAAGGACGAGGGGACACATATCATGAACTGGGAACTCATATTCACAATCGCCAATAACTGGGCATTGGTAATGTGGCTGATATTGGCCTTTGCACCCCGGCGCGAAATCGTGATGAAAGGCATCTTCTATGGCGGAATTGCCGTGCTGTCGCTTACCTATGCTGTGATCATCATACCACTGATGACTGGCATGATCGGTGGCGGCAGTGGAGGTAGTCCGGACTTTACCACTCTGGCCGGAGTGCAAACCCTGCTTGCCAGTGACGGCGGGGCAACCATAGGCTGGATCCACTATCTTGCCTTTGATCTGTTTGTCGGCCTATGGGTCGCCCGCAATGCGGATCAATACGGATTTGCACGCTGGATTCAGGTTCCCATATTATTTTTCGTGTTAATGCTGGGGCCATTGGGTCTAGTACTCTATCTACTGCTGCGCTTCACGCGTCATAATAGAGTTGCGGATGCCGTAGTACCTCAATAAGACACTGAGTTGAATTAAAGAGTAGTAGTTCCAATCTTGAAGAGAGATAAGGAATTGATAAAGGGCGTATAATGGCAGATCCGTATCAGGCATTGGGCGTGGCAAAAGGCGCCAGCGAAAAGGACATTAAAAGTGCCTATCGCAAGCTTGCCAAAGAGCTGCATCCCGATCGCAACAAGGATAATCCCAAGGCGACGGAACGATTTTCCGACGTCACTAAGGCTTATGACCTTCTGCTCGACAAAGATAAGCGCGCGCAATTTGATCGCGGCGAAATTGATGCAGACGGCAATCCGGCCGGATATGGCTTTGGCGGCGGGCAAAGCGGCGGTTATTCGCGCGGGGCGGGCGGCCAGCAATTTGATTTTGGTAATAGCGGCTCCGATTTTGGTGATATTTTTGATGGCCTATTTGGCGGCGGTGGCCGCAGTTCCAGTCCCTTTGGTTCGCGCCAACAAAGTGCTCCACCGCCAAAGGGCGCAAATGTTTCCTATCGCCTGAAAGTCGAGTTTATCGCAGCGGCGATGCTGGAAAAACAGCGGATAACCCTTGAAGATGGCAAGACCATCGACCTTAGCCTGCCCAAAGGCGTAGAAGAAGGCACGCAAATGCGGCTGGGCGGCAAGGGGCGGCAAGGCCCCGGCGGCAATGGTGATGCAATTGTCACCATTCACATCAACGGCCACCCCTTTTACGAGCGCGATGGCGATAATGTGACACTGGAGCTGCCGATCAGCCTGAAAGAAGCCGTCGAAGGCGCGAAGATCAAGGTGCCGACCGTAGATGGGCCAGTAATGCTTTCGATTCCCGCTGGCTCTGACTCCGGCAAGACGTTGCGCCTGAAAAACAGAGGCTTTCACAAGAAAACCAGCGGGCGCGGCGATCAACTCGTGACATTGATGATCACATTGCCAGACGACGACGCAAAGCTGACAGAATTTGTCAAAGACTGGGACAATGACGAAAATCCACGCGCTGATATGGGTGTGTGATTTTGACTGAACGGCTTCATGTCTGACTCGTCGCCTCTCTCACCCGAAGCGCGGCGTGAAGAACCGTCACGGCCTGGGAAAAAAAGCGAGCAAGCGGCCAAATCATTGGCGGAAGGTCATTTACCGCGCCAGATTGTTTCGGTCATCGAACGCACAGCGGTAGGCGTCTATACAGATGGCTTCACCTTTGCCGGAAATTTTGCCTATCTTGCCCTTTTGGCGGTCTTTTCCTTTTTCATCGTCGCAGCAGCTATTGCGGGTACTATTGGCCAGACCGCCATCGGCACAGATTTCGTCGAAGCGTTTTTGCGCACCGTTCCGCCGTCGGTTGCTGGTGCTTTGCGTGTTCCGATAAGCGACGCAATGGGCGCACGAACCGGACCTTTGCTTTGGTTCAGTGCCGCCGTTGGTTTGTGGACCACCGCTAGCTTGATCGAAACCATTCGCGAAATCCTCCACCGCGCTTATGGTGTAACTGCCCAGCGCGCTTTTTGGGAATATCGTCTAACCTCGATCGGACTGATCATCCTGTCCGTATTTTTCGCGATGCTTGCGCTGAGCGCCCAGTTCATATTGGCAGGAATCAGCGAATTCTTAGGCGATTTCTTTCCAAATTTGGAAGAAAGTACTACTTGGTTTTCGCTCTCCAATGCTCTGCCCTTCTTGATCCTATTCATCACTTTGTACCTGTTGTTCCGGTTGCTCACGCCGCGACAATATCGTCCAGGAGCCTATCCCAAATGGCCCGGCGCCGTATTCATCAGCGGCTGGTGGCTGCTGATTACCGGCTTGCTGCCACTCTTCCTGAAATATGCCGCCAATTACCAATTGACCTATGGCAGTCTCGCTGGCGTCATGATCACGCTGATCTTTTTCTATTTAATTGGTCTCGGCATGGTTATCGGATCAGAACTGAATGCCGCGCTGGCCGATCGGCCGCAACCTAGAGAACCGGACTCATAAACATGTGGTGATGATTTTCTGGAATCTCAGCGGCATGGGCGCTATTGATGAATAAATTTACATCTGAAAAGGATAGGCAATGAATGAACTGATGAAAGGCAAACGCGGCCTAATCATGGGGTTGGCGAATAATAAGTCGCTTGCCTGGGGCATTGCAAAGCAGCTTTCTGAGGCCGGAGCAGAACTGGCGATCAGCTATCAGGGTGAGGTTATGGCCAAACGCGTCAAACCGCTGGCAGCAGAACTCGGCTGCGATTTCCTTTTGGATTGCGATGTTTCCGATATGGAACAGCTAGACAAAACCTTTGCCGAATTGGCCGAAAAATGGCCCAAAATTGACTTTATCGTGCACGCAATCGGTTTCACCAACAAAGAAGCCCTGCGCGGAAAATATTTTGACGTGACACTCGATGATTTTCTGATGACGATGAATATCAGCGTCTATAGCTTCACCGCTGTCGCGAAACGCGCGGCAGCGATGATGAACCCGGGCGGGTCGATGCTGACCCTTTCTTATTATGGCGCAGAAAAGGTCATCCCGCATTACAATGTTATGGGCGTTGCCAAGGCTGCGCTGGAAACTTCGGTCAAATATCTCGCCAATGATGTCGGTCCCGACGGCATCCGGGTCAACGCGATTTCCGCCGGTCCGATCAAGACGCTAGCAGCGTCGGGTATCGGAGATTTCCGCTACATTTTGAAATGGAATGAATATAATGCGCCGCTGCGCCGCAACGTAACCATTGACGACGTTGGGTCTTCCGCGCTCTATTTTCTATCTGATTTGTCCTCCGGCGTCTCGGGTGAGACGCATCATGTGGACGCAGGCTATCATACGATTGGTATGAAACAGGAAGATGCGCCTGATATCGCATTGGATTGATCGTCATGAGGGTTTGGCTCGGCTTATTTACAGCGGCATCGCTTTTGGCGGGCACGGGTGCGAATGCATTAGGCTCTACTGATGCCAAAGGCAATCAAGGTGAGACTTTTGAACTTTGCGGACTTACTGCCAAGAATATCGTCGCCTTGCGAAAAATTGCCGAGACCAGTCCTGGCATACTGAAACTCAGTGACTTTGATGTTTATGCACATTTTATGACGGAAGACAGCGGGGTCCTGGTCTTTGCGACAAAGGTAAACAGCGCCTATCCCAGCGTTGCCTGTCGCTATTATACCGATCTCGAAGCAAAGCCTGAAAATTTGGTGGTGGACGTTCGCTGCGAAACCAGTCAGGAAAAATGCGATAGGTTTTATCGGATGATAGAAGGGACGAGCCTCACTAGAGGTCCGAATAATAGCGAAAGCAATCCATGAGTTACAACACATTCGGCCGCGTTTTTCGCTTTTCCACGTGGGGAGAAAGTCATGGACCTGCGCTCGGCGCCGTTGTGGATGGCTGTCCTCCGGGGTTAGAGCTGAGCGAATCCGACATCCAACCGTTTCTGGATGCACGCCGTCCCGGTCAATCGAAATATACGACGCAGCGCCAAGAGCCTGATCAGGTTAAAATCCTGTCCGGCGTTTTTGAAGGCAAAACAACCGGTACGCCAATTTCACTAATGATTGAGAATGTGGATCAACGGTCGAAGGATTATAGCGAAGTCGCCAAGGCCTATCGCCCCGGCCATGCCGATTATGCCTATGATGCCAAATATGGCTTTCGCGATTATCGCGGTGGCGGACGTTCCAGCGCCCGCGAAACCGCAGCGCGCGTGGCGGCGGGTGCGGTGGCAAGACTTGCGATCCCTGAAGTTTCCGTGCGTGCTTGGGTTGCTGAAATTGGCGGCGACGCGATTGATATGGCGAATTTCGATGCCAACGAAATTACCAATAACCCGTTTTTCTGCCCGGACGCCCCAGCAGCCAAACGTTGGGAAGCGCTAGTCGACGGTGCGCGTAAAGATGGCAGCAGTCTTGGCGCAATCATTGCCTGCGAAGCAACCGGCGTTCCTGCCGGGTGGGGGGCGCCGGTATATGCCAAGCTCGACAGTGAAATTGCTTCTGCGATGATGACCATCAACGCCACCAAGGGCGTTGAAATTGGCGATGGCTTTCATGCGGCCCGTCTGCGCGGCGAGGATAATGCGGATGCCATGCGGCCGGGAAATGAAGGGCCACGATTTGCGTCCAACCATGCCGGCGGAACAGCAGGCGGAATATCCACCGGCCAACCCTTATTTTGCCGCGTCGCATTCAAACCGACCAGCTCTATCCTCACGCCAGTTGATACGATCACGCGTGACGGCGAGGCGACCGAAATCGTTACAAAAGGGCGCCATGATCCGTGTGTCGGCATACGCGGTGTTCCGGTTGTGGAGGCAATGATGGCTTTGGTATTGGCAGATCAAAAACTGCTGCATCGGGCACAATGCGGGTGAGCAATATCTAGATGATCGACCTCGTCCTTCACGTCATTGATGACTATATCCAGGCGCACAAAGCGATCATCGGCCTTGTCATATTATGCTTCCTCTTCGCTGGTTTCATCATGGAACGCTTTCCCGCGGCTGTTGTGGCAGTGCTTGGCGCCTGTACGTTTCTATTCCTCGGTATCATCGATTCCGATGGGCTGTTTTCGGTCTTTTCCAACACCGCACCAATTACCATTGCTGCGATGTTCATATTGTCCGGAGCGTTGCTAAGAACCGGAACAATTGACGCCATTGCTGGCTTCATTATCGAGCGCGCGAAAAAGCATCCCAAACTGGCGGTGGTTGAGATGTTCTTGGGTGCTTTTGTTGCGTCTGCCTTTATGAATAATACCCCGGTTGTGTTAGTGCTAATCCCGATCATTATCCGCCTGTCCCGCGCCACAGGTATCTCGTCCAAAAAATTGCTGATCCCGTTAAGTTTCATCTGTATCCTGGGCGGTACAACGACATTGATCGGTACATCGACCAACCTGATTGTTGATTCGGTTGCGCGTGACAGCGGCATGGGCGGCTTCGGGATTTTTGAAATTTCGCCTTACGGCTTGGTGGCTGCAGTGGCTGGTACGATTATGATGGTTTTATTTAGCAGCTGGCTGTTGCCCGGCGGGCAAGTCGGCGGCGAATTTGCCAGCAGCGATGAAAGCGACTTCTTGACCGAACTGACTGTACGCAACAAATCATCCGCCATTGGCAAAATGCTGTCAGAGGTTCCGATCATCCGCCGGACCAGCGTCAATGTCTCTGCCGTGAAACGCCTGAGCAGCTATATTCGCCATGACTTGGAACATCATGAACTGCGTGCCGGCGATCGTATTGTTGTAAGGCTCGATCTTGCTGAACTTATATCCCTGCGGGCTTCGGAAGATTTCAAGATCGGCATTGTTCGGTCTGGCGATGTCGGGCCATTGGGCGAAGAACTGGTTGAAGCCACAGTGGCGCCCGGCCATCCCAGCATCGGAAACCGCCTGTTCGATATCCCGTTTCTCGGTCAATTAAACGTCCGCATATTAGGCATGACCCGCTATCGCAATCTGCCGCGATCCGACCTTACAAATGCACGCATCCATGCCGCTGACCGCCTGCTCGTTACCGGGTCGAGCAAAGACATTCAGCGAATGTATGAAAATCCCAATCTCTTTGGTGTTGGCGAAACCAAGATAAGAGCCTTTCGCCGGGACCGCGCGCCGATTGCCATCGGTGCTTTGGTCGCGGTGGTCGCTTTGGCGGCACTTAATATCGTTCCACTAGCTGTCGCGGCTATATTGGCGGTAGGCGCGATATTGCTGGCACGTTGTATTGATGCAGAGGAAGCATGGGGATCGATGGACGGCAATGTACTCGTATTGATTTTCGGGATGTTGGCAGTTGGCCTTGGCTTGCAACAGGCAGGCAGCGTTGACCTGATTGTCACCTATCTCACACCTTTGCTGGAAACGATGCCGCCATGGGCTCTGGTTTTCGCGATCTATATATTGTCTGTGATTATGACTGAAATTGTAACCAACAATGCCGTAGCGATTATTATAACGCCGATCGTTATTGCGCTTGGTCAGGATTTAGGTGTTGACCCAAGGCCATTGGTCATCGCCGTCATGTTTGCTGCCTCGGCTAGTTTCGCAACACCCATTGGGTATCAAACCAACACATTGGTTTATGCAGCAGGCAATTACCGGTTCACTGACTTTTTCAAGGCCGGTATTCCTCTCACCGTTGGTGTGGGATTAGCCACTTGTCTGGCGATAAGTTTCACAATGTAACAACAGGCCGCTAATCGCTTGCCGTATTTCAGTTGCCGCTATAGGCTAAAATAAAACAAAAACAGGGGTCTGTGACATGCTGTCATTCTGGTTCAAAATACCGCTTTGGCAGCGGGTTATCGCAGCTTTGGTTTTGGGGGTCATCACTGGCTTAGCATGGGGCCCCGAAGCAGAAACCATCAAATGGATCGGTGATTTCTTCATCAAGGCGATCAAGATGCTGGTCGTACCATTGATTTTCTTTTCGCTGGTCGCGGGCGTCGCTGCTCTTGGCGACCTCCGAAAACTCGGCAGTGTCGGCGGTCGAGCCATGATATTATTCGTGATAACCGGCCAAATTGCGGCCTGGCTCGGCTTGGCATTGGGCACTTTTTTTGCGCCCGGTAAAGGGGTCGACACTGCGGCCATACAGAAAGGCGAGACGCCTGCCCCCAACGAAACCACCGCCGTTGATATGATCCTCTCGATCGTCCCGGACAGTCCGGTGCAAGTCATGGCCGACGTTCGGGTATTGCCACTAATTGTGTTCGCGCTCCTCATCGGCATTGGCATTTTAATGGCCAAGGAAGACGGCAAACCGCTCGCAAAGATTTTCGACAGCGGTGCTGTCGTCATGCAGAAGGTGACGATGATCGTCATGGAGTTGACTCCCTTTGGTGTCTTTGCGCTGATGGCATGGGTTGCCGGGACGCTGGGTCCAGATGCACTCATCTCGCTCGCACAGCTGGTTGGACTTAACTATCTTGGCTGCCTGCTAATCATAGGCGTGATGTATTCCGCAATGATCAAATTTATTGCTAAACTGCCCGTGATTGATTTTTTCCGCGGGATTATCGATGCGATTGCTGTCAGCTATTCCACCGCCTCATCCAATGCGACACTGCCCGTCACCTTGCGTTGTGTGGAACGCAATCTGGGTGTCAGCAACTCAGTTGCCAGCTTTGTGGTCTCGCTGGGCGCGACAATCAATATGAACGGTACGGCCATGTATTTGGGGCTGGCAACCTTGTTTGGAGCACAGATTTTTGGCGTGGATTTGAGCTTTGGTGATTATGTGCTGATCGCGATTACTTCTACCCTCGGGGCCATTGGCGCAGCAGGCATTCCCGGCGCTGGTTTGATCATGATGGCCTTGGTGTTCGGCAGTGTCGGCGTACCTCTTGAAACCATTGCCTTTGTCGCTGGTGTTGACCGGATCATGGATATGATGCGCACGACAACCAATGTATCCGGCGATGCTGCTATCGCAACTACAGTGGCTGTGATGACCGGTGAAATTGATGTTGAAGAAATGATTTCGGCGGATGATGTTTAAGGCTTAATGGCAATCACAGCGCCAGGTACCACGTCCCGGATCTGCTGCTGTTGTGACAAGTCTGGATATGCGCTCTGCAGACCATTGCCAGAGCGGCGAACAGGAAAAATTTAGTCCGCAAAGGGATCCTTAACCAGAATCGTGTCTTCACGCTCGGGAGATGTTGATACCAGCGCAACCGGGCACTGGATCAACTCTTCGACGCGCTTGATATATTTGATTGCCTGCGCCGGTAGATCGGCCCAGCTGCGCGCACCAGCGGTGGATTCGCTCCAACCGGACATGGTTTCGTAGATCGGTTTCACCGCTTCCTGATCCTGATGATGGGGCGGCAGATAGTCATAAGTAACGCCGTTCAAATCATAACCAACGCAAATTTTCAGTTCTTCAAAGCCATCGAGAACGTCCAGCTTGGTCAGCGCAATGCCAGCCACACCAGATACTGCCAGCGCTTGTCTTACCAGCACGGCATCAAACCAGCCACAGCGCCGTTGACGCCCGGTGTTAGTGCCAAATTCGTGGCCACGCTCGCCGAGACGCTGGCCGACATCATCGTCTAATTCGGTCGGAAACGGTCCAGATCCGACGCGGGTTGTATAGGCTTTGACAATGCCGAGCACATAACCCGTGCCCGACGGGCCTATGCCCGAGCCACCTGCTGCAGTTCCCGAAATCGTGTTGGAGCTGGTTACAAAAGGATAGGTGCCGTGATCAACATCCAGCAAAACCCCTTGCGCACCTTCAAACAATATCCGATCGCCCCGCTTGCGGGCTTCGTTCAGGCGCTTCCAGACAGGCTGCGCATATTGCAAAACGGAGTCCGCAATCTCACGCAGGTCCGCCAGCAGCCGCTCGCGATCAACTGGCTTTTCTCCAAAACCGGCGCGCAATGCGTCATGATGCGCGCAGAGCCGGTCCAGTTGCGGCCCCAGATCATCGAGATAGGCAAGATCGCACACCCGGATTGACCGGCGGCCCACTTTGTCTTCATAGGCCGGACCAATGCCGCGCCGGGTCGTACCAATCTTGCCCTTGCCGCTGGCGTCTTCGCGCAGCGCGTCGAGGTCGCGGTGGATCGGCAGAATTAAGGGGCAGTTTTCCGCAATGCCAAAATTATCTGCGTTGATCGCGACACCTTGTTTGCTCAGCTTTTCGATTTCATCACGAAGATGCCAAGGGTCGAGTACCACGCCATTGCCGATAATCGAAAGCGCACCGCGGACAATGCCGGAGGGCAGCAAGGATAGCTTATAAACTTCACCATCAACGACCAAAGTATGGCCAGCATTGTGACCGCCCTGAAACCGGACAACGACATCAGCGCGTTCCGACAGCCAGTCGACGATCTTGCCTTTGCCTTCATCACCCCATTGGGCACCGATCACGGTTACATTGGCCATATTCGCTTATCTTCCTGTTAAATTGCTATCGGTTGTTTGCCGTCCAGATGATGGGTGCAACCCAAAGTCGCTGCGTCATCGCTGTCCGAAAGCGCCGCAACCGTGCGCCATCCCTCTGCCCGCAAAGATGCGGCGATTTTACTGTCATGCCCCAATGGCAGAAACAAGATATCCTTGGCTTTGGCGCTGAAACCAGCGTCTACAAGCGGGCTTGGGTAGAGCGAGAAGCCCACTGCATTTTCGGTCTCGCCATCAGCTGTCGGAATTTCATAACTGCCGCCGCGTCCCATTGCGCCGACGAAACCTTCGGCAAATAGAGTGAAGCCGAACCAGTTTTGATATTCAAAGCCATGGCGTTCGGTCGGGTCGAGGGTTAGTTCTGCTTTGTCTTTTATGTTCGCAGCAATGGCGGCTATTCCATCCAGCCGCGATGTCAGCAGACCATCGCAATCAAAGGCCCGCATTTTTGCCATCGCATCATCAAATGGTCCGGTGGCCTCAATCAGCGGCAGATAACCGGTGGCACCCAGTTCGGTAAGGCCGCCCGCATCTTTCATATCCAGCTCGCTACGTACTTCAGCCGCTTGCGCCTCGCTAAGTGGTAACGGCCCGGCCGACAGGACATCGACCAAATCGGGCATCGTGAAATCCACCGTGATCCCGATCAGACCAGCCCGTCCAAGAGCCTCGATAGCCACAGCCACTATCTCGCTCGCCGCTGCGACGCTATCGGTTCCGATCAGCTCAGCGCCAATTTGCATGCGGCTGCGTTCAGGGTGCAGCTGCCCAGAGCGCAATTTCAACACTTGCCCAGAATAGCTGAGACGCAATGGCCGAGCTGCACTCGAAAGGCTGGTCGCTGCGATCCGGCCAATTTGCATAGTTACATCGGGGCGCAGCGCCAATGTCCGCTGCGAGATAGGATCAACGAAGCGCATAAGATCGCTCTTCGCCGAACCAGTCATCCGGCCGGTTAGCACATCTTCATATTCCACCAGCGGAGCAGACACGCGCGCATAACCATGGCTGGCCAGCGTATCGAGGACATCACGTTCGAGTCGAGACCCTGCTTCCGCATGGGGAGGCAGGGAATCGTGAAAGCCTTCGGGCAGCAGGTTAGACAGCTTTTGCATAGACTTTCGTCTCCATAGCCTAAGCGCGCGCTCAGGCCACCGGTTTTTTGGCCTATTTTTTAGAAGCGCAGCGCTTTGACTGTTTTGACCCCTTCGAGTTTACAAACGGCCCACAGGACAGGCTCTTCTACCGGCGAATCGATGGAGAGCAGTAGCACCGCTTCTCCACCCGGCGCGTCAGACCGGCGCCCCAAATGGAACGTCCCGATATTCACACCGGCTTCGCCCAGGGTTGAACCGACACTACCAATAAAGCCGGGTTGATCCTGGTTGACGATATAAAGCATGTCGCCTTCCAGATCAGCCTCAACCTTGATGCCGAACATCTCGACCAGACGCGGACCAGAAGAACCAAATAATGTACCGGCTACGGATTTCTCGCCTTCATCGGTGGTGACCGACACGCGGACCAATGTATGATAGTCGCCCTCGCGATCATGCCGTACTTCACGGACATCAAGGCCACGTTCTTTCGCCAGATAGGGCGCGTTCACCATATTCACAGAGTCGCTATAAGCAGCCATCAATCCTGCGAGAACAGCAGCGGTTATCGGTTTGGGATCAAGCTCGGCTGCCGCGCCTTCGACTTCTACCGAAATGCCTTTAAGCGAACTGCTGGACAGCTGGCCAATTAGTGAACCCAACTGGTTTGCAAGCACCATATAGGGCTTCAGCTTCGGCGCCTGCTCCGCCGACAGGCTGGGCATGTTAAGCGCATTTTCTACACCGCCGTTGACCAAATAGTCCGCCATCTGTTCTGCAACCTGAATAGCGACGTTGACCTGCGCCTCACTCGTCGAGGCGCCCAAATGCGGGGTACAAATCAGGTTTGGCGTACCAAAAAGATCGTTTTCCTTGGCCGGCTCCTGCGCATAGACGTCAAGCGCCGCGCCAGCGACTTGGCCGGATTCCAACGCTTCTTTCAAAGCCGCTTCATCGATCAGACCGCCGCGGGCACAGTTGATGATCCGTACGCCAGGCTTGGTCTTGGCAAGAGCCTCGGCCGACAGGATGTTACGTGTTTGATCGGTCAGCGGGGTATGCATGGTAATAAAGTCAGCACGGCCGAGCAGCTCGTCCAGCGTCACTTTCTCAATGCCGATTTCAACGGCGCGTTCAGCCGTCAGGAACGGATCATAAGCGACGACCTTCATCCGCAAACCAATGGCACGCTCGGCAACAATCGAACCAATGTTACCGGCACCGATTAAGCCAAGCGTCTTATTGGTCAACTCGACGCCCATAAATTTGGATTTTTCCCACTTACCGGCCTGGGTTGAGGCATCTGCAGAAGGAAGCTGACGGGCCAGCGCGAACATCATGGCGATGGCATGTTCCGCCGTCGTGATGCTGTTACCAAAGGGCGTGTTCATGACCACCACGCCTTTGGCAGAAGCGGCTGGAATATCAACGTTATCGACACCAATACCGGCCCGGCCAACGACTTTCAGGTTTGTGGCTGCTTCCAATATTTCAGGCGTTACCTTGGTCGAAGACCGGATGGCAAGACCGTCATAGTCACCGATAATCTGCATCAATTCTTCCGGCGTTTGGCCGGTAATCTCATCGACCTCAACGCCGCGCTCACGGAAAATTTCGGCGGCTTTTGGGTCCATTTTGTCGGAAATAAGTACTTTAGGCATCTCTTTGGAATCCTTGTAATTTCGGGTGTCCTCGCGAAGGCGGGGATCCATCTCCGGACATCTCGGTTAGCAAAACCGGGGGAGATGGGCCCCTGCCTTCGCAGGGGCACAAAGAAAATTAAATCTCGGCTTTGACCTGTGCGTAAGCCCATTCAATCCAGGGCAGCAGGCGGCGGATATCTTCTTCCTCTACGGTAGAACCGCACCAGATACGCAAAGAAGGCGGCGCATCGCGATAGCCATTGAAATCATAGCCAATATCCATCTTCTCAAGCATGCCAGCGATTTTCTTGGGAACAGCGGCCTTATCATCGTCGTTCAGGCCATCATACCAATCACCCTGGAACATCATGCAGACGCCCGTGTTGGTCCATTTTACCGGATCGCTGACCATGTTGCGGAGCCACGGAGTCGCCTCAATCCAGTCATGGACGATCTTGGCATTGCGGTCTGCCCTCGCGTGCAGCTCTTTCAAGCCGCCAATGGATTTGGCCCATTCCAGAGAGGCAATATAGTCTTCGGTCGCCAACAAAGACGGCGTGTTAATCGTCGCCCCTTCAAAGATGGCGCGGTTGAGCTTGTCGCCCTTCTTCACGCGGAAGATTTTCGGCAACGGCCAATCGGGTGAATAGCTTTCCATCCGTTCAACCGCGCGAGGGCTGAGGATCAGCATCCCGTGACCAGCTTCCGAGCCCATAACTTTCTGCCAGCTATAAGTCGTTGCATCAAGCTTCGCCCAGTCCATTGGCTGTGCAAAAACGGCGCTGGTTGCATCGTTGATGGTCACGCCATCACGATCATCGGCGATCCAGTCGGTATTGGGAATTTTCGCGCCTGATGTCGTGCCGTTCCAGGTAAAGACGATATCGTCGCCTTTGTCGATCCGGGTAAGGTCGGGAATTTCGCCATAATCGGCTTCGAGAACTGTCAGATCAGCAGGCTTGAGCTGTTTCACGGCGTCCTGAATCCAGACATTGCCGAAGCTTTCCCAAGCCGCAACCGTCACGGGACGCGCGCCTAGCATATTCCACATCGCCAGCTCAACCGCGCCCGTATCAGACGCAGGAACAATGCCTATAAGATAGTCGTCGGGAATGCCGAGCAGTTCCCGGCTGAGGTCAATCGCGTATTTCAGCCGCGCCTTGCCGGTAGCAGAGCGATGGGAACGGCCCATAGCCACAGTGTTGATTTTGTCGAGAGACCAGCCAGGAAATTTGGCGGTAGGGCCCGAAGAAAAATTCGGGCAATTTGGACGCAATTCAGGCGTCGCAACGGTAGTATCAGTCATGTACGCTTCTCCTTACAGAGAGCTCGCGCGGCGTTGGGACCGCGTGGCCCGTCGCCGCAATGGTTGTTGCAGCGCAGCAAGTCAAGCAACAAATATCATGGCGTCAGCAAATTGTGCTGAACAGACTATTGCTTGCGGAAGAGCTCTTTGCCCCGCCGCAGGACCAGCAATTTCTCCATTGATACCGGGTGAAAATAGGCTTCAACCCGGTCGCCTTCCGGGGTCGTGCCATAAACTTCATAACAGCCACCATCGACCTTGGACTTTTTGACTTTCCAGCCTTTTTTGACAAGATCGGCTTCCAGATCATCACGGCTAACCCACCCAGATTGTGGTCCGGCTTCGCATTTCATTTTGCCCGTGGCATGTGCTGGGGCCGAGAAACCAAAAGCCATTGTAGCGGCTGCGAGTGTAGCGGTAATTGCGGGGTATTTCATTTTCAAAAAACTCCAACTAAAAATCGGGTTAGGATCGGATTTCAATCATTCGGTTGTCACAGAAGCCGGAGGCGAATCGGCTTTCACGACATTCTTGTTCTTTCTGCCATAGATGATAATCATTCGCAATAACTGTAGCATGAACAGCGGAATAAAATGCACAAGCGCTCCGGTCATGCCATCATGAATTAGCAACCAGTGAGCCAATGTTAGCAGCGCAGCGCCATAGACCAAACGCTGCAACATCTTCCAACGGCGTTTAAGCCAGCGCATGGAAGCATCATTGCTGGTGATAGCGAGTGGTACAAATAACAACATCGCGGCCCAGCCGGTCCAGATACCAGGCGCCCAAAATTCTGCCAATATGGGCTCCAGTTCCTCCATATCGATTATGTAGAAGACCAGATGCAACATGGCATAACCGAAGGCCGCAACACCCAACGACCGTCTCCGCCGGAGCAGCCAACTGGTCCAGCCCCGATTACCAAAAATCGTGATAAGCGGCGATATGATCATTGCGACAATCATGAACCGCGCAGAAAACTCGCCAGTGGGATGCAACATATCCATCGCAATAATATCGCCGACCCAATAGCCGCGCATGAGCGCCACGGCTGGCAGGCTGAGTAATAGCCAAAAAATGGGCAAACTGTTCAATATTCGCAAAAGCGCTGTCATCGCTTCCATTTGAATAGTCCGACTCGATAGGTCCAGAATTTATTTGTAACAGCCTGTCGCAAAATCTGTCCCATCGGGCGTAAAAGCGGTTATAAGCATCAATCTTCAGCCGAGATTTAGGAACGCTTAGTCAAGCGGTTTGTATGAAAATATCATTTGAAAAAGCGATAATTATACGTAATTTTTTGGCCCTGGGGTTTTTGTCGCTGGCACTTGGCGCTTGCGGGATACCCGATAATAAGCGCCCCTCTAGTGGCGCTGGAAAAATCGATCCCAGTCCCAGCGCCAGGCAGTGTTTCGGCGAATTGCGTAACGCTGGTGTCAGCTTCTCTCCACTGCCCAATCAGAATTTCAGCGGTGGATGCAGTCAGATAGACACGATCAAAATGCTGGACGTCGGCCGCCGCACGGAAGTCACCAATCTCGGCCCGGTGAAATGTCAGTTGGCCAGTAAATTTGCTGCCTGGACGGAATATGCGGTGAAACGCGCAGCTCGCCAATATTTGGGAAGCGAATTGGTCCGGATAGAGACTATGGGAAGCTATAGCTGCCGCCGGATCGCAGGATCCGGCCGTTTGTCAGAACATGGCCGCGCCAATGCCATTGATGTATCCGGTTTTGTGCTCGCTGATGGTAGGCGGATCACGCTGACTAAAAACTGGCGCAATGGCCGTAAGGAAAAACAGTTTCTAAGAGCGATCCACAAAAGCGCTTGTCGGCGCTTTGGCACGGTGCTCAGCCCAGACTTTAACGCCGATCACCACGATCATTTTCATTTTGACATGGGCGGCAGCGGTTATTGTCGCTGAACGATATATTGCACTTAAACCGTTAACTTCATTGGCAAGTCACATAGCTATGCTCTAGGGCAAAGCTATGACAAATAAAGATCTACACGACCGCCGCTTCTATCGTGCAAAACAAGAAGCAGATTTCGCAAAAAAGCAAGCGCTCAGCACCCCTCAAACCGAAGACCCCGCTTACACTCTCGCCTTTCAGGATAATGATTTCCTGCTCCGCGAAGAATTACGCCCGGTCCGGTTCCAACTGGAGCTGCTGAAGCCCGAGATGCTACTGGATGAGGCGGGCATTGGCTCCACTCTGGTGATGTATGGTTCGGCGCGTATCCCCGAACCCAGCAAGGCCGATGCACTTATTGAAGCAGCAACTGACGAAGCATCTTTGAAAACAGCGCGGCGACTAAAAGAAAAGTCCAAATATTATGATGAAGCCCGTAAATTGGGCCAACTTGCCAGTAATTGTGGCATTGAAGAAAACGGCAAGCGGGACTTTGTTGTCTGCTCAGGCGGCGGACCTTCAATAATGGAGGCTGCCAATCGCGGAGCGACTGATGTTGGCAAAGATTCCATCGGCCTGAACATTGTCTTGCCCCATGAACAGGCACCCAATGAATATGTGACGCCATCTTTGAGTTTTCAGTTCCATTATTTTGCTTTGCGCAAAATGCACTTTTTGCTGCGGGCCCGCGCGGTTGCTGTGTTCCCCGGTGGTTTCGGAACCTTTGACGAATTTTTTGAGCTGCTGACGCTGGTTCAGACCGGCAAAATGGAGGAGCTACCGATCATCTTGTTCGGCAAGGACTTCTGGCATCGGGTCATTAATTTTGATGCGTTGGCCGAGGAAGGCACGATCAGCGCCAAAGATCTCGACCTGTTCCAATTTGTCGAAACCGCTGATGAAGCCTGGAACATCATCCAGGATTTCTACGGTCTCGATTGCAGCTAATCGCTAGCCGCTAAACTATTCTTCAGCAGCCGCTTCGCTCGCCTCTGCGGTTTCCTCCGCAACTTGCTCGGCTGCGGCAGCGGCTTCTGCTTCGGCCGGGGCGCCAGCATCAACCACTTCTTCGCCTTCAGCCGGTGCTTCTTCTGTTGGTGGTTCAGGATAAGGCAGGTTTGATCCCTGCGCATTCATGTAGGCGATGACATTCGCGCGGTCCTCAGGCTTGCCAAGACCCGCAAAGGTCATCTTCGTACCCGGCGCATATTTACGCGGAGATATCAACCACGCGTTCATATTGTCGAAATTCCAGTCGCCTTCGATGGACTTTAAGGCATCGCTATAAGCAAAGCCGGCAACATGACCATGAGGTTTGCCCAGCGAATCATAAAGATTAGGTCCGATACCGTTTGCACCGCCCTGATTGATTGTGTGACAGGCAATGCATTTTTTGAACACCGCTTCGCCAGCCGCAATATCGGCCTTGGCGAGCATCATGCTCATTGGTACTTCGTCCGTACCGCTGTCTGCTGTTTCAACACCTTCAATAATATAGCCCATTGTTTCAGGCCGTTCATTCCCATCAGCGTGGAAATATTTCCCGCTGAGAATCGAAAAGCCTAGCGCCGCGATTCCGCCTGCCAATACCCAGCCAGCAATGGTGTTGTTATTGTCCATCTCGTCTCAAATCCCTGCATTACGGACAGGAGCTGCCTGCCAAAACTTAGGGCTTTCTCTAATAAGGGCGCTGATTCAAAGCAAGACCTCAATTGCGCCTGCAGTTGCTAATATTGTTGCGCCAGTTTCGCGATATGCGATCAGGTCTTGCGTAGACCCGATTTGTGCGGCAATCGCGGCCATGAATGAACGGGCGCATAGAACAGGAACCGACGATATCATGAATAGCTTCCCGCAAAACGCCCTCGGCATGGTCCGGAAAATGGCCGAGACTGCAGCGGAATCACCTGCTCAGGCCATAGCCTTTCAAGGCGCACCGGGCGCGAATTCCCATCTCGCAGCATTGGAATATGCGCCGGACTGCCTGACTTTACCCTGTTTTTCGTTCGAAGACGCGCTTGATGCTGTTAAACATGGCACTGCAGGGTCCGCCATAATTCCGATTGAGAATAGTCTTCATGGGCGGGTTGCCGATATCCATTTTCTGTTACCCGAATCGGGTCTCCATATTGTTGCCGAACATTTCATGCCAATCCGCCACTGTCTGATGGCCAAAACAGCGGATGCACAGATCAAAACAGCGATGAGCCATCCGCAAGCGCTGGGCCAGTGCCGCCATTATTTGCGCACCCACGATATTATTCCGGTCGCTTATGCCGACACAGCGGCAGCCGCAGCCTATGTTGCGCAACATGACGACCCCAATGCAGCGGCAATAGCACCGCCGCTCGCCGCTCAAATATATGGCTTGCAACCCATCGCCAATGCGATCGAGGATGAAGATCATAATATGACGCGTTTCGTGTTGCTGGCCCCCAAAGCGACGGTGCCGGAAGCCAATGGTCCCAACATGACCACCTTCATCTTCGAAGTAAAAAATATTCCCGCTGCGCTCTACAAGGCGATGGGCGGCTTTGCGACCAATGGCGTCAACATGACCAAATTGGAAAGCTACCAGGAAGGCAGCAGCTTTTCGGCCTCAAAATTCTATGCCGATATTGAAGGCGCTCCCGGCGACCCGGCGGTTGACCGTGCGCTGGAAGAATTGCGCTTTCATTGCAACAGTGTCCGCTTGCTAGGCACCTATCACCAAGCCCGGCCGCGAACAGCAATGCCGCAATAAAAGGCTAAAAGTTGCCCGATGAAACGGGCGTGGCATCCAATCGAAACTAGTCCGTTTCATAGATCGGATCATCAGGATAGCGCTTGGCCCTGCGCAAGGCCGACAAAGCGGGATGGTCGGCGTCATGCGTGGCAGAACCATTCTGGCTCCAGCTCATGATCGGTTCGCGATGTTTGATTTTCCAGACATGGTCGCGCTTTTCAAAATCATCGAGATAGCGCCCCAAATAGGTCATCTCATTATCATCGCCATCATCGTTCACCATATAATGAAAAGCCAGCAATATAGTTTCGACTTTTGCCCGGTCACCATCAAAAACAAACAGGCTGTTGGTCACCATATGATGGGTTTGCCTATAGGCTTTGATCGCGCTGACCAGTTGGCTGCAAAACGGATGCGCCAGTACCGCAGCTTCTCCGTAAGCCGTGGTGGCATCGGGCCAGTAGCAGTGTTTCAACGCCGCTTCATCGGCGCGATCAACGCCGCGGCAATGCAAGGCCAGTATTTCCTCGATAGCCGCGCGATCGGCTAATTCCGAGACATCAGGGACGCGCCCTGCTGCTGTTGTCATGCCATCCTCCCGCTATCGATATGGCCAATTTACCTCAGGGCGCGCTGGTTTACTATAACCCAAAGAGACAGGAGATGCAGGTTGGCACAAGCATATGACATGGCCTTGGCAAAGCTGGCCATCCAAGATCTGGCGGCTCTCTACATGCGCGGCCTCGACCGGCTGGACCGCGACCTGTTCCGTGCCCAATTCTGGGACGACGCTTTTCTTGACTATGGAATTTATGCAGGCGGCGCGGATGGCTTTGCGGATTTTTGCATGGCCGCCTTGGAGGGTCATGACCGTAATCACCATATCATCGGACAACATATTATAGACATTGATGGCGATGAAGGCTTTGGGGAAGTCTATTACCAAGCCTATCACAAGGTCCCTCAAGAATCCGGTGAACCGCATGATGTGTTCGTGAGCGGCCGTTATCTGGACCGTTATGAAAAACGCGGCGACGTCTGGAAATTCGCCTATCGTTCGGAAATTGTCGATTGGGCCAGTGATATGCCCTCCAGTGATCAGTTCCTCGACCCACGGATGATCGTCGGTAAAAGAAAGCCGGACGACTCGCTTTACGACCGGCAGGCGATGCGCCGCAAATCGGGAGACAGCGATGGGCTATGATCTGACCAAGCCATCGGATCCCGATCTGGCTCCGGGAGAAGCGCGCTGCCCGGGCCCATCGATGCAGGATATCATGGATGCCGATGGCGATAATCCGCCCGCACCCATGCGGACGGAGCAATATGCGTTTCTCGGCGATAATGATATCGGCTTTGACCGCTATATCAGCGAGGATTTCGCCCGGCGTGAAATCGACCATATGTGGAACCGGACCTGGCAATGGGCCTGCCGGGAGGAACATATACCCGCACCTGGCAATCGGCATGTTTATGACGTCGGCCGCTATTCGATTTTGGTTGTCCGCGGTGATGACCAGAAGATTCGCGCCTTCGTTAACAGCTGCCCCCATCGCGGGATGCAATTTGCAACAGAAGGCAGCAGCAGCGCCAAGCGCCCGCATATTCGCTGTCCGTTTCACGGGATGACATTCCATCTCGATGGATCCCTGAAAGAAATTCCCTGCCGCTGGGACTTCCCGCATCTCAACGAGGATAATTTTGGACTGACCGAGGTGCAGTGCGATACATGGGGCGGGTTTGTCTTCATCAACATGGACGATGATGCGCCGCCGCTGATGGATTATCTTGAAATCATCCCGGAGCATTTCAAGCAATGGCCAATGGATGACCGCTATGTCGCCCTGCACACGCAAAAAGTTCTGCCTGCCAACTGGAAAATGGCGATGGAGGCTTTTTTGGAGGCCTATCACGTCCTCGAAACCCATTCGCAGGCGATCTACAACGCTGCCGACGCCAATGCGCAATATGATATATTTGGCAAAAATGTGAGCCGCTTCATGCATGCGGTCGGGGTGCCAAGCCCGCACCTGAAACAGCCGGTTAGCCAGGCAAAATTGTTCGAAAAGCTCGGCCGTGATCCCGCTGATCTGCCAGAGGGCGCATCCGCCAGAGCGGTACATGCCGAAATGCTGCGCGCGGAATATGGTGAGGCGTTTAATGTCAATCTATCCGATGTTTCGACCAGCGAGATGATGGACAGCATCGAATATTTTCTGTTTCCCAACATGTTCTTCTTTCCCGGCATTAATATCCGTCTGTGTTATCGTTTTCGTCCCATCGATGTTGATACCTGCCTGCATGAAATATTGGTGCTACAACCCCTGCCCGAAAACGGTGAACGCCCTGCCCCCGCCGCACCCATCCGGCTGGAGATTGGGGATAGTTATACAAATGTGCCCGGCTTCGCGCTCGCGGAGATACTGGATCAGGATACAGATAATCTGGCGATGCAAAGAGATGGCGCGAAAGCATCAAAAAAGGGCGCGCAGTCCCTCGGCAACTATCAGGAAGCCCGGATCAGGCAGCTGCAAATGACGCTGGATGAATATTTAACGGCTTAACAGGACGTGCCTGAGAGCGTTGACAAGCTGCTGAAGCCAGGCCCGTAAAATATACAATTTATACGCGTTTTGGGGTTGAAATTCTGTTGAAGCGAGTATTTTCAGCGATGAACGGAGGCGGAATATCTCGGTTGGATGGATGTGCATGGTGCGCACTATAGCAATGGCACTGCATGTAGGAAAGCAGTTGCAGTTGCGGCGGCAGATCAGGGGATCAAGGCAAGATTTTATACACCCCTGACTGCTTTGCTGCGCCATACCCTCGCCTCGCTTGCCATTTCCTCTAATGAAGCCATGGCGCTTACCGGTGCCATCCTTGGCCATGCCAACCCGCGATCAACCGCTATTTATGCGCAAAAGCGGATCTTCCTGATAGGAAATTCTGTACGCTTTTCCTTGTCATAGCTTGTAACAAATAGGTCAGTTCACTGTCATCAAACCATCCCCTGATATCCATATTAATGACGTTCAAGAACGCTAGCATCTCTCTTCTTGAGGGAGCCCAGTGTTATGAGACTATGTGTATTTATTACTTCCAGTTTGTCGGCGTTGGTCATTTCGCAACCAACTTTTGCCCAAAGCAGCGCAGCCAATAATGAAATTGTCGTCACCGGCCAACGCGCGCAGCAAGCCAATGCGATTGCCGAAAAACGAAGCGCGCTTGGCATTATTGACGTCGCGTCCGCGGACGAAATCGGCCAGTTGCCCGATAATAATGTCGCTGAAGTGGTCGAGCGGCTGCCCGGCGTAGGCGTGCAATATGATCAGGGCGAAGGGCGCTTCGTTTCCATCCGGGGCGTACCCGCAGAGCTGAACGGCTATACCGTGAACGGCTTTGAGCTTGGCAATCCCGATGGCGACACCCGCGCCCTGCCGCTGGATGTCATTTCCGGGCAATTGCTCAACCGGATTGAGGTGTCCAAGGTGAAAACATCCGATCTGCTCGGGCAAGGGATTGGCGGCACGATCAATCTCGTCACGCAGACCGCCTTCGATTTCGACCGGCCGTTTATTTTCTCGGCCAATGGCAAGGTCGGCTATCAGGAACTGCGTGAGGGCAGTCAGCCGATTGAAGGGGATGTCACCATTGGCGGCCGCTTTGGCGCAGATGAGGAATTTGGCATATTGCTCGGCGCGAGCTATTCCGACCGCACTTTCACCAGTTTCGGCTTTTTCCCCGATGACTGGTTTGAAGTGCCCGAAGCGGCGCGCGGCGCCCTGCCGAGCAATATCAAATATACCGATTACCGGCTCAACCGCGAACGCATCGGCGCGTCCGGCTCGCTCGACTGGCGCGGCGGAGCAACGGAGCTGTATATTCGCGGCATCTATTCGATCTTCAAGGAAGACGAGTATCGCCAGCGCCTGCGCATCGACTTTGATGACGCTGTGCTGGACCCCGGCGGCGTGACTGGCAGCGCCACCGATACCGAGCAGCGCTCTGACCTGCGTCTCGAACAGAAGGAAAAATCCGTGCTCGCTATCATGGCCGGCGGCAGCAGCGAGATTGGCAGCGACTGGATCATCGATTACGGGGCCGCCTTTGTTCACAATGAAGTGCGAGAGCCGAACCAGAGCTGGCAGTTTCGCGGCAATCCGGGGCCAGTCAGCCTTGATTTTTCCGACCGGCTTTACACTGTGATTCCGGATAATGGCTTTCTGGAGCCATCCGATCTCGGTTTTCGCAGCTTCACCGCGCAGGATGATAGCGGCGATGAGGATATCTGGCAGGGACGGCTGGATTTCACCCGGAACCTGGCGCTGGGCGAGGACAGCTTCCTGAAATTTGGGGCCAATATCCGGCTGACCGACAAGAGCTTTGATGCCGAGACCGCCAATTACGGCCGCGGCGATGCGGATAACCGCTTCACGCTTGACGGCCTGTCTGGCCCGGATGTCACCGTCTTCCCGCGCAGCGGCCGCGGCTACCGGATCACGCCGGTGATTGATGAATTCCTGATTCAGGATTTTACGAATGCCAATCTCAATGGGCCGCTGTTCGTCTTCGACGACGGCGACACGTTGGAAGACGGCACGCTGGATGATTTCAGCCTCGATGAGAATATCTATGCGGGCTATATGATGGCCAATCTCGATTTCGGTGAAATTGCAGTGACCGCTGGCCTGAGGGTGGAACGCACGGAACTGGATATTACCGGCTTCCGGCTGGATGAGGAAACCACCACCGTGCTCCCCGCGACGGAGCGCAAGCGCTATACCGATTTCCTACCGAGCATAGTCGTGCGGATCAGCCCGGCCGATGACGTCATTTTTCGCGCCGCCTATTCGCGCAGCATCGGGCGGCCGCAATATGCCGACTTATCGCCGGGCGGGGCCATTTCATTTGATCTTTCCGACACCGGCATTGTCGAAGGCAGCGCCAGCCTGGGCAATGCTGACCTCGACCCGTTTGTCGCCGATTCCTTCGACATGACGGCCGAATGGTATTTCGCGCCCGGCGGTCTGCTCTCGCTCGGCGCTTTTGCGAAATTTATCGACAATCCGATCTTCACCGAAACGCTCACCCTGTTCGACACCAGCTTTGCCGGGCGGGATTATGATATCCTGCGGTTCAGCCAGCCGCAAAATGCCGAGCAGGGTGATATCATTGGTCTGGAAGCGGCCTATCAGCAGCAGTTCACGATGCTCCCCGGCCTGCTTTCCGGGCTTGGCGTCAATCTCAACGTCACGTTCATCGACTCAAACCTGCGCGTGCCGGACCGGAAAAATGGCGGCTTTCCGGAACAGTCCGACCTGCTGTGGGGCGCGCAGCTTTTCTATCAGAAAGGCCCGGTCGAAGCCTCTGTCGCCTATAATCATACCGGCCGCGCGCCCATCGGGATCAGCGGCGCGCCGGTGACGGACGAATATAATGATGACCTGAGGCGGCTGGATGCAAAAATCGCTTTTGATGTGACCGACAATATCCGCATCTTTGCCGAGGGCAAGAACCTGACTGACGAACCCACCCGGCAATATCAGGGTGAGGATTTTCGTGACCGGGTGATCCAGCAGGAACGCTATGGGCGGACCTATTATGCCGGCGTGTCAGTCCGATGGTAAGACTGTTCAGCCTGTTGGCCGGTCTTTTGGCTGCTCTGTTCGTGATCGGGGCAGCGGAGATCGGGATGGCGCAGGAAGACATACCGATAGCCGCCGATGCCGCCCCGATTGCCCGGCAGATTGACGCAGTGGAGGCGCGGCAGGGCGTTGCCTCTGACGGCACCCATGTCTATGCGCTCGATAACAACCGGATCGGCAAATATCGCATCGACACGGGCGAAAAAGTCGCGAGCTGGGAGGGTGACAAGGCGCTGTTCCCCCATATGAACAGCTGCACGATTGTCGGCAGCGAACTGGCCTGCGCCGCGTCCAACTATCCCGCCGTGCCGCAGACCAGCGCAGTAGAGTTTTTTGACACCGCCACGCTGCGCCATGTCCGCACGGTCAGCCTGGGTCTTGGTCCTGGATCGCTGACCGCGATGGAATATCGGGGCAGCAAATGGTGGGCGGTCTTCGCCAATTATGATGGCAAGGGCGGCGACCCGACCCGCGACCATCGCCACACATTGCTGGTGCAGATGAACGAAAATTTTCAGCAGGAACAGGCGTGGACTTTCCCACCGGACGTGCTGGCGAAATTCGCGCCGAAAAGCTGTTCGGGCGCGAGTTGGGGCATGAACGGCGTGCTCTACGTATCCGGCCATGACCGGCCAGAGCTTTATGCGCTGAAATTGCCGCAAGCCGGATCGGTGCTGGAGCTCGTCAAAACCATACCCATCCGCACCCGCGGTCAGGCGATAGACTGGGACCCTGTGGTGCCCAATCGCTTGTGGTCGATTAGCAGAATGAATGAGAAACTGGTCGCCAGCATCGTACAGTGATATTTATGCGCGATTGGGGTAAAAAATTGAGAAAGCAGTATTCTTGTAATCTCCGCTTTCGGCGCAAAAACCAACCTTAGTCCATCGCAGGGTCTTTTTCTTAGGTTGGCCGGGATATAAAAACGCAATCTCAGCTTCCGCTTTCGCGATGCTACAGACAAAGGATCGGTGATATTTGGCTTGCGAGCGAAATTGCTAGTTCCCACCTGTCGACTAAGCCAGTATCTTGTTTTGTGTTAATCGTCTTGCGCAACTAAGCCTCTATCAGTTGGCGACAAATATACGGACGAAAACAAATGGACAGAAGAACCTTCATGGCAGCGAGCGCTCTTTCCGCCACGCTAGGGTCGACTGCGACCCATGCATATAAAAAGCCAATTGAACCCATCAATGCAGATGTGACGGGAATCGATCGTGCTCGCGCTAGCTTCCTTATGAAAAAAGCTTGCTTTGATGCGCCCGTATTGCGCTATGGTCATGCCAGAGCCAAAGCGCTGGGTGCTGATAATATCACTTTCATTCAGCATAATGCCGAAGATTTATCCCGCTGGCCGGACGAATATTTTGACTGGGTTCAAACAACCATCTTCCTGCACGAGACCAGTGGTACCGCACTCCCTAAGATAATCAACGAAGGTTATCGGACGCTGGCCAAAGGCGGATTGATGTTCCATCTTGAGCAGCCAGCCTATACCGATGCGATGCCGCTCTATGAGCAATTTATTCGAGACTGGGATGCGTTCAACAACAATGAGCCATTCTGGTCCTCCATGCACGCGATTGATCTCAACGCTGCCATGACTGACGCTGGATTTGATGCTGACTCGCTGTTTGAAGCGCACGTTAAAGCCGTGGTTGATCGAGAGGTGTTCCCTGCAACGGCAGATAGCGGTGAAACCGAAGATCATGGCCGCGCCGCGGCATGGCATGCATTTGGCGCATGGAAATAGGCTTGCGGATGAACCAAAAAACCAGCCAGCCGATATCTTTGCAATATGCCAAGGCGAGCTTTTAATGCCAGAAGATCTGGCGTGACAGAGTGTGATTTCATTATCGTCGGTGCTGGCTCAGCCGGAGCGGTGCTTGCGAACCGACTGTCGAGCAACGGCAAGTTCAAGGTTCTGCTGATTGAAGCTGGCGGGCGGAACAAATCACCCGTCTTATCAATACCAGCCGCCATGGCGACTGCAATCGCAATGCCAAAATATAGCTGGGGCTATCCGGTCGAACCGGACCAAAGCCGGCAGGGCCGTCCCGACAGCTGGCCCAGCGGGCGAGGACTTGGCGGAAGCAGCGCCATTAACGGCCTGTTCTACACCCGCGGCCAGCCGCAAGACTATGATGGTTGGGCAGCATTGGGCAACGAAGGCTGGGGCTATGCCGATGTCGAACCCTATTTTCGAGCGATTGAGAACTCCGAAATCGGGTCTGCCACGACGCGCGGCAAAAACGGCCCTCTGACCATTTCCAGGCTTCGGGAGGTCCACCCGCTTGCTCAAAGCTTTGTGGATGCGGTCGAGGAATGCGGCATCGAGAGGGTAGAGGATTATAACGGGATTCACGGATCGGGCGTTTCACTTGTTCAGGTGACGCAACGCAATGGCCGGAGACAAAGCGCCGCCGATGCGTATCTCTCCCCTGTGCGGAATAGAAGCAACCTCACGATCCTTACCGACGCGCAATGCACACAGATGATTATCGATGAGGGGGTCTGCAAGGGCGTGCGCTATATTCGCGAAGGGCGCAGCGTTACGGCCTATGCCCGGCGCGAAGTGATCCTGAGCGCCGGTGCGATTGGCTCACCCAAACTCCTCATGGTATCAGGCATTGGCCCGGCAAAAGCGCTGAAGGACGTCGGTATTCATGTGATCCACGACCTCGGCGGGGTTGGTCAAAACCTGCAGGAACACCCCAATGTCGGGATCAGCGCCGAAGTGAACGTGCCGACATATAATATCGATGCTCGTAACCCTCTCAAAATGGCAGCGCATCTTGCACGGTGGTTCGTTTTCGGGACTGGTCCGGCAACAAGTCCCTATTCTCAAGCAGCGGCATTTTATAATTCACGCGACCTGAAGGGACGTCCCGATCTCGAAATTCTGTTTGCCCCACATGATTTCAAATGGACCGAAAAAGGCCCGAAACCTGCAGCATTGCCGGGCGTAAACCTGATTGTGAGCCTTTGCCGCCCGGAAAGCAAGGGTGAAGTTCTCCTGCGTTCCAACGACCCGGCCATGCCTCCGATCATCCGGCACGACATGCTCGAAAGTGCAGAAGATATGCGGCTGATTCTGGAATGCTGCCGGATGGTGAGGAAAGTCTATTCTACCTCGCAATTCGGCCAGTATGTGGTGCGGGAAAACTTGCCGGGTGAAGCAGTCAAGTCGGACGCCGAAATGGAAGATTACATTCGCGGTGCTGTCTTTGGCGGAAACCATCTGGTCGGAACTTGTAAAATGGGTCAGGGTTCGATGGCAGTGGTGAACGAGAAACTCAAAGTGAGGGGCATCGAGAAGCTGCGGGTGATCGACGCATCGATCATGCCTCAACTGATCAGCGCCCATACCAACGCCGCCACAATGATGATCGCCGAGAAAGGCGCGGAGATGATATTGCAAGAACACCGACCGGTATGAAACGCACAAAACCACGCCACAAAATGGGTTGCGATAAATGTATAAATAGGCTTAGTTATCCGCCTGACGGATAGAAAGACACGTATATGGAACGCGGCGTACCCATCAGAGCAATTACTCGCGGCATAGCGGTGCTGTCTGCTGTCAATCGCGATGGCCCGATCACAATGATGAATATCTCGAAAAGCGCCAATATTCCTTACCCTACCGCATGCCGGATTGTGCAGACCTTTTTGCACGAAGGCTTGATTGAACGTGAGCCGGCCCGGAAACGTTATCGCGTCACATCGCTGGTGCAAACATTGGCCACCGGATTTCAATCCGAGGATCAACTGGTGGCGGTTGCCCGCCCGCATCTTGAAGAGCTGTGCCGCAAATTTAGTTGGCCGGTATCATTGGCCACGCGCGTGGGTACAAGAATGATGGTGCTTGATTCCACACATAAGATGACATCGCTCACCTTCACCAACTATTATCCAGGATATACTTTACCGATTGCCGAGTGTGCGACTGGCAAATCATATCTTGCCCATTGTTCCGATGAAGAACGTCAAACGATTGTGGAAGCATGGAAAGCAACGGACAATGAGACCTCTAAAATGGGGTTGCTTCTGGTGTCGGATGATGTGGTGCTGAACAAAATCCGCGAAGATGGCTATGCGCACCAGATGCGTAATTTTTACAACGAAGAACCGGGAAAAACGTCATCACTAGCTGTACCGGTCAATGGTCCGGATGGTGATATACTTGGCTCTCTGGCAATTATCTATTTTGCCTCAGCATTGAAAGCGGATGAAGCGACGGCAACGTTCCTGAAGGCGATGCAGGAGACAGCATCACAAATAACCGAAAGCCTTGAAAAAAGCGGCTCATCCGCCGACTAGCTGACATCCGCCTTGTTTGATTGCGCTGCATGTTGGCCAGCCAAGCGCCCCAAGGTGGTCGCCGTCATCAGACCGTTTCCGGCCATATAGCCATCGGCACCGGGGCCGGAAATCCCGCGTGCCGCACCGCCGCCCGCATAAAGATTGGGAAACGCTGTTCCATCCGGCTTTAAAACTCGGGCATCTTGATCCACTTCGAGACCGCCTTGCGTATGAAACAACGCGCCTGTTACCCGCACGGCGTAAAAAGGCGGAGCCAGCTTCTCTTTGCCCGCAAAGCTTCGGCCAAATTGATCCTGTTCGCCGCTTTCCGCCAAAGCCCATGTCCCAGCCACACTCGCCTTCAGACCCTCGATCGCGATACCAGCCTGTTCAGCCAGTTTCTCCAGCGTGTCCGCTTTTATAAGGCATCCAGCCGACTTGGCCTGCTGATAATCATCAAATTGTTCCATGATGCGGTGCCGGGTTTCATCATAGATGCTCCACGCAACATGTCCGTCCTGCTCCAGAACCTTGACCGCCTGTTCCGAATAACCCGCCGCTTCATTGGAAAACCGGCTTCCTGCGCGGTTAACCTGTATACCGCCTTCGGCAATGAGTGGCCACAATATGGGTATGCCATAGCCGGCCGCCAGTCCGGCATGCCCCTGATAGGCGCTCATATCAACCATGCTGGCGCCCAGTTTTTCACCCCATGCTACCGCATGCCCCTTGTTGCCAGGATGGCCGTGGAAGGTTGCATGTTCGAGTTCAGGAATCAGTTCTGCCACCATCTCCTGATTGCCGGCAAACCCGCAACAAGCGAGTATCAGGGCGTTACAGCCGATAACATCTTGCCCGCCGTCAGGACGCGTTGCGCCAACGGCGATTATACGCTCACTTTCATTCACATACAGCCTATCAACCGTTGCATCGGTTAATATATCCACGCCAGCCGTCTCACATGCTGCGGCCAATGCTCCCATTAACTCTCCACCGGACCGGCTTGGCATCCCGTGCATTCTGAGAGCGCTGTGGCCCGGATAGGTAAAGCCTTCCACCAGACTAAGGCCAATATCATGATCTTCCATCAACCAGTCGATCGTTCGCGCGGACTGTTCCGTCAAATGATGGACCAGCGTCTGGTCCACTTTCCCTTTGGTCTTTGCGATGATATCTTGCGCAAAAATTTCCGGACTGTCTTCAACGCTCTTGGCCATTTGTGCTTTGCTACCAGCGGCAGGAATAAGGCCGGTGGACATGGACGTTGTGCCAAGTGGCTGGCGATCCCGTTCAATCACCAGAACGTCCACCCCAGCATCCCTGACCGCCAGTGCCGCGCACAGGCCTGTGCCGCCGCCGCCGACAATGACCACCGGGATGTCCATTATGGTTTCGATAGTCTCCGCGCGAATAATCTCGATCTTGCTCATGGGGATATCTCTTCAAATATCAGAACGGGTTTAATGACCGCACCGCTGCGCTGTGCTTCAAACGCGGTCGCTATCTCTTCAAAGGGATAGTGTGTGATCAGTTCATCATAGGGCAGATTGCCGGCGCGATGCTGTTCAATCATCCACGGAATAAGGCGATCCGGGACACTGTCACCCTCGATAATTCCAGTCATCGTAGTCGTCATGAAAGAAAGGCCACCAGGATGCGGAACGGGATCCTCAAAGCCGCCAGGAATGGTCAATATACCAAAATTGCCGCCGGGATGCAGACATGCGATCCCGGCCTCAAAAGTTGTCTGTGATCCCGCGGCATCCAGTGCATAAGAGACCCCGCCACCTGATGCTTCCCGCACCTTGGCAATAAGATCGGGATCATCGCCCTTCACCAGAATATCCGCGCCATATTTTTCAGCATGATGCAACCGATCCGCCTGAATATCACTGGCGATAATTGGCGAGCAACCGGCAATCTTGCCGGCCATTATCGCCGACAGTCCGACAGCTCCGCACCCTATCACCAGTAACGGACGGCCTGCTTCAGCGGCAAAATTGTTGATAACCGCTCCGACACCGGTTTGTATGCCGCAACCCAAGGGCGCGGCTGTGGCAAAATCCATATCATCGGGTATCGCAACGGCATTGCGTTCAGTCACCAGTGCGTGCGTGGCAAAACTGCTTTGCTGGAAAAAAGCACCGCCAATTTCGGTGCCATCAGGCCGCATAAGCGCCGGGCGGCTGCGCAGACCTTCGATATTCAGCGCGATGTTGTCGAAGCAATAAGCCGGGTGATCGTCGTTGCAATTGCGGCACTGGCCGCAGGATCCAAAGGTCGCGATGACACGGTCACCAATCTGGAAACGACTAATATCGCTTCCGATCGCGACCACAATCCCAGCGCCTTCATGGCCAAAAACACGCGGCGTTTCCGACCATTGGGATATCCCGATATCCGTATGACAAATGGCCGCGGCCTGAACGGCTATGACCAATTCATCCGGCAGCGGGTCGTCGAGCAATAGCGGCTCGATAACTGGCAATGCGCCGTCTCCGGCCGATACGGCGGCTTGAATCTCTCTAGGCACGATCATGTCGTTTCTGCAGCGCGACGACATCATCAATGCCTAGCAAACGTGACATCTCGCCGAAGTCAAAATTTCCCGCACCTTCTCCATTGGCATCGCCCGCCTTCAAACCCGCGTAGAAATTTCGCGCAGCCTGCGCCGCCGCCAGTGGTGCTCCGGCCGGATAGATGACAAATTTCACACCAAGCTTTTGATAATCCGTCGGAGGCAGAACAGGCGTAAAGCCGCCATGAGCCGCGTTGACCAGAACAGGTTTATTCAATCGACTGGCCGCTTGTTCGATTTCTTCCAGGCTTTGCGGGGCCTCCAGAAACAATATGTCTGCTCCGTTTTCTGCATATTTATCAAGCCGGTCAATGGTAGCGTCCAGACCTTCTGTCCGCCTGGCATCGCTGCGCGCAATAATCAGTATATCCCCCTCACCACGAGCTTCGACAGCGACTTTCATGCGCGCGATCATCTCCTCGGCGTCGACTGAAACCGCCTGCCCTACATGCCCGCATATTTTGGGAAAGCCCTGATCCTCAATCTGGATCGCCGCGATACCGGCCTTTTGATACCCTTTTACGGCATGGGCCAAATTGGCAATGCCGCCGAAACCGGTGTCCGCATCCGCAATGACTGGCGCTTTGCTTTTGGCCGCAAAAGCCCCAAAAATCCGAATGAAATCGCTATAGCCAGCAATGCCAACATCGGGTTCACCCATGGCAGAGGCCGTCCCCCAATAGCCAGAGGCATAATGCGCGTCAAAACCGACTTCGTTAGCCATTAAAAGGCTCATATGATCATAGATTCCCGGCGCTGCGATTATCTGATCACCAGCCATTTTCGCGCGAAGCTCGGTACCGCTCATACCGCGCCCGATTCATACTCAAACAGTTTATAATATTCCTCCAGCACGGCTCTATCCTCTATAGTTGCGGGAATTGTAGCCTCTTCCCTGTCGGCAATCTGCCTGATATTGCGGCGCAAGATTTTACCGGAGCGCGTCTTCGGCAACTTGCTGACGATATGGACCTGTTTAAAGGCTGCAACCGGTCCAATTGCCGTGCGCACGTCCAGAACCAGCTGTTGCTGCAATAACCCGGAATCGCTCTGCTCCCCGGCCTTCAAGACTACGAAACCAGCTGGTATCTGGCCCTTCAAGTCATCATGGATTCCGACTACAGCACATTCTGCAACCGATGGATTGGCTGCCAGAACCTCTTCAATCGCAGAGGAGGATAGCCGGTGCCCCGCGACATTGATCACATCATCCGTGCGTGTCATCACATAGACGAAACCGTCTTCATCAATATAACCGGCATCGCCGGACAGATAATAGCCTACATAGCGTTCAAGATAGGCTTCGACATAGCGTTCTTCCGCCTTCCAGAGCGTCGGTGCAGCGCCAGGGGGAAGCGGTAGCCTAGCAACAATGGCACCGGTTTCATTGGCAGCAACCGGTACACCGTCTTCATCCAGACATGCGATATCCCACCCCGGCATCGGAACGCTTGTCGAACCGGCTTTGGTTGGTAACTCTTCGACCCCCAAGGGATTGGCGCAAATCGCCCAACCCGTCTCGGTCTGCCACCAATGGTCGACCACTGGCTTGCTCAATAGCTTCTCGGTCCATTCCAATGTGCTAGGATCAGTCCGCTCACCCGCCAGATAGACGGCTTTCAGGCTCGAAAGATCGTGCCCCGCTGCTAGTGCACCTTCAGGATCCACTTGCTTGATCGCCCGGATGGCTGTCGGTGCGGTAAAGAAACTGCGCACCTTGTGCTTCGCCATGATCGACCAGAATATGCCAGCATCCGGGGTGCCGACAGGTTTGCCTTCAAAGACCACAGTCGTGTTGCGGTTCAAAAGCGGGCCGTACACAATATAGCTATGCCCTACGACCCAACCAACGTCGCTGGCCGCCCAATAGGTTGAACCGGGCGGGCAATTGTAAATGCCTTCCATCGTCCAAGCGAGCGCAGCGAGATACCCGCCCGTGTCCCGAACAATGCCCTTGGGCTGCCCGGTCGTGCCGGATGTGTATAATATGTAAAGCGGGTCAGTCGCTTTGACCGGCTCGCATGGGGCGGGTTCAGCATTCGCGATTTCATCGGCCCAGTCCACAGCATCCGTCTTACCTATATCTGCTGGCGCTTGCTCCCGCTGCCAATATATAGTCGCTTCGATCCTGTGATCGGCAATCGCATAGGCCTCTTCCAGCATCGGTTGATAAGGCAGCACCTTTGCCCCCTCAATCCCGCAACTGGCAGCAATAACCAGTTTTGGCGTTGCATCATCGATCCGCGCCGCCAGTTCCTTGGCCGCAAATCCTCCAAAAACAACAGAATGGATCGCGCCGATGCGCGCGCAGGCGAGCATGGCGATTACCGCCTCCGGGGAGTTGGGCATGTAGATGATGATACGATCGCCTTTCGCAACACCGCGGGCTCGCATGGCGCCGCCCAGCCGGGCCGTCGCATCTTTCAATTCGGCAAAGGTGAGGCTGCGAGATATCTGCGTTACAGCACTTTCATATTGGATAGCGACCTGATCGCCAAAGCCATCGTCAACATGCCGGTCGACGCAATTATGGCAGGCGTTGAGTTCGCCGCCAATGAACCAGCGCGGGATAGGTCCCTGGCCATCGCCCAGCACCTTGTCCCAGCGCTTGGTCCATGCCAATTTGTCCGCTACTTCTACCCAGAATCTGTCCGGCTCATCAGCGGCGAAGGCGCTTAACTGCGCGTATCTCATCCGGTTTTGGTTCATTGTCTCTCCTTCGCCGATTTTATCTGTCAGGGGCGCATATCCCTAACGCCTATCCATTACGCGGATATTATGCGAGACTTGCTTCGATTATCTGCACATTTGCTACATATTGGAAACGTAAAGAATCAGGATATGAAACATGAATGATGAGTCCCGGAAAATGGAGGTTCCGAAAGAACTTGGTGATGAAATTGGCGGCAATGGACGGGTCTATTTTGATAATGTCGTCATCGACAATATGCTGGACGCCTTGCTGGAACTCTCGGCGACCGTCTGGACCCATCATGACCGGGTGATTGTGCTGGAAAAAATCCTCGCTGCCAAAGGCATTGACGTGAGCGAGGAAATTGAGGCCCATTTACCTGACGAGGCGGAGATTGCCGCCCGAACGGCGGAGCGGGATGCTTTTGTAGAACGCATTTTCGGTGCGTTTCTGCGCCGTCCGACCAGCGATTTGGCTGATAAAGTGAAGATTTGACAGGAGCTTGAATATGGACCGCGGAAATATTGGTGTACTGCCCCGCCCGACGAAACTGGCAGATGAAAGCTATCTTGAATTTGTAACCAGCTTTCGCAAATTCGCTATTCAAAAAGGCTTTCCTGTCATGTCGGCGAACGGCGAAGCAGCCTTGGAAAAAGCCTTCGAAACTGGTGAAGTGGAAAAGCCCGACGATGGTTCGGAACTCCCTCTTGACGAGATAAAGAAGGTTTTTGCCAAAGTCCCGTTCACGCCAACCTGGCAACGTTTTGTCCGCTCGCAGCAGGAGATGATGTGGCGCGGCACAAGGGCCAGTTTTTTTCGCAATGCAGACAAGATCATGGCCGACATGGACGCGGCAGAAAAATCGCATCCGGACAATATCCACTATAATCCATCGTTCGAACCACCTGCTTATACCCGTTGCGAAATTCATTGTCAGCCGGGCGGCTACACCGATGATCCATTGGGCGGCGCTGTTTTTCATTACGGCACCAAAATTTTCTACGAAGGTTTTAATGACCAGGACGAGATGCATACCGAGCATGCCGAGAAAACGACCAAGCCTGCCGACGAAAAAATCGAGCGCATTCTGGATGTAGGCTGCAGCATCGGACAGTCCACAACGGTCTTGAAAGATCTTTATCCGGACGCAGAAGTCTGGGGTCTTGACGTGGGCCTGCCACTTATCCGCTATGCCCACATGCGCGCTGTTCAACGTGGCAAGGATGTTCATTTCAAGCAGGCGCTCGCGGAAGATAGCGGCTATCCCGATGACCATTTCGATATGGTGCTGGCCTATATCCTGTTCCATGAAGTGCCGGTCAAAAAGATGAAAGAAATTATCTCCGAGCTATTCCGGATCATACGACCCGGCGGTGTGTTTTCGATCTTTGAATTTCCCAATAACGACAAAGGCCAGGTGCCCGCCGGCTATCGCTTCATGATCGACAATGACAGCCGTGATAATTGCGAACCTTATTCACCCGCTTTTGTGGCAAGCGATTTCAAGGGGATATTGGAAGCAGCCGGTTTCGAAGTGAAACCGGGACCTGCAGTTTCCAATGATTTCCTGCAATCCCTGATCGCAACCAAACCGGCCTGACGCTATTTGACCAAAGGTACGGTGGCGGGATCATAGGCGAAAATACCCAATGCGTCCTCATTCTTGATCGGGGTATTCCGAAAGGCGTAGGGATCAATAGTTTGCAACCGCTCGCCACCCAGATTGGATTCGGATTGCAAGAGGGAAGCGCGTTCTATCCGGCTATCGGCATAGATTTTGAGCGCTTCATCCACTGTTTTCGCAGCGGCAAAAGCACGCCCAAGAATGACCCCGTCTTCAATCGCGCAGGATGCACCCTGCCCCATATAAGGCAGCATCGGATGAGCAGCGTCGCCCAACAAAGCGGTGCGCCCGCTCACCCAGTTCTCAAGCGGTTTGCGAATGAACAGACCCCAGCGATATAATTCATCACCGGGTATCGCCTCCAACAGCTCCATCACATAATCTGCCCAGCCTTCGTAATGCGCCGCCAGCTCGCTCTTCTCCGCCTTTGCGTTCCAGCTTTCTTCAGCCCAGGCTTCAGCCTTGGTCAGCGCGACAATATTGACGAGCTCGCTCCCGCGCACCGGATAGCTGACAATATTCCGCCCCGTGCCCAAATGATTGATATTCAGTCGATCAACGGATTTTGGCCCCAGCTTCTCTGCTGGCACCAGCGCGCGCCATGCCACATGCCCGCTAAATTCCGGTGGGTCGGAGTCGAACAAGCTGTCCCGGATGATCGACCGCAACCCATCGGCGGCGATCACAACATCGGCTTCGGCGATGCTGCCATCCTCAAAAGTCAGCGTAACGCCATCTGCACGACTGTCGATTGCGGCAAGCGCATGATTCATTGCGCAATTGCTTCGGCCAAAAGCATCTATCAGCATATTGAGCAGGTCAGCTCGGTGTAGCTGACAATAGGCCGCTTTATATGTCTCTCGGCAATCGCGGCGATCAAAAGTCTTGAGCAATTCTCCGGTCTCGCCATGATATAGTCGCTGTTCCAGGGGCTCATTGGCATTGGCGTTCAAATAATCAGTGAAGCCGAGAGATTCCAAACCGAGCGTCGCATTGGGTGAGATGGAAATACCTGCCCCCACTTCGCCAAATTCCGGCGCACGTTCATATATGACTGGATTAAATCCAGCTTTCTGAAGCGCGATACCGGCCACCAATCCCCCAATACCGCCGCCAACAATCGCAATTTTGGTGTTTGCATCAATCATGCGTCTTTGGTTCACAAGCCTAAAGCCCCGGGTTTATGGTATTATCTGGATCCAGCGCCGTTTTGAGATCGCGAAGCAATGTGGCTGCCCCACATTCCCGGTTTTCTGCATAGGGATAGAGCCGCCCGATCTGGAAATGCGTTCCGCCATGCTGATGCACCAACGCATTGAAAGCCGACACGAACTCCTCGACCAATTCCCGTGCCGTCAGATTTTCGGAAAACTCCGGCATTTTTCCTTCAAGGTAATCAGGCGTAAGGCGGTTATGATAGTCGTACAGGCTGTCCGGCCAGTAAAACACAGGCTCATAAAGCAAGCCAATGCCCGCAATCCCGGCAAAAAATTCTGCAACGGTGACGTTCGTTTCATTCATCTTTTCTGCAAAACTGGCTTTGAGGGATAGATAATCCTGATGAAAAGCGTGTAATGCTGATTGAGGAAACACCCCATGAATCGGTAACATCCGGCGGCCGTCGGGATGCGTTACGGGAAGGACCGGAAACGGATCTGCCCGTGTCATCAGCGGCACGGTATTGACAATCTCTGTCCCCGATTTGGCAAATCCGCGAATGGCATTTATCCGGCTTTTAAGATCAGCCTGGTCCCGGCCTTCTATGACAAAATGCGCGGTATATTTTGCTTTATCGAGAAATCGTCGTCCGCCCATAGCAATGCGAAACATTCGTCCAATTGCTGAGAGTGGATTGCCTGCCGCTTTGCCAATGCGCCACATCGCTTTCATGTCTTCCATCAAATTGGGCGTGCCAGAATTCTGCCGCGCGACATCGCCATCCATTGCAATCATCTCCGATGACAGACGGCGTATGGACAGATCCGAAAACAGCTTCGCCATTGCATCGAAATCATCATAAGCAAAGGATAGTCCGCTAACCTGCGCCGGGCGTGGCTCAATCTCAAGAGTCACCGCCGTCTTAATTCCCAACGCGCCCGCGTCATTGGCAAATATACCCGTCAAATCCGGTCCGAAGTTGCGGTTGAATGGCCGTGTTCCAGCCGTACCATCGGAGCCGGTGTTTAGTATTTCGCCGGTACCGGTCACGACCTCAAAGCTTTTCACCGCGTTGGCCGAAGCGCCATTTGTGCCAGAACCGAATGTCACCGTACCTTGGCTCATGGAACCGCCAATTGTGGCCGATCGCCCCGACATGGGTCCCCAAAATCGTGCACGCCGGTCATGCTTGGCAAGAGCTTCGTCCAGTGCCAACCATGTGCAGCCCGCTTCCACCGTGACGTGGCCGTCTTCAACCGATATCTCCCGGATTGCTGACAATCTGGAAAAATCAAGCATGATTGCATTGGCAGATGTGGGCTGAAATGCCTTTGTGTAAGACATTCCTCCACCGCGCAGGAAGATTGCGAGACCTTGCGCTCGGCAAAATTCAACTATCTTGACGACTATATCGGTCGTTGCCGGGCTCACAATTGCAAGCGGCAGAATTCCTTCAAAAAACAAGTCCTGCGAAAAATAGCGCAAGTCAGCTTCGTCAGTATTTACAGCATCCGTGCCACAAATGGTAACCAGCCCATCGATGCCTCCGGCTTCCTGTCCTTTTGCTATCCCTGCATCCATATTCATTTCCCCTTAGTGCGATAGCATGGCGATAATGACGAGGGCAGCAAAACTTCTTATCCGGCTGACGGTTAAACGCGCTTCTCATGATGCGCTTTTACCAACAGTATCATAATATTTGAAACGATGACTTCAGTTTCACCCGCAATCGATTTGGAAACGACCGGCCCGTCGATATCGCCAGACGATACCGCCTATTCCCCATTGCGTTCTTGGCTGGTTGTGGCAGCACTCTCTTTTGCCGCAATCGTGAGTTATATCGACCGGCAAATTATCAATCTGCTGGTGGATCCGATAAAGATCGATCTTGGTCTTAGCGATGTCCAGATTAGCTTGTTACAGGGCTTTTCCTTCGCCTTGCTATACGCAGTCATGGCTATTCCACTGGCGTGGATCGCCGACCGTTATAACCGAAAATGGGTAATATTGGGCGGCTTGATCTGCTGGTCTGCAGCAACATTTGGCAGCGGCCTCGCCATGGGCTTTGTCTTTCTCTTTTTCGCAAGAATGTTCGTAGGGATCGGCGAGGCAACCCTGTCACCCGCTGGATTTTCAATGATAAGTGACTATTTTCCCAAAGAAAAACTGCCTGCCGCCATCGGTGTTTTTACCGGTACCGGCTTTATCGGATCTGGTCTGGCTCTTGTAATCGGCGGCTATCTCTACGCACAATTGGAAGCGATAGGATCGATTACGCTGCCTTTCGGGACGTTCAAGCCGTGGCAAATGACATTCTTTGCCGTATCCCTGCTCAGTGTTCCGGTTTTCTTTTGCCTGTTGTTGATCCGCGAACCCGCCCGCAAAGATGGCAATGTCGTTCTTGCCGATGATGACGCCCCGCCAGCTTTGGAAATATTGAGCTTTATCCGCAACAATGCCCTTGTTTTCTTTCCGCTGTTCTTCGGCTTCTCCTGTTTTGCAGCAGCCCAGTTTGGTATCGGCGCATGGGCACCAAGCTATTTCATTCGGGTTCATGAATGGACTCAACTGGAAGTCGGTCAATTTTTTGGGCCAGTAGTGATGTTTGGCGGCGTAACCGGCGTTGTCGCAGGCGGTTTTGCTGCAGAGAAGATGCTGGCTGCGGGGATAAAGGACGCAACGTTGCGGTTGCCGATAATCGCGATATTGTGCGCGTTGCCCTTCGCAATCGCTTTCCCGTTGGTGTCATCGCCATGGGTTGCACTGGCCCTGCTGGCCCTAGTGCTGTTTTTTGGAACTGTTCCTTTTGGCGCCGGTGTTGCAACATTCCCGTTGATCACCCCTAATCGCATGCGGGCGCAGGTTATTGCCGTCTATCTGCTAATCGCCAATTTACTTGGCTATTCTGCTGGACCGCTGTTGGTGGCGTGGCTGACAGATTATGTTTTCGGATCGCCTACTGCCATTGACCAGTCGCTTGCACTAGCGCCGCCCGCTACGATGATCATTGGCTTGGTTTTGGTATGGTGCGCATTCAAACCGTATCGCAATATGGTAGAAAAAACCGCAATGGAGTCTAATTGATGGCCTTGATCACCCTAGCCCCTGAAACCAAATCTTTTATCGCCAAGGAGCAGAAACTGCTCATTGGTGGACAATGGAAAGATGCCGGTAGTGATGCCCTGATTGACGTCATAAACCCTGCTGATGGTAACCGTATTTCGGGAATTGGCGATGCGACCGAAGCAGATATTGATCAGGCTGTTGATACCGCACGTGCCGCATTTGAAAGTGGCGCCTGGCCGGAGATGAAGCCTGGCGAACGCTCACGTGTGATCCATAAAATTGCGGACTTGATGGAGACGCATGCCGAGGAATTGGCACAGCTGGAAACACTCGATAATGGCAAACCGATTAACTTTGCCCGCGGCGATGTCTTCGCATCTATCGGAGCCTTCCGCTATTATGCAGGCTGGGCTGACAAAATTCAGGGAACAACTCACACCATAAATCTGCCGGGCGATCATCACGTCTACACCCTTAAAGAGCCCGTGGGCGTGGTGGCATTGATTGTGCCATGGAACTATCCGCTGGTCATGGCAGCAATGAAACTCGGCCCTGCATTGGCCGCCGGTTGCACCGCCATACTGAAACCGGCCGAAGACACGTCGCTTTCTGCACTTCGTCTGGGAGAGCTGGCTTTGGAAGCAGGTCTTCCCGAAGGGGTATTGAATATCGTGACCGGTTATGGTCACACGGTTGGCAATGCTTTAATCAATCATCCCGGTATTGATAAAATTGCATTCACCGGCTCTACTGCAACAGGTAAGATCATTGCTCACGCAGCGGCCGAGAATCTGACGAAAGTCACCCTGGAGCTGGGCGGAAAATCACCCAATATCATCATGTCCGATGCGGACCTTGAAAAAGCCATTCCAGCATCTGCCATGGGTATATTCTTCAATAGCGGTCAGACCTGCACGGCACCATCACGCATTTACGTCCATGAAGATATCAAAGACGAGGTTATCGCTGGTATCGCCGCTGTTGGTAAATCGATGAATCTTGCCAATGGTCTGGATGAAGAGAGCACCATGGGTCCCTTGGTATCCGCCAAACAGTTTGAGCGGGTCAGCGCCTATATCGCAGAAGGCCAGAAAGAAGGTGCGAATATCGCGTCAGGCGGCGTTCGTCATGGCGAAAGCGGCTATTTTCTGGAACCAACGGTTATCGATCAGACCAGAAATGACATGACAATTGTGCAGGAAGAAATCTTTGGTCCTGTTGTCGTCGCACAAAGTTTCAAGACCGAGGAAGAAGCACTCGCCTTAGCCAACGACACCCAATACGGTCTGGCCGGAGCCGTATGGACGCCAAATATCTCTACCGCGCACCGTATGGTCGGCAAGATCAAAGCCGGTATCATGTGTATCAACGCGGTCATGGGGGCGGATTGGGATGTGCCGCTCGGTGGTTACAAACAGTCAGGCATTGGCCAGGAAAACGGCAAAGACGGCCTGGAAAACTACCTCAACACGAAAACGGTATTCACTGCCCTATGAGTGTGATCCCAACCG
Organism: Parasphingorhabdus cellanae; assembly: GCF_017498565.1. Taxonomy (NCBI): domain Bacteria; kingdom Pseudomonadati; phylum Pseudomonadota; class Alphaproteobacteria; order Sphingomonadales; family Sphingorhabdaceae; genus Parasphingorhabdus; species Parasphingorhabdus cellanae. The sequence goes on from NZ_CP071794.1 coordinate 1,610,686, forward strand.
ATATACAGCGCATTGATGTCGGTGATGCGGAAATCCACGTCGAGATTACCGGTGATGGGCCAAATCTTTTGCTGGTTGCCGGCCTGGGAGGGCGCGGAGCCTTCTGGAACAATCAGGTCCAGGACTTTGCCAAAGATTTTCAGGTTATCACTTTCGATCATCGCGGTTGCGGCAACAGCACGCCAGACAAGGTGGTTTATGGCGCAGAGCATATGGCGCATGACGTGCTCGCGCTCATGGATGCAATGGACATCAGGCAGGCCAGCCTTGTTGGCCACTCAACCGGTGGCGCAATTGGGCAGCATATCGCTCTTGATCACCCGGAGCGGCTTACAAAGCTTGTGCTTTCATGCAGCTGGGCCGGTCCTGACACTTATCTGACCGAACTATTCCGGACGCGGCGTGAGATACTGATCAGCTGCGGGCCGCTCGCCTATCTTACGATGGGCACTTATCTCGCCATGCCGAGTTCTCATTTGCAGCCGCAAATGACATCGGCACGGGCCTTTATGGAAGAAAGGCTGGCGGCATTTCCAGGATTAGAGGTGGAATTGTCGCGAATTAACGCAGTCTATACGCATGACTTGCGCAGCCGTCTGCATAAGATTGCGACACCGACATTGTGCATCGGGTCAATGGATGACCAAATAACACCACCCGGTTTTACCAAGGAAATGGGCAATTTGATCGAAGGCGCGGAGACCCACCTGCTGGACCGCGGCGGGCATTTCAGCCCGATTGTAGCAACCGAAATTTATAACAAACGCGTACTGGAATTCTTGACGCAATAGGAGGCTGTCATGGCAGACGACATCACCAAGGGACAATCGGTCATTATCGGACCGGATGAGGGTCGCTCCCTATGGCAGCCCATGCCCTCACGCGGCTATGTCGACGTCAATCTCACCCCCGATAATATGCCCTACGACACCTTCTCCAGCGGGATACAGTTGTTACCGCCCGGCTGTATGGTGCGCGAACATGGGCACAAGCAAAATCACGAACTGGTTTTTGTTTATGAAGGCACGGGTGAAGTCAATATTGACGGAAAGGTCTCAAAATTCGTTCCCGGCACGACAATCCTGTTTGCCCGCAACTGCACTCACTGGATCAAGAATACCGGTGATATCGACATGAAAATGTTCTGGGTCTTCTTCCCGCCGGGACTGGAAGACTGGTTCTATGCCATTGGCAAGGACCGCAAGCCGGGTGACGCTATGCCGGAACCATTTGACCGGCCCGACAATGTTCAGGAAGTGATGGACAAGATGCGCTTCCTGCCGCCTAGAAATTCGGGCTGATGCGGATTGTTACCCAATCCGAAGTCGAGCGGCTCTTGCCGGTTGGACCATGTGTTGGCGTTATGCGGCAAGCCATGTCCGCAACGTCCCGCCGCGACGTGACTCTTCCGATCCGGCAATTCATGCCGATACCCGATGCGCCCGGAAAACTGGCAATCATGCCCGGTACATTGGGAGAACCAGCCTGTTTTGGCATCAAGCTGGTTTGCAAATATGATCGCCCGCATGACGACCCGTTGGGCACCCATGTCGGGATGGTGATGCTATTTGATAGCGTCAAGGGCATTCCGCTGGCGATGATCGAGGGGTCCTCGTTAACCGCGATCCGGACCTCTGCAGCAAGCGCGCTCGCAACGGACATTCTGGCGCGCAAGAACGCAACCAGACTGGCGATTATCGGCAATGGCGAACAGGCGATGCGCCATGTGCATGCCATGTGCGCGGTGCGGGCCGTTGATCATATCAATGTCTGGGGCCGTGATATAGAGCGTGCTCGCACCTTTGCTGCCGCGGTGGCCGATGACACCGGCATTCCAGTTATAGCTTGCAAAAGCGCCGCAGAGGCTGTGGCGGGGGCCGATATCATCTGCACCACGACATCGGCGAAAGAACCGGTGCTGAGTGGCGAGGAGCTGGAGGCGGGCCAGCATGTCAATCTGGTTGGCTCTGCCATCCCTGCTGCGGCGGAAGTTGACGATGTTGCCGTAGAAAGGGCAAGTTTCTACGTGGACTATCGCGACGCGGCGATGGCAGCGGCAGGAGAGCTGCTGGGCGCGATTGAGCGCGGGGTTGTGACGGCCGATCATATCGTTGCGGAAGTTGGCGAAGTGTTGACGGATGAGACACGGGGCCGGAACAATGATGACCAGATTACGATGTACAAATCACTCGGTGTCGCCTCGCAGGATCTCGCCGCCGCGCATGCGATCTGGCGGATGGCCGAGGCCGAAAACAAGGGGATTACCGTTGACCTTATGGACTAGAACCGCGCACTTCATCCTGCCGCTTGCCATGGCGATTGGCGGATGCACCATAAAAACGGAAGTTGGCGCAGCCGCACCGCTTGGTAGCGCCGCAAGCACCGGCGCGGCCGACGAAGCGCTCTACATGCAGCGTTACGAAGCACAACAGAAGGCCGCCATCGCCGGTGGCGGCCTGCCCGCCTACGACCCGCTGGAGCCGGTCCGCGGCGCTTCTCCCTATCAGCCGCTACCGGAAGGGCCAGCACGCATCAATGCATCGGCCCTGCAAAAGGCAGAGCAATTTGCCAGGGAGCGCAACAGTTCCGCCTTTCTGGTCTGGCATGACGGCGCGCTGGTCCAGGAAAGCTATTTTGGCGAGGCGGATCGCGATTATCTCATCAACGCAAAATCGCTGGCCAAGCCATTGACCGCGATTATCGTCGGCCGCGCCATCCAGCAGGGGCATATTAAATCGCTCGACCAGCCGGTTGCAGACTTCATCACCGAATGGAAAAGCGATCCCGGAAAATCCAAAATCCTGATCCGCCACCTGCTCGACATGCGCAGCGGGTTGTTGCCGCAGGGTTTTGGAGGCGGCCCGGAAAATGTGCTGAACCGCGCCTATCTCCACCCCCGCCATGACGAAGTGATCATCAATGAATATCCCCTGGTGAACGAACCAGGCAGCCGGTACGAATATGCCAATGCCAATTCCGAACTGGTAGCACCGGTTATCGAGCGCGCGACCGGACAAAGGTATCACGATTATGTCAGCGACGCGTTGCTGATCCCCATTGGCGCTCAGGGTGGGACGGTCTGGGTCAACAGACCCGGCGGCGTGGCTCATGCCGGATGTTGTATTCAACTGCCCGGGCAAACATGGGCCAGATTGGGCATTTTGTTGCTGAACGATGGAATTTGGGAGAGCGAAAGACTGCTTCCAGATGGCTATGTCAATGCCATGCGGACCCCGACAAAAGAAAATCCGCATGCCGGCATGGGCGTCTGGATCGCCGGTGACTATGTCAAGGGCCGCGGGCCGCTTCATCCGTCAATGGAAGCAGGCAAAACCCTGCACAGCGAACCCTATGCCGACAAGGATCTGTTCCTGTTTGACGGCAATGGTAGCCAGGTGGTCTATATTGTCCCATCGCAAAGATTGATCATTGTGCGAACAGGCGACCGTCCGCCGAAAGACAAACCCTGGGACAACAGCTACATTCCCAATCTTGTCATCAATGCGATTAAGCGGGGGCCTGACGAACCGCAACCCGTGCCGCAAAAAGGGAAATAGCAGTTCATGGCGACCATAGCTGAAGCATCCGAGGTCAGGACCAAACAGGCTCTTCCCGCTTCCCTGAAACTGGGTTGGGGCTCCGGCGCATTCGGTATCGCGCTGCTGATGAATGGCGTTTCCGGGCTGATCCTGCTATTCACCGCCAGTATTTTGCAGATCGATCCCTGGCTCGCCGGGCTTGTCATCTTTCTCGCCAAACTGATCGACGTTGTCACGGATCCGATCGTTGGCGTTTGGAGTGACCGCTATGAATCGAGCAAGGGACGGCGCAGGCCCTTTCTGCTCTGGGGCTCAATTACCGGCGCTATCAGCTTTGCCCTGATCTTTACCTCGCCATCATTCGAGAACCAGTATCTTACCGCCTTTTATATCTTCATCGTCCTGAGTTTCTACGCCATCGCCTACACGATCTACAATATTCCCTATATGTCGATGCCGGCGGAAATGACCGACAATTATCATGAACGCTCCTCGATCCATGCCTATCGAATGGTTTTTATCTCGCTCGGGTCTTTCGTAGCGACAGCCGGAGTAAAGGTGGTACTCGAAGCGCTCGGCAAAACCGAGCCATCAAGCTATGCGGTCGTCGGTGTCGGTTGTGCAGTGCTTATCCTAATCAGCACTATGGTCGCTTATTTCACAACCGCTTCTGCCCGGTTCACGCAAGGCGCTGAAAAAAGTACCAAAAGCAATGCGGCCCAAGTCGTGCATGAATTTAACGCGGTCCGCAGCAACCGGCATTTTCTGCGCCTGATCGGTGTGAAATTTGCGCAATTGCTGGGGGTACAGACCTCTGGCGCTGCCTTTGCCTATTTTTTCGTCCAAAGCCTGGGTCGGGATTTCAACATTCTGGCGATTTTCGGCACCACAGTGACAATCTCAACGATTATCTTTGCCCCGTTGCTCGTTAAATTCTCCCAGCGGTTTGGGAAAAAGAATACCTATTATGTTGCGGCCAGCGTCAATATTTTTTACGCGCTGAGCTGGTCTCTGGCCAGCGAAGGCGAGCCGCTTTGGTCGATTGTCATGCGCGCCGCTTTCGTCGGCATCGCCTTTACCGGCAATGTGGTCATGGCCATGTCGATGCTCACCGATATCATCAACGCTGATGCCAACCGCACCGGCGTGCGGCGTGAGGGTGCGTTCACCGCGCTATATAGTTTCGTGGAGAAGCTGACCGGCGCGGTCGGTCCGCTCATCGTGGGTTTTGCGCTCTCCTTTGCCGGGTTTAACAACAAGCTGCCCTTTGACGTTCCGCAAGGTGGCAATGTCGACACGGCCCTGCTATTTTCAGTGAGCTGGCTCCCTGCCCTATTTGGGCTCGTCGCCATCTGGATCTTGTCAGGATATAACCTGACAGAACAGGAATTGCAGGCTGCTCGGGCAGAGAACACTGCCAACAATGAAGTGAACAAACAGGAGAAATCATGATGGAATTGCAAAATCCCAATTTAAAACAGCGTGGCCGTGCCTCGCTCGATTTCCTGGCGCAAATGGGCATGGCTTCTGCACCGGTATCGCAAAAAGTGACCGCTGAAATTAACGATCGACTGGACACCGATAATCTGCCGGATGATCTGGATGAACGGGAAGCGGCAATCGACAATGCACTGTCGGACTCCACCGCTTTCGCAACCCAGCGCCTGATGGGGGATTGGCACAGCCGCAGCCATGGCCGGATTTCATGGGAAGCCTTTGAGGAAATCAAACCGGAATTGCAGCCGGTTCTGGATGCAACCACCAAGGGACCGGCGAGCCTTGTGCTTGATCCAGCTCTCAAACTTCCTGCTTATTGGGACGGCGTTCATTTTCACCGTACAGAGGGCGGCTGGGATGCGCATGAGCATATGGGCTATGTCCATGGCGAGATTATTCACAAAAAAATGGTCGCGCGTTTCTTCCCGGGCGGGATATTCAAACAAAGGCAAAACGTGGCCGAAATGGCGCCGCGCGACAGTTATGACCGGATACTGGACATGGGGTGTTCGAGCGGTCACTTCACCACCGCGCTCGCCAAAACCTATCCGGACGCGCAGATTACCGGTGTCGAGCTCTCTGCCCGGATGCTGGAGCATGCCCACCGCACGGCCAATGCCAATGGCTGGAACTGGAAACTCTATCAGCGGGCGGCCGAAGATACGGGTTTTGACGATGGCAGCTTTGATCTTGTCGCGTCCTACATACTGATCCACGAAATTCCCGCTGATGTCGTCGAGCAGGTTTTTGCGGAAGCCCTCCGCGTGCTGGAGCCCGGTGGCGACATGATCATGTCGGATGCCACCCGCTATGCCGATCTCGACAAGCTCAGTGTGTGGAAAGCCGATCGCAGTGCCAAATATGGCGGTGAGCCCTTCTGGCGCGAAACCGCCAGCCTTGACCTGGCCGAAATCGCGAGAAAAGTGGGCTTTGTCGATGTTACTGCCGACGGCATATATCCGCATGTTGTCAAAGGGCGCAAACCGGAATGAGCGGGCCGGATCGCGACACACCTACCAGCTTTAACTTCCCGAAGGCGAGCTGCTACTTCCGGAGCAGGTCGACAATCTGGGCCGGGCCCTGATCAGCCTGACCCGAGAAATCTGCGTGCTGACCGACCGGCAGATGGTGCTGGAAAAAATACTGACGGACAAGGGCATTGACGTGACTGATGCCGTTGAAAATTATCAGCCCGATGAAACGCTGCAGAGCCGGTTGGATGAACGCACGGGCGCGATTGTCAAAACCATTATCGGTGATCTGACGGGCGCGGAATGATCAATCGGCGCAGTCTGTGCCGAGGCATGGCATGGCTCACCATGCTTTTGAGCAGCGGGCCAGCCCTTGCGATGCAGGCCGCGTCGACGATTCCGAATGCGCCCCCAAAGCTTGTCGTCACCGAAATTCAGACAATGTTGACGACCGAAAGTGGCCACCAATTCCCTCTGACGATATTCGCACCAGACAGATCAGGCACCTTTCCCCTGATCGTCTTCTCGACCGGTGCCTTTTCAAGCCCGGACCGTTATCTCAACATGCTCCAGCCGATTGCTGATGCAGGATATGTTATCCTTGCGCCAACTCATTTGGATGCGGAGATATTGGCGCTTGATCCCAAGCCAAAGTCGGAAACAGTATGGAAGACACGCAATGACGAGATTGCGCATCTTGCGGCCGTTCCGGAACGGGTAGTGGCTCTCCTCAAAAAGCGCGGCATCGATATTGATGCAGGCCAGATCGCCGCAATGGGCCATAGCTATGGGGCCCTGATAGCCCAGATTGGTGCCGGAGCAATTGCGATGGAGCCCGATGGCTCTCGTACCAATCGCAAGATCGGCAATGTCGCTGCACTCGTCGCTTATTCTCCGCCCGGCCCGATTGCCGAGATGATCGACGCCAAAGGCTGGTCGACTATCGACGTACCAAGTCTGACGGTGACGGGGACAGCGGATGTCCTGCCGGGCTTTATCGACGACTGGCGGCTCCACAAGGCGGCTTATGAAGCCACCCCTAAAGGCGCGCGGTGGCTGTGGGTCGGGGATGATGTTGATCATTATTTTGACGGGCTTTTCGGGCGGGGCGGATCCATCCGACCGGAAATCGCAAAGCGCTTCGATCATTCTATCGCGACGACCATCCAGTTTCTCGATCTGCATCTGAAGCCAGAGAAGGTTGCAGAAGGCCCGGAGCCATTATCCGGCGTTGAAGTCACAAAGGACTAGAGCATGCGAACCATACAAATCACTATAGCGGGCGCATTGCTTTCATCGCTGGCCGCCTGCATGACGCCAGCGACAGATGCCGTTCTGGAGCGCGATCTGGCCGCCGCAGCAGAGGCTTTGCAAGGCGCGACGGTATTGGATGTCGACCTGTTCCAGCCAACGATCACCATCGGCGAAAAATGTGATGAACAGAAGCTGCCAGCAAGCGAGGCCGCGATGTCGACCGATCTTGCCGCTGCCATCGCGCAGGCCGATAGCTATTCCAACGCGCAAAAGGGGGTTGGTCTCGTCATTCTGAAAGACGGGAAAATTTTGCATGAAAGCTATGCTGGCGATGCCGGCGCGGCCACCTCTACCGACAGCTATTCCATGCACAAATCCGTTCTCGCACTGGTCTACGGGATTGCGATTGCGGAAGGCATTATCGGATCGCTGGATGATCGCGCAGGACAATATATCAGCGAATGGAAAGATGATCCGCGCGGTCAGATTACGCTCCGGCAGTTGCTGCATATGGAGAGCGGTCTGAAATTGTACAGCTTTGCCGATGCCGGTGAGAGATTACGGGAATTGCTTTTTGCGGCCGATATCAACGCGGTCGCGCTGGACTATCCGCTGGCCGATGCTCCTGGTGCAGAGTTTCGCTATAATAATGTGAACAGCCAGGTGGCCGGCATCGCATTGCAACGCGCCCTTCAGGCAAATGGCTATGACAGCTATGCAGGCTATCTGGAACAAAAGCTCTGGTGTCCGGTCGGCAATGACACAGCCAGGCTGTGGCTCGACCGGGAGGGCGGTGCTCCGCATTATTATTCCGGCCTGTTCACAAACCCGCATAATTGGGCCCGGATCGGCGAACTGATCCGCAATCAGGGCAGATTGCACGGCAAACAGATAGTCCCCGCCGAATGGATCAAGGCCATGGCCCAGTCAGCACCGACCAATCCCAATTATGGCCTGCATGTCTGGCGCGGATCGCCCTATGTCGCCAAACGCCGCTATAGCCAGCAAAACCCGCTCGCGGTGACCCATGGTGCGCCTTATCTGGCCGAAGATGTGCTGTTTTTTGACGGGTTCGGCGGACAGCGTGTCTATGTCGTTCCATCCAGCGGCCTGACGATCGTTCGCACAGGCCAAGTGAATTTCGACTATGACGACGCAAAAATCGTCAATCTGATATTGGATGGCCTATCCCGCTAAGACGCCATCACTTCTGATTGAACATGGCCTTGAATGATTCCTCCGTAGGATTGCCGACTTTAAGGTCATCTTCCATGACCGCAAGGCCGCGCTGAACAGCGGGACGCGCTCCGACGGTGGCTAGCCAGCGCTCGACATTTGGAAATGCGGTGACGTCGATCCCGTGCAAATTTTGCTGCTTTTCGGTCATCCAGGGAAAAGTCGACATATCAGCGACTGAATAGTCGCTGCCCGCCAGATATTCCTGCTCTCCCAACCGTTTGTCGATCACGCCATAAAGCCGCTTTGTTTCGCCGCAATAGCGCTCAATACCATGTTCGACGCGCTCTTTCGCATAGCCGTTAAAATAGCCACATTGGCCGAACATGGGGCCAACGCTGGCATTCTGGAAAAACAGCCATTGCGTTACGATGGATTGCTGCACCGGTTCTTCCGGCCAGAATTTCCCGGTCTTTTGCGCAAAATAGAGAAATATGGCACCCGATTCAAAGACCGCGTGGGGCTGGCCAGCGGGACCCTCATGATCAACGATTGCGGGCACGCGATTATTAGGGCTGATGGCCAGAAATTCCGGGATATGTTGTTCGCCCTGCAGGATGTTGATGGATATGGTCCGGTAATCGAGTGCGAACTCTTCGAGCGCGATCGATATTTTATGCCCGTTGGGCGTCGGCCAGTAATAAAAATCGATCATCGGGCATGCTCCTTCTGCAAGGCGAGTATGTCCTGCACCGCCTGCTGACAGCGTTTGGCACCGGTATCGCCTTCAAAATCCTTGTTGTAATGCGACTGCACCGAAGGGCGCTCGATCGCTGCGTCAAACCAGTCCGACAGCGCCGGACGACCATCGCGCCACCGGAAATCGGGATGGATCGGATCTTTGGCTTCATAAAATTCCGCGCGAAAACCGAGATAGCTGATCGCGTGCAGCAGCGACGCATGGCCAATATCAAAATCCGTCCAGCTGCCCGCCTGTTGCTCGAGCCCATCCAGGGCGCGGATATATTTCGGCCATAAGGATTCAAAAACCCGCATATTCCATTGCTCGGGCTCCTGCCATTGTTCGGCCACCATTTGCACCGTCGTTTCAAAAATCGTGTCCCCCAATGCCAGCCGGGTGATCGCATCCCAGCGGGCCGGGCCCGGCGCCGGATACATTTTGCGCGCCTTACTGTTGACATCAAAATATTCGCAGATCGCCTGGCTGCCATAAATGACTTGGCCGGTGTCAGTAGCAAGCGTCGGTACCTTACCGAGCGGGTTGAGCGCCACGATACTGTAAGCATCGCCCTGATCTTCCCCGTCCAGATTCTTGAACGGGAAGGTCGGAACAAAGTCAATATCGTCCCAATGCCCGCACTCATGCGCGGTGACCAGAACCTTGTGAATGAAGCTGTGAAACGGGGAGTAAAAAAGTTTCATGATCAATATCTTCCTCTATTTCAAATAGGCATCAGCGCCGATGCGATCGATTTTTGACCCACCACCGCGCAGTTCAGGCGCGTTTTTTAGATCCGCAAAACCCCGGTCCAATGCCGCACCGACGGCGCCGAGCGCCGTGCCGGGGAAAAGCGCGACACTATATCCAATCTGCTGCGCTGTTTTAGCATCGGTCACTTCATCCGTGTCACGGAGCAAGTTATGCAGCAAGTTCGCTTTGCCGTCCATCTGCCGGACAAGCTCATCCATCTGGGCCCGCGTAGTCAAAGATTCTACGAAGACCATGTCAGCGCCCGCTTCGACATAGGCATGGACACGTTCCAATGCACGCTCAAACCCTTCTGTGGTCATGGCATCGCTGCGCGCGCTGATCAGGACGTCCGCGTCGGTTAGCGCATCGCGGGCCGCCTTGATCTTATCAACCATGGCTTCCTGACTGATCAACAGGCGGGAAAGCGGATTGTTAGCCGGTTTTACCTCCTGCTGGTCTTCAATCTGAATGGCAGAGGCCCCTGCCCGTTCCAGCATCCCGACTGTTCTGCCAACAGCAAAGGCATTGCCAAAGCCTTGATCTGCATCAACCAGCATCGGAATCTCGATGCGATCACCAATCCGAGCAACAATCTCTGCAGTCTCACTCGCGGTCAGCAGCCCTATATCCGGCCGCGCCAAATGGGTAGCAGCCAAAGCAGAACCGGAAACAAATACCGCCTCAAAGCCTGCGGCTTCAGCCCGATAGGCGCTGAGCGCGTCATATACGCCCGGCGCGATGACAATCTCTCGCTGCTGCAATCGCGTGCGTAATTTTTTAGCCAAAGTCACAGAAGCTTCAGTTCGCAGGCGCCTTGTCCTTGCGGGAAAGCTCCCCGGCATCTTCCTTCACCTTCAATTCCTTGAAGGCCTTATATTCGTTCACGCCGGCCATTTCCTGCTTTGGCCAGCGCGTCGCGAAGCCTTGCGGGAAATGCGCATCGCTATCCGCACGGCCATCTTCAGACCATAGAAGCGGGAAGTGGGAGCCTTCGGGCTTTTCGCCTTCGAGCATTTCGTCAAAACTGACCCCGGCCAGATTCACACAATCCGGACGCGGCGCCCAGCGAATATCATCACCGAACACCCGTTCCGAGATGGCGACACGCCAGTCATCGGTCGGATTACCGGCGGAATAATGCAGCACCCATGGATGCACAATCAGCAGATCACCAGGGTCCATGTCCCACGACAGAAAACGCAAATTCGGATCCCCGCGCTTGCTCTCAATTTCCGGATGCGGCACCCGATCATCCGGTTTGATCATCTTTCGCGCGTTAGGTGAAAACAGCCAGTAAGGCACATCATCATGCTGCGTGCCCGCTAGAACTTCGAGGCAATTGGCTTTCACAATCGGCGTCAATGGTATCCAGATGGAGGGCACCATGTTGCCTTTAACCGGCCAGCCCATCCGGTCACAATGCCAAAGGGTCTTGGCATCAGATTGCGGCGGCTTGGCGAAAAATTCATCGAAGAAAAATCGAATCTCCTTTGACTGCATGACTTTGCCTGCAACCTCCGCAATCGGTGATTCAAAGACGAACCGGCGATATTCCTCAATGCATCGCGCCATATAACGGCCCGGTATAGTTGGCAGCAAACCGACATCCTTTTTGTCGATTATAACCTCTCGGGCAATCGGTTCGAGCAAGTCGATCCAGTCGCGATCCAACACGCTGCGCAGACAGACGGCACCATCTCTCGCATAATCGTCAATATCCTGTTGCGTGACGTCGCGAAGCGGGCGTTTGTTTAAAGCCATGATATTCTGTCCTCTATCAATTCGGCCCTCTTATAACCAAGCAGACTCGGATCAGGGCTTTCAGAGGGATCAATATCCACTCGACGGATAGTTTTGGCAACGGTGTCACCGCAGTGCGAATAGTAGAACAGAACAGCGCTCCACGCCCCGTGTAATTGCTTATGGCGCCAAACACACAAACGCTGGAGCAGCAATATATATGCAGCATCTGAAAACACAGATCGTAATCGCAGGTGCAGGACCTGTTGGGAGCGTCGCAGCCTATTTCCTGGCAAGTAACGGCATAGACGTTATCCTGTTGGAATCCGGCTGTGATTGCGCACTGGATTTGCGTGCCTCGACCTTTCATCCCCCAACACTGGAAATGCTGGATCAATTTGGCATCACCGAAAAACTGATCGAAAAAGGCCTGAAAGCGCCGATTTATCATTTCAGGGAGCGCCAGACGGGGGAAGTGATCGACTTTGACATGGGTGAGATTTCTGACCACACGCCCTTTCCCTATCGCGTGCAGTGCGAGCAATATCATCTCTCTCGCATGTTGTCAGACAGCGTACGCAACTTGCCCGGCGCGGACGTGCGCTTCGCACATCGCGTCGTTGGCTTTGATCAGGACCAGACCGGGGTCGATGTCTATGCTGAAAATCCGCAAGAGATTGTCCAGATTCGTGCGGACTATCTGATCGGAGCTGATGGATCGAACAGCATCATCCGCAAATGGCTCGATACGGATTTTGATGGCTTCACCTACCCGGAAAAATTTCTCTGCTACACCACCACGGAACCGTTGGAACAGAAACTGCCGAATCTATGCCATGTCAATTATGTCTCAGATCCCAAGGAATGGATGGTTCTGCTGAGAGTGCCATCGCTCTGGCGGGTGCTCGTCCCTGCCAAGGAAGAACAGCCGGATGAAGAGCTGTTGGCCGATGAGAAGAAAAACGACGTGTTTGATCGCTTGGTCGGCAATGGCGAAAATGTGGAGACTGCGCATCGCACCATCTACCGTGTACATCAGAGGGTGGCGAAGCGGTTCATGCATGACCGGGTTGCGATTATTGGTGATGCGGCGCATCTTAATAACCCGATTGGGGGTTTTGGCATGAACAGCGGCATTCACGATGCATTTAATTTGTGCGACAAATTTGCGCGCATTTATAACAAAGGCGCGGATGCCGACGAAGCTCTGGGCATTTTCGAACGGCAACGTCATAAAACAACCCATGATTTTATTCAGGCACAGACAATCAGAAATATGCAATATCTGGCCGAAGGCGAGAGCGAAGAGCATAAGCGCCGCAAAGAAGAAATGCAGCGTGTCCACAGTGACCCGGAAGCGCGCGAAGGCTTCCTGTTGCGGCAATCGATGATTGAAAGTCTGAAACAGGAAAAGCTGGTCGCCTGATGCCCCTGAAATCTAATCCAAAACCCCGCCCTGATCCCGACGCTCTTGGTTATCGCAAATTGTTCGGCGTACTTGGGCCGTCTACCAACACCGTCGTCCAGCCGGATTTTGATGATTTGCGTGTGCGCGGTGTGACCAATCATTACAGCCGGATTGTCGTGGAAGATGCGCAGGCAATCTCGAATGAAACCTTCATGGCAGGCACGCTGGAAATTTCCCGCAATACGCTGGATGCGGTGCGCGGTGTCCTGACCTGCAATCCCGACTATCTGGTCATGGGCATGTCCGCTGTTACCTTTTACGGTGGCGCAGAAGGGGCGCAGAAATGGCGCGAAAATATCGAGAGCGAGGCGGGTCTGAAATTATGTACAGGATCCCAATCGCTGATCGAGGCTTTCAAAGCCTATGGCGGGATCAAAAAGATTGTCGTGCTCTCGCCCTATTATCCGTCCGCCAACGCCCATGTTGCCCATTTCATGGCCGATCATGGGGTTGAGGTCGTCCGCGATACCTGCCTGCGCTGTTCCAGCTGGACTTCGATTGCGCAGGTGCCAACCGAGACGTTGCGAGAAGAATTGCACGCTCTTGATGGCGATGATGTTGATGCGCTCGTACAGGTTGGAACCAACCTGTCGATGACGCGGCTGGCAGCGGCAGCGGAAATGTATCTGGGCAAACCCGTCATCGCGATCAACACCGCAACCTATTGGAACGCGCTGCGCCAGAATGATATCACCGATCAGGTCAGCGGCTTTGGTCGCCTGATGGAAGAATTCTAGGAAAGACATACAGATGTTTGATTATGATTATGTCCCGCTGCCCGAGCGTGCACCGCTGAAATGGCCGAATGGCGCAAAAGTGGCATTGATGTTCACTTTCAATCTGGAAACCTGGGATCTCGTGAAAGACACGGACCAGCCCTATTATGCCGGTGGCCCTGCCTTGCTGCCCAATGCACTGGCCGGGCGGATACCCGATTATCCCAATTATAGCTGGCGTGAATATGGCCAGCGAATCGGCATCTGGCGGATGTTCGATCTGTTTGACGAGCTTGGCGCAAAGGCAGGGTGCACCACAAATGCCGTCACGTTTGAGCGGCGCAAGGCGATGACCGATGCCTGTCTGGAGCGCGGCTGGGAACTGATCGCCCATAATCATGAGCAGGGCGAACTGCTGACAGACTTCCACGATGATATCGACGCCGAACGCGACATTATTCGCCGCTCCGTCGAGATGTACGAAAAACATACTGGCAAACGGCCAACAGGCTGGCTGTCCTCGTCGCTGCGCGGGACATTGAACACGCCGACCATATTGGTCGAGGAAGGTTTCAAATTTTACTGTGACATTATGAATGATGACCAGCCCTATATGATCCGCACGGATGCAGGGCCGATAGTCGCCACACCCTACTCCAATGTCATCAATGACTTCACCATATTAACCCGCAACGCCCGCACCACTGACGAATATCGCGACCTGCTGATCGAGGAGCTGACGGTGCTGCACAAGGAAGGCGCCAAAACCGGACGAATCATGAATGTTGGCCTGCATCCCCATGTATCGGGCCGCGCCTATACCATCCGCGCCTTGCGGGAATTTATTGAATATGCGCAGGGGCTGGACGGCATATGGTGGGCGACAAGAGAAGAGATTGCTGACTGGTATGCCGACAATCACGAAGCCCATTTTCCGGGGCAACTCGGCTGAAGGGTCAGATGATCGCGCAGACGGTCTTTAGCTCCAGATAGTTTTCCAGTGCAGCCTGCCCGCTATCGCGGCCCCAACCCGACTGTTTCATCCCGCCAATGGGAAGGGACGCATCATACATGGCGTGGCCATTGACCCAGACCGTGCCAGCTTTCAGGCGCCCCGCCATACGCATGCCGTTCGAAAGGCCTTCGGTCCAGACGCCGGCTGCCAGCGCATAGTCGCTGTCGTTCGCAGCAGCGATAATTTCGTCAGTGTCGTCAAACGGGGTGACAACGACCACCGGCCCGAAAATTTCTTCGCGGACAATGCTCATATCCGGGGTTACATCCGTGATCACTGTCGGTTCGACAAAACTCTGATTGGGACCACCCGTTTCACCTCCCGACAATATCGAGGCGCCCGCCGATTTGCCGTCCGCAATATAGGCGGCAACTTTGGCGCTATGTTCTTTCGAAACCAGCGGTCCCATTTGCGTTTCCGGATCAAGGCCGTGGCCGAGCTTTATCTGTCCGCCAATGGCGGCAATTCCCTCTGCCACTTTATCCATGATCGACCCGTGGCAATAGAGGCGGGACCCCGCGATACACACTTGTCCGCCATTGAAGAATATCGCATTGGCAGCGCCTTGAATGGCGGCATCAATATCGGCATCCGGCATGATGATGACGGGCGACTTTCCGCCAAGCTCCAATGTTATGCGTTTCAAATTGCCCTGCGCCGCGTTCATGATCGCGCGGCCGGTTTGCGTCGAACCGGTAAACGCGATTTTATCGACATGTTTATGTTCCGCCAAAGCCGCGCCTGCCTCATGTCCGAAACCCGTTACCAGATTTATCACGCCGTCGGGCAGCCCGGCTTCCTGCATCAATTCGACCAGCCTGACTGCGGTCAGCGATGTGTTCTCCGCTGGCTTCAATACTATCGTACACCCGGCCGCCAAAGCGGGAGCGAGCTTCATTGCGGTGAGAACCAGGGGCGAATTCCACGGCACAATCGCACCGACCACGCCCACCGGTTCTTTTTGAGTATAGGCAAAAACCTCTTTGCCCTCCGGCTGGTAGTTGATCGACGTGGGAATGGTTGCCCCTTCGATCTTGGTCGCCAGCCCGGCAAAATATCGAAACTGGTTCACTGCACCGGGAATTTCCGCCCAGCGCCCGACATATAATGCTTTCCCCTGATCCAGCGTTTCCAGTTCAGCCAGCTCGTCAATATTGGCTTCCAACAGGCCCGCTATTTTCCACAGCATCTGGCTGCGTTCCATCGGGGTTATTTTCGACCATCGACCATCTGCAAAAGCGTTACGCGCCGCATGGACAGCTTTGTCGACATCCTCTGCTCCTGATCGTTGAAGCTTTCCGATCACCTCGCCAGTCGCGGGATCGAGCGTATCGAAGGTTTCACCGCTCTGACATGACAACCATTCGCCATTTACGAGATTGGAATATATGCCTTTTTCCAGAAACTTTGTCGCAGCCGGACCCGGCTGGGGGATGGAAAGATTGATCTCTTGCATATAATATCCTCAATTTCTGGTGACCAGAAATGGCATCCGCCGCGAGAAAGCGCCATTCCGAAAAGTGACAATAGAGAGCTTCACGCCAACCGAAACATGCACAATTGATTTTGTCCATCAGATGGACAGGGTGCAATTCCTAAGCTGGTGCATAAAGACCATGATGTCTATGTGTAGTTGCAACTCATCTGGAACGCCGAAATCATGACCACAAAAACGAACACCAAGACATCAAATGAAATGCAGATGCTGGAACTGCTGGAATCACGGTTGCGGTGGCTGTCATCATGGACGGTGCACAATGCCAATCACATCCGGGAAAAGCGTGACGGGCTGAAAGTTGGCGGCCACCAGGCGAGCTGTTCATCAATGACCGCGATCATGGCAGCGCTATATTTTCATGCGTTACGGCCGCAGGACAAAGTAGCGGTCAAGCCCCATGCCGGCCCTGTGCTCCATGCCATCCACTATCTGCTCGGCAATCAGAGCCAGGAAAAGCTGGAACGCTTTCGCGGCCTCGGCGGCGTGCAAAGCTACCCGTCGCGGACCAAGGACACCATCCCGGTCGATTTTTCCACCGGGTCGGTCGGCCTTGGTGTGGCGGTGACCGCTTTTTCCAGTTTGATGCAAGATTATCTGATCGCCCATGGTCAAATGGAAGAGAGCGATGCCGGGCGGATGATCGCCCTGATGGGTGATGCCGAGCTGGACGAAGGCAATATCTATGAATGCCTGATCGAGGCTTACAAGCATGATATCCGCAATTGCTGGTGGGTGGTCGACTACAACCGGCAGTCGCTCGACAGCACGACCGCAGACCGCATGTTCCGCCGGTTTGATGATATTTTCGAAACCTGCGGCTGGCGCGTGGTCACCTTGAAATACGGCAAGCGGCAACAGGCGGCATTCAAGAAACCCGGCGGCAAGACGCTGGAACAATGGATCGACAGCTGCCCCAATGCCGATTTTGCCGCACTGACCTATCAAGGCGGCGAGGCATGGCGCAAGCGGCTGATCGACGATATCGGCGGCAAGCCCCATGTGAAAAAACTGCTCGCCGGTTTCGATGATGATGCACTTGCCGATCTGATGACCAATCTCGGCGGCCATTGTGTCGAAACGCTGTCGGATGCATTTGATGCTTGTGATGATGAGCGACCAACACTGTTCATTGCCTATACCGTGAAGGGCTTTGGCCTGCCTCTGGCTGGTCACAAGGACAATCATTCCGGCATGATGAACCCGACGCAGATGGAGGGTTATCGCAAGAGCCTGGGAATCGAGCAAGGCGCTGAGTGGGAAGCCTATGGCGGACTGGGCGATAATGCGGCAGCACAGCTGAAAGCTTTCGTCGAAAAAAGCGCGCTTGCAAGGCAGAAACCGGAACCAAAGGCCGCTCCGGTCGTCGTCCCGGATCGGTTCGAAGTACCAGCGGGTGCGGAACAATCCACCCAGGCTGCGTTTGGCAAAGTTCTTCTGGATCTTGCAAAATCGGGAGAAGAAATCGGCGACCGGATCGTTACGACGGCTCCCGACGTTACCCAGACAACCAATCTCGGTGCCTTTGTGAACCAGCGCGGTCTTTTTCGGCGTCAGGAAGTGGCTGACGTTTTCCAGCAGGCGAAAATTCCGTCCGCGCAAAAATGGTCCGCACATGGCGCAGGCCAGCATATCGAGCTGGGCATAGCGGAGAATAATTTCTTCCTGATGCTTACGTCAATGGGGCTGACGGCCCCGCATTTCGGAACGCGTTTATTGCCTGTGGGGACGGTCTATGACCCCTTCATTGCCCGCGGCCTCGATGCGCTCAACTATGGCTGTTATCAGGATGCCCGCTTTCTGCTGGTCGGAACACCGTCCGGCCTCACGCTGGGACCGGAGGGCGGTGCCCATCAGTCTATCAACACGCCATTGATCGGGATAGGGCAACCCGGCCTGATCTATTTCGAGCCGGTCTGGGCTGACGAAGTGGCGTTGATGATGCGCTGGGCCTTTGATCATATGCAGTGCGAAGACGGCAGTTCCGTTTATTTGCGCCTCAGCACACGTTCGATCGCGCAAATAGAGCGTGAAAATGACAGCTGGGAAGCGGATGCACTCAAGGGCGCCTATTGGTTACGCAGACCCGCCAAAGGCGCGGAAGCGGCCATTGCCTTTACCGGAGCCATAGCACCGGAAGTGCTGCAGGCTTATGACAGTCTGGTCACGGATATCCCCGGATTGGGATTGCTCAACGTGACATCACCCGACCTGCTCCATCGCGGATGGTCACAGCAACGTGCAGCGCGCTGGCAAGGACAAGATCATAGCGCCTGTCATGCCGGCCTGATGCTGGACGAATTATCACCGGATGCAGGCCTGATCACGGTTCTCGACGGTTCTCCTTCAGCCCTGTCCTGGCTGGGTGCTGTGCGAGGCATGAAGGTCAGTCCTCTCGGCACTGATCGCTTTGGCCAGACCGGAGACTTGCCTGATCTCTACAATGCCTACCGGATAGACGAGAACGCGATTATCGATGCAGCGGCTGAACTATTTTTGGGTTGAGCACAATCGCGGAAACAAGAAATCACAATCAAATTGCCGGACACCTCCCCCAAGGTGCCCGGCAATGCGTGACGAAGCCAAAGGCTTTGTGACACAAGCGATTAGAAATTAACTTTGCCTGTCAGGCCAAATGTGCGCCGCTCACCGAAAAATTCACCATAGGTGGTACCGAAAGGCAGAACCACAACGAAAGCATTCGACACATATTTTTTGTCAAAAGCATTGCGTATCCAGGCATTTACAGAAAAGTTTCCGAAGGTAACGCCTGCACTGCCATTGACCAGAAAGCGGTCCGGAATTGTCCCGACATTGGCCGTCGATGCGAAAAAGTCGCTTTGATAGCTGAAATCCGTCCGTAGATAATAATTGCTATCTCCGGAGCCGATTTCTCCCTCCCACTGGATACCAAAGGATGCCTGGGTCGGCGGTGTACGTTCAATATCATTGCCTCCAACATCGCCATTGGAGTTACACACCACATCATCACAAGGTGCGGAGATGAAAAAGGGCGTACCCGGCGTACCACGTGTCCGCGCAAAGCGCTGATCGATGGTGCCATCATCATATGTTGCCTCGGAATGCGAGAAGGTCGCATCAATGCTCAAGTTGTCGGTTATCTGGTAGAAAGCATCAAGCTCAATACCATAGATTGATGCACCGCCAAGATTTTGGGCAATTGCGGTGGCATTCGGGTCAGTCGCATCCGGATCGGGAGAATTGATTACGACATCCCGCCAATCCGTGTAATATATCGATCCGTTGAGACGAAGATCACCGCCCAGGAAGGTGTTTTTGGAACCAATTTCAAAGGTCCAGTTGGTCTCTTTGTCAAAAACCTGGTTCTCCGGAGCGAGCGCGGTCGGATTAAAACCACCGGCCTTTGAACCTTTTGCAACCGTTGCAAAAAGAAGACTCTCATCGCTGAGATCATATTCGGCCGTGAAGCGCGGCGCAAAGTCTTTAAACGTATCGCTTAGTGTCAGAGACCTGCGGTTGTCTATCGCTGTAATCTCTGTCTCGGAATATCTTCCTTCTGCTCCCAGGCGAAGTGCGCCATTTGCTGATGTCCAGTGAATTTCACCAAAAATCGATTTGATTTCGGTGTCGGTGGTGGTGTCTCCCAAAAGAAAGGCGAATGGATCGCCCGGAAAAGGATCATCGGCACTTACGATCGGATTTAAATTGTTGCTCGTAAATGTCGTGATGTCCGTACCATCGGAATAATAGACCCCGATTGCTCCCCGAAACTGACCCGAATTGTCAAAATTGAGCCGCACCTCATGGGAGTCGTAATCCATGCTGCCGACCGGTGTATTCTGGAAATTACACCGCCCCGCAACAAGCGTTCCGCAGTTAATCGGCTCCGGTTCGCCGCTGACCGCAATATCAACATCGCCGTTTACGTTGCCGAACAAATAGCTGAATGTCAGCGCATCAGAAACATCAATTTCCAGATTGGCCCGGAAAAAGCCGGTCTTTGAATGGACGCCGTAGGCCCGCGGGTCAACAATGACTGAATCTCCCGGTGCAGGCAAATCGCCGCAGATTAGCGCAGGATTGGGCCCCACGCCGAAAATGGTGCGATTGGAACCACAATTGAAATCACCCAGAACTTCCGCCAGATAGCGGTTCGCGCGGGCTTCTTCTTTTCTGTTAAAATGGTTGTAGGACGCTTCCAGGCGAACCCCGTCTAACGGTTTGAACGCTGCTGAAACCGAAATGGCCTGATTGTCCCGGCCACCGACATTACCGGATGTACCGCGATCCAAGTCCAGACTGTCGGCGAACGGGTGGTCATTATCCCAAGAGCCATCAAAAGATGAATATTCGTAAGAACCTGCAATGGCAAACCATTCATTGACCGAGAAGTTTAGAAAACCGCCAATATCATAGCGCTCGTCAGATCCAATTGTGCCCTCGATCTCGCCGGAAATCTCTCCCGTAATCTCGGCTTTCCTGGGAATATAGTTGATTGCGCCTGCAAAAGCGTTGCGTCCATAGCGCGCGCTTTGCGGGCCCTTGACGATCTCAATACGCTGAAGACTTGTTGTACCGAGGTCCACAGCCCAAGCACGCGGTATATATATGCCGTCCAAAAAGGTTGAGACATTCGATTCCAGAGCGGTGACGCGTGTCTGGGCCTGCCCGCGAATAACCGGTGTGCCGATACCGCCGGAGAAATCCTCAAAGCTGAAACCTGGCGTAAAACGCGCAACATCGTCCAATTCCTGAATCGCCTGGCGAGATATATCTTCCGCGTCAAAGGCTGTGATAGCGAGAGGAACGTCCTGAATATTCTCAGCACGATTACGCGCTGTTACGACGATGATATTGCCATCATCGACTTCGGCAGCCTCAGACGTTTGTGCAACGGCAACGCTTGGAATTACAAAACCAGTGGCTGCGGCCAGAGCCAATAGACTCACTTTTTGAACGCGCATTTTCTACCTCCATGAAATCTGAACCTTTTGGAACAGTTATATTATCAACACGCCTATCCTGACGGTTGTCCCCGAGCTATCATCCAAGCTTGCTCAAATTTTCGCGGAATGTTGGTTCAATTAAATCCCTATCCACCTATCGGATAGTTTAACATCGTGAGAATCTTTGCTGCCCAATCACTAAAGGCCCCGATCAAGCTTGTGCCTCTGCCTATCGCCAGAATGACGTTCATTTCCTCTTTGTAGTGACGGCAATCTTTCGGCGCGCGCGCCCTAACATGAACCACCGCATCTACCTTTGCTACCTTTGCGCCGCCATTAATCGAATAATATCAAAATTTTTTGATAGCGGATGCTAATTAGTTGGGCATCATATGGACACAAAGTACGTAATTTTTGAACGGCTAACGATCGTCAGCCGGGTATTACCTTGTAACATCAATAGAATCTGGAGCGGTCGAAGAGATTCGAACTCTCGGCCCCAACCTTGGCAAGAGATAGATCATGATTGGGGGCATTCCCTACGGTACACTACACTCTCACTTATCTATATAAATCGGTACCTTGCTTACACATAGGTTATTTGAGATTGTTGTAAGCGAGATCATCATGCCCAAGCTGACAAATCGTTTGATAGATACCTTGAAACCAGACGAAAAGCGCCAGCTTTTTATGTGGGATAACGAGCTACGCGGCTTTGGTGTTCGGATGTTGCCAAGTGGCTCCGCTGCCTATTTTCTTCATTATCGTAATGAGGAAAAACTGGCGCTCGTCTGCAAGGGCGGTGATCCGATCGAACAACGTAGAGCCGAGCGCAACGCGCCAACCGTTAGCGAGATTTGCGATTGGTATCTGGAGGCAGCTATTGGGTGGACGACGCCTCCCTATAGCGTCTTCGACTCTGAAATTTGATCGCGGCCGGATCGAGCGACACGTCAAGCCTCTGCTTGGTGGTCGTTTGGTGCGAGCATTGACTTTGACCACCTCGAACGCTTTCAGGCAGACGTTGCCGCTGGCAAAACATCACAGGAAAGACGGGGACGCGGTGGAATCACTACTGGGGCGCCGGCGTTTGGGGGCGCGGGCGTTGCTGGCCGTACCATAGATATGCTCCATACGATATTCGATCAAGCAGCGCGCGGGGACCTCATCGATACCAACCCCGCACGAAATGCCCGCAACCTTACTGCTGAGAAGAAGCAGATAAAACATTTGTCCGTCGAACAGATCAAGCTGATTGGTGATATCATACGCAACAACCCGCAAGAGAATCCCGTGGCATGTGCGATGCCATTCGCTTGGTGCTGCTCACAGGCTTTAGGCGGACGGAAGCACTAGGATTAAAGCATGACTGGATTGATGAGAAATCAAATTGCGTCTATTTTCCCAGCACCAAGACGGGCAACCAAATACGTGTGATCAGCAGCCATGCAATTGCCCTAATAAAAGCGCAGCCTATTATCGGCGACAATCCCCGCATGTTTACTGGCGAACGTGGCGATGGTCATTTTGTTGGCATCCCGCGCGTTTTAAAGCGACTATCAGTCGAGACTAAATCGAGGGTCTTACCGCCGATCGGTTGCGTCACAGTTTCGCATCAGTCGCCGCTGAACTGGGATATTCCGAGCTGACTATCGCATCATTGCTAGGCCACGCATCACGCGGCGTTACCCAGCGTTATGTGCATATCGACAAAGCGGTCTTGCAAGCGGCGGAACATGTATCTGCACAATTAGCTGAATGGCTGGAACCCAGACGTCCTTCCGGATTTCAACCGATTGGCCTAGAATCGCGACAGAAATGGTCGAGTGACTGGGTATCCACTAAGGCTGCTACGAACAGGTGACTCTAGGGAACGGATTTGATTTTGGACTTGTAAAGTAACTCATAAAGAGCAACTCCGTATCTTCCAATCACACCAAAGAAACCGTCATCGGCATGATTTGATATAACCTTCCACGCTCGATTGAACTACCCCCTAGAAGCGAGAATCGGCGGCAATAGATGTTTTGGGGTCTAGATCGGTCGCCACACCGATAGCCTGCGCCGTCACTAGCAGCATGCGGGCCCGGACGTCAGAAGCAGAGCAGACTTTACTCGTCTATTCATCCCCTGATTGGATCGGAAGAATACAACTCCCTGTGCTGCCAAGATTAATAACGGCTTAAAAGTAAGATCGTTAGCCATCATCGAATTTTCTCTGGTTGGATTTTTGGTAACGCTCGCGAGACGATCGCTACTGCATCTGTCGGCGGCTGAAGGCCTCAGCATATCTTCAGTCAAATCCAACCCGCAAACTCACGCCGAATATCCGGGGATCGAGCAGGAATGCGCTCCTAAAGCTACCGACCAACTCAGAATTCACTTCGAAAAATGTGATGCTGTCCTGGTTGAGTACATTTTTAACAAAGGCGGTTATGCTGAGGTCACGATCCTGACGCGCCAGCTGGAGCGACAGGTCAAATTGTTCCCATCCATCCACCCGGTCGGCCGCCGTATTGAACTCGCGGCTGTTAAAGCTGGTCTGGCTGTAAAAATCGGCACGGGGGCGGATCGTCCAGTCTGATCCCACCTCTATAGTGTACTCCGCCGCAAGCTTGAGCGTGCGCTTTGGCGCATTAGGCAGGGTGTTACCCTGAAGCTGGAACGGCGCAAAGCCACGCGACGCGTCCTCGCTCATAAAGTCGCTGCGAATTTCCGTATCGAGCAGACCCAGTGCCGCTTCGAGCCTTAAGTTCGGAACAGGAGTGGCAAAAGCCTCCAGCTCAAGGCCCTGAACCCGTGAAGACGGAATATTCGTATTCTCCGCGAGGCCGCCGACAATCTGACCAAAAATCAGGTTCTTGTAGTCATAGCGGAAGATTGCGGCATTCACCGTCAGGCGGCGGTCGAAAAATTCGTTCTTGCTGCCCAGTTCGTAGGAATCGATAAATTCAGACCCGAATGTCTGGCTGGTGGCGGTAGATCCGGGATTAAATCCGCCAGATTTGAAGCCACGAGAATAGGTCAGGTAGACGTTATTTTCGGGCGTAGGTTGCCAGGAAATACTGGCACGGCCGGTCCATGCATCGAAATCCTCTTCGCCGACAAAAGGTTCACCCAAGGCCAAAAAGCCACTGGCCGTGACAATTTGCTTCTCGTCCTTCGTATAACGCAAACCACCCAAAAGACTGATGGTCGGCGTCAGATCATAATAGATTTCACCAAAAGCGGCATAGCTGACAACTTCTGCCAGGCTGGTATTGCCGCTTGTCAGAAAGCCTAACGTCCGGTTGGCAGGCAGATAGGTATTCACTTCCCCGGTGCCGTCCGCGTCCAGATAATAGCCGCCGATGAGGAAATTGAACGGGCCTTCGAAATCAGAGGCCAGACGCAGCTCCTGGCTGAACTGCTCCCGCGTGCCAAATGCTTCCTGGGCCGTCAGGTAATTTGTTGTCGTTATCGTCTGCCCGTTGCCAATATTATAGGTCAGCACACCATTACCGTTACCATCGTCGGTTACTGTAAAGGGTGCGCCGAACACAGTAAAATCGCCGGGATTGAAGGCATTAGGCCGCGTGCCCTGATCGAAATCGCGATAGGAACTGTTTTCGCCATCGCGATAACCGGTAACCGAGGTGAGACGCAGATTGTCGCCAATATCCTGATTGATCACCAGCGTTGCGAGAAAATCCTCGTTACGCTGGATTGGATCAATATCGATCCGCACTTCGCGCAGATTGGTGGGGTTATCGCTGAACGTATCAGCCCGTACAATGCCGGGAAGCAATCCGTTGTCGATCGGGAAATTGTTGCTCGGGAAATCGAAATCAACACTGTCCGGCGAACAGCCCAGCACAGGGTCCGGCGTGCACAAAGACTTGACCGCATTGGCACGATTGCTGTCCTCGCGGAAATAGGTCAGCGTCAGATCCACCGTGGTGCGCGACGTCGGCTCAAAGCGGGTGCTCGACCGCAGCGTAAACTGGTCACGGCCATCTATGCGGTTACCGTCAAACAGGTTTTTCGTATAACCGTCGCGTTTCAGGAAATGCGCGGCAAAGCGTTGCGACAGACCATTGGCGATGGGGATGTTTATCGCCCCTTCTGCCCGGATACCGTCGAAACGCTCTAGCTGAATGGACGCATAGCCGCCAAATTCATCTTTTGGTTTGGCGGTAACAATGTTGATTGCACCGCCGGTTGTGTTTCGCCCGAACAAGGTGCCCTGTGGGCCACGCAGAACTTCGATCCGCTCCAGATCAAAAAACTCTCCGAATGTTGAGCCTTGCTGCAGAAATACGCCGTTTTGAAGTATCCCGATATTGGTGTCATTGGTGCCGCCAAAAGACTGTGAACCGACACCGCGGATTGTGAGGTTGCGGTTTGCCGACAAGACCACATTCGGGGCGTTGAACTGCAAATCAAGAGCGTCTTCAATTTTCGCCGCCTGCAGGTCATCGCCGCTCAGGGCCGTGATGGCGATTGGAACGTCCTGCAGATTTTCTTCGCGCAGCTGGGCAGTGACGATGATCACGTTATCATCATCGTCGGGATCAGCGCCTGCCTCCTGGGCGGCAGCGACACCTGTCGAGCCAGCCCAAGCCAGCGCAACTGCCGACACGCATGCTGCTGTTTTCCTGCTTATTTTACGATATTTTCCAGACATTGGTCCTTGCGACACTGATCTTCTCCCATCCTGTTGTTTTGCGAAAGATTATCTTAATTGGAAATAGAGTCAATAATAATTGTCAAATTGGTCAATTAATGCCTCGATGAGCTACAACCGACAGCTTGGTTAGCGAAAAATAGGAGACCTGCGTCAGCAGACATCTGACCCAATCAAGCAGGTTTATGGTTCGCGCTTGCCATCCAGAAAATCGACAATCGCTTGAGTGCCGAGCTCCGGTTTTTCCATTGAGGTCCAATGGTTAATCCCGGGCAGACGGACAGTGGTCCAGTCATCCCCGTAATTACTCACTTTTTCGATCAATTCAGGCACAAAAATCTGGTCCGCCTCCCCCCAGATAAACAACGTGGGAACTTCGATTCTCGCTTCTGCTCCGGGCCACAGGTCAGCATCACTAATCTCTTCAAAAGGAGGGATATTCGCGCGATACCAGTTCATCGCCGCGTTGATTCTTTCCGGATCATTCAGCGCAGCATGAAAAAGGGCAACCTCCCCGACTGTTAGATCACCGCGATCCAGCAGCCCCTGATAGGATCGTTGGGCAATATTCTTTGCGGCATCGGTTGCGCGCAGCTGGTCCAGCGTGGTTGTCCGCATGACTTGCATATATTGCGACCGTTTTTGCTGTTCCTCGTCGGTTTTCATATGTTTCAGCAGGGCGTTCAGGGGCGGTGCGCTCATCCCGATGACTTTGTGCAGCCGATTCGGATAGGCCTGCGCATAGGAAAGAGCGAGAACAGCACCCCAGTCATGTCCGACAAGCACATATTTCTCATCACCGCCCAAATGACGGGACAGGGCGTCAAGCTGTGCTGCAAGCCTGGCAATGTCATAGGGGGCAGGATTCTGCGGTTTGGCAGACAGGCCGGAGCCTAGACCATCAACCGCCACGACGCGGTATTCTCCCTTTAACGCCTCCATCTGGTCGAACCAGCTGTACCAAAAGGATGGAAAGCCATGATAGAAGATGATCAGCGGCCCCTCACCTGCCTCGACGTAGTGAATCCGGTCGTTGCCCTCGCCAAAATAGCCTTCCCGATAGCCGATATTGCCTGTGCGATTGGCATTAGCAAAAGTTACCGCGGGGTCGGTCACTTGCATATCATTACTGGCAGTGATCGGTGGTGCTGAATTGCCGGACGTCGCGACCGGCTCATCGCTGCGTGATTCGCCAGTGCAACCCACCAGCAGGCAAGGCGCTATGATGGTAGATGTGAGCTTTCTCAGCCACCTCGTCTCTCTCACTATCTCTCGCATTACCTCTCCCCGGTAAATTTGCCATTGCATTGCGCCTACACGCCGTTATTGTAAAGATAGTCAACAATAAAATACTGCGCCTGTCAAATCTTTCCGAGGAGGCAGGGCGTGGAGAGGTATGACTTGATCTGATGCGTTCTATCTTTACCAGTTCTGCTACCATTCTGTTCGCCGCGAGCTTTTTGGGGGGCTGTGACTCGAGCGGAAAACCGACGCAGCCGGATGACCGGTCAGCGAACACCGTAACAGTCCAGAACGAGGCAGGCAAAGCACTATATCAGCAATATTGCGCAAGTTGTCACGATAACGGATCCACCGAGGCCCCGACCAAAGCGGCGATCATGATGCAGGGGACGGAAGAAATTGTCCGCGCGCTGAACAGCGGCATCATGAAAGAGCAGGCATCCATGCTGCAACCGATGCAGCGGCGGTTAATTGCGGAATATCTTGGCAGCCCCAAAACAGGCGATGCGCTGGTTAACGCAAAAGCCAACCAGTGTAGCGGTACCCTGAAGCTCGCATCCTCGCCCTCATGGAACCGTTGGGGCAACGGCCTTCGGAACTCCCGTTATCAGCCAGCATCGCTTAGCGGTATCAACCCGCAAACCGCACCAAATCTGAAACTCAAATGGGCCTTTGGTTTCCCCGGTGCAGCAAGAGCACGTTCACAACCGGCTGTGACCCGGGAAGCGATTTTTACCGGCAGTCAGAGCGGACTTGTCTATGCCCTGGACACAAAAACCGGATGCGTCTGGTGGACCTTCGAAGCCAAAGCGGAAGTGCGTAACGCACCCACTATTTCCACGGATAGCGAAGGCAAGCCCAAGACGCTCTATTTTGGTGATCTGGAGGCAAATGTTTATGCTGTCGATGCCGGGAGCGGCGAACTGCTCTGGACCCGTTCTGTCAGGGATCATCCGGCCGGCACAATTACCGGTTCGATAACGCTGTATAAAAGCCGCCTCTTTGTGCCGATGTCTTCACTCGAAGTCGTCAATGCCTATAGCCCTGAATATGAATGCTGCACCTTTCGGGGCGGTGTGCTGGCGCTAGATGCCAGAACCGGTGAGACGCGGTGGCGTTTCTACACGACCGCAAAACCGGAAAAAACCGGCACCAACAGTGTTGGCAGAGACCGGTTTGGTCCTTCTGGCGCACCGATCTGGTCTACGCCCACCGTCGATCGCAAGCGCAATCTGATCTATGTCGGCACGGGCGAAAACTATTCCTCCCCGGCCAATGATATGAGCGACGCGATCATCGCGCTCGAACCGGATAGCGGCGCAGTGGTCTGGGTTCAGCAAACCATAGAAGGCGACGCATGGAACGCGGCCTGTGGGCGGCACGGCACGCAGGTAAATTGCCCGGAAGAAAACGGACCTGATTTCGATTTTGGTGCGCCGCCCATCCTGACCCGGCTATCCAACGGCAAGGATATCATTCTGGCTGGTCAGAAGTCCGGCATGATTTACGGCATGGATCCCGACAATGCAGGAAAAATATTGTGGGAAAAACGCGCTGGTATGGGCGGCTTTAATGGCGGCGTGCATTGGGGCATGGCAACCGATGGCGAAACGCTGTTTGTCGGTATCGCCGATACGCCGGGCAATGAATTTGCCGTTGGCCCCGCTCGGCAGGGGATGCACGCCTATGATCCGGCCACAGGAAAGGCGTTATGGAGCAAATATGAACCCGATGTCTGTGACGAGAACAAACATGAATGCCGCACCGCCCTCTCCGCGCCGCCAACGATTACGCCGGGGGTCATATTTTCAGGAGCGCTCAATGGCATTTTGCGCGCCTATTCGATGGATGGTGGAACAATCTTGTGGAGCACCGATACCCGGCGTGAATATGAAACTGTTAACAACGTAAAGGCTCGCGGAGGATCAATTGACTCGAGCGGGCCTGTGGTCGCAAACGGCCTGCTGATCGTCAACAGCGGCTATGACAAATTTGGCCAGATACCGGGCAATGTAATGCTCGTATATGGACTGGAATGAGGAGAAAGTTGATGATCAGATCTGTCGTTGCCGGGCTGGGCCTTGTCCTGTGTCTCACATCGTGCATGCAACAAAGCGAAGTTGCTTCCGCGGGTGATGATACCACCCCACAGGCCACTGATGAACCACGGACTGTCCAGTCCGACTTTTTCCGCCCCTCCACCCTGGGTGACACGCGTATCAAGGGGGTTCGCTTCGTTGGCAAAACCGTGTCCGATATCGATGATACAATCGCTTTCTACCAGCAAGCCGTACCCTATGAATTGGTGCACCGGTACCGTATCCCTGCCAGCGAGATTTATCTGCCCGGAATGATGGACCGGAAACATGGCGAGGTCGAAATTGCCCTGATCAAAACGCCGACCGTGTTCCTGCAGCTGACAGACTTTGATCCTGACGCAAAGGAACCACCATTTGTAAAACCTGTTTACGGCCCGGGCTATACCCATGTCTGTTTCCAGTCCCCTGCTTCCGATCAAGCCTTCTCTAAGTTCAAGCAAGCGGGACTGGACATCGTCACCATAGGCGGTGAGCTGGTCGATATCGGCGGCTATGGTATCGTCTATGCCTATGGACGTGATCATGATGGTACGATGATTGAAAATGAAGTCATGGACCGTCCAACACGACAGGAAAAAGCATGGATATCGCATATTGGCGGTGCCACATCCGACGTGGATCGGATGATTGCTTTCTATACAAAATTTATCGGCTATGGCGCGCGCAGAACCGGTGAATATTCGGGTAACAAAAAGATTGACGCCATTGCGGGCATCGATGGACTGGTACTGCGAAGCTCATGGTTTGTGGTGCGCAACCTGCAACTGGAATTCTGGCAATATGTTACCCCGCCGACGCCTGTCCGCGACGCCCCTGCTATGGTCGACCAGATGGGTTACAATATGACCGCATTCGAGGTCACCGATGCCGATGCGGAACGGAAACGGCTGGCCGCCGAGGGGATCAAGATGATGGGCCCCGCGATAATGAGCCGCGGCTGGAAAATCTATTATGCGCATGACCCTGACGGCAACATAATCTCCATCCAGCAAAACATGTCGGCTGGAAAAGATGAATCTATCGATGCGATGCTATGGATCGATCCAACAACATATTGAGAGCCATGCGGGGCGCGATATACATAGCGAGGGATGACGCTTCATTCCCCACGGACATTATGTTAGTCGAATCGGATGAATGAACAAAGTCCAATCAAACAGCGGCGTTACAGCCCGGAAAAGCGCAAGTCCCTGATCCTTGACCACACGGCGAACATTGTGGCGAGAGAAGGCGTCGCGATGGCGACGATGGACCGTATCGGTAGAGAAGCGGGCATCAGCAAATCGCTGGTTTATACCTATTTTGACAACCAGACCGATTTGCTCAGAGTATTGCTCAAAAGAGAGCTTAAAAGGCTGAGAAAACTGCAGGCGAAAGAGGCCAGAGAGGCGGAAACTTTCGAAGGTCTGGTGCGGGGTGTAACCCACCAGTACCTGAAATATATTGAGGAACGCGGCCTGCTTATCGAACGCCTGCAGGCAGAACCGAGCGTATCGGACGGCCATGACCCGACAGATTACAGCCGCGACGATGCAGTCGATTATATTGCCGATATTGTCGTCGACAATTTTAACCTGCCGAGGACGCTCGCCAAAACCGTGATCGATATCTCCTTTGGTTTACCGGCAACCGCCGGAGCCCATTTCCTGCGCAGTGATGAAAGCCGCCAGGAAATCGAAGATATCACGGTGACCATGATATTGGGTTCGCTCAACGCAATAGAAAATGATTTTGCCAAAAGGCAGCGGCCTTTGATACGCCAAAAACCGGAAGCTGGCACCAAAGCTGAGGAATGACCCTATTCAACCGGGATGAATGGTCTGGCCGCCATCCAGCACCAAAGTCTGCCCGGTCATGAAATTGCTTTTCTGCGAAGCCAGATAGACGGCAATTCCTTCCATATCCTCCAAAGTTCCAAACTCGCCTGAGCAGGAGCGTCGTTTGCACGCGTCACGAAATGCCTGGGAGGTTTCGCGAGACATCTCTGTCTCGATATAGCCCGGCAAGATAGCATTTGCCTGTATGCCGGCACGACCCAGTTCGACAGCCAAAGCTCTTGTCAGTCCTGTAACGGCCGCCTTAGTCGTCGAATATCCAGCATGCAAGGGCGTACCCAAAAGAGCAGCGGCCGAAGACGTGACAACCAGTTTTCCGCCGCTTTTCCGTTCAAGGAAATGGGGGATAACCGCCTTGTACGTGTCCACGACACTCGTCAGATTGAGGTCCACAACAGATGACCAATCGCTACCGGACAGCTGGTGCAGCATCGCTGTCGATCCGGAGCCCCCGGCATTGGCAAAGCAGCTGTCGACTTTACCAAATCGCTTCAGCGTTGAATCAAATGTCGCCTTGATGTCTTCAGGATCAGTGACGTCACATTGAAAAGCCTCCACATCACCGCCCATATCTTTGAGCGCAGCAAGGGCATTTTCATTTTTTTCGCTATTGCGGCCCCAGATTGCAACGCTCGCCCCCGCCTTGACCAGGCCCTTTGCCATGGCAAGTCCCAGGCCCCCGTTTCCGCCGGTAACCAAAGCAACATGGTCGGATAAATCAAACATATATTCAGGCTCCAAGCTCTTCAGGAAAGACTGCTTCCGGACCAAAAATATCACGCCGGACAAGATCAAGCTGTTACTTATTGCAAAATAAGTCAATAGTGATTTTTCACCAAATATGCTTTATTGGAGGCTGTCATGTGTCACTTGGCTATAACTTGGATGATTGGAATGAGAGCTTGTGTACTTGAGCCATCGACCAACCTAAAAAGGCAAATTGCAACCCTCGACATTGCAATATCATACGATACTGCGCACTAACTCGGCATATAAAACGCGAATCTGTTTTTCACCCTGGCCAGCTGTATCTTCTTCATGGGACTGGTCGCCTTTGTTTCATCCGAAACTACCAAAACCTGCTTTTCTCGTGCGGCTTAAAAGCCTGCGCATGTTAGCGATAGTTTACGTGAGCCAAAGCAAATCCTTGTTCGGTAGTCAGATCGGGCAATCTGAAATGAACTGTTCGCGCTACAGGTAAACATTCATCTCGGTCGCGAAACCATCGCTTTCATACACGGTTCGTAATGGATGGACTTAGGCCGTTGTCACGCGCTTTATTTCGATAGTTTTTGGAAAAACTCTACTTGCGGAGGGTGTAGCGAGTCGGAGGTTCGAATCCTCTCGTCCCGACCAATTTTTCAAGGATTTGCGAAGAAATAGTGCTTAGCACTGGGATTTTAGTCTGGAGAAGTTTCTCACCTTATTTTCAGAAGGTGACTACCTGTCCAAAATCGGCATGCATTTCTCGAAATAATCGGAATTGGGCTTGTTTGAATGTGAATCAGCAAGGTTGCTGGTTGGAATCCCTCAGAACTCACCACTACATGAATGGTTTAATTCGCATCCACAGTTGTAAATTCAAAATTACAACGGCGTTTAGAACGGTAAAATCGGTATTTAGTGCGTCTCTCTAACTTCAAACTGCAAGTCAAAGCAGGAGGTATAAATCCCGCTTCGTTCAAAAGAATTTGTTCAGGTGCACAGGAAATACCTAATCTGAACAACAAGTTCATTCGTCAATTCCAATATTTCAGTCATTTGTGACGGATTGTTTCTGACATCGAATTATAATTAACGTTTGTGGATGAAGTGCGTGCAGATAAACATGAAATTTGAATGAGCTTCGAGCCATGAACTATATGCGATCTCGTTTGCGCCTTAGATTAAGGGCGAGAAACGTGAAAGCTCGATCTAGATTGTTTGTAAATTTGCTCTTTCATTTCCTATTTTATCGCGGAGCAATTCCCGACTACAAGTTTTTTTGGGATTTTGAGAAACGTCGGTTACGTTGTAAGATCGCCTAAATCAATGGCTTCAGAAACACCAATTTCAAGGGGTGGCACTCAGCATTTCAACCGTGACCACGTCTCCAGCACCGGTCTCTGTCGCACCACCAATAGCGTAAATATTGTTTTCTGTTGCAGCAGCCGCGAGTCCGTGGCGGGGAATATTTAAACTGGGGATGGGGCTCCACACATCTGTGGAAGGGTCATAGACCCAAGCGTCACCAAAAACCTTTTTGGTAGGAACCCATTGCTCGCCACCGAAAACGTAAAGCTTACCATCGACCGTCGCCGCAGCCGGAGCACCTGATGCCTTTGGCATTGGCGCCTTTACCGTCCATAATCCGGTTTCAGGGTCGTATACCTCCAAAGAAGCGACATTGACGTTAGCAGTATTACCGTCAGGTTGATTTAGATATTGGCGACCACCAACGACATATATTTTGCCGCTGATCACAGCGCTAGCGGCGCTATTGCGAGCCGTAGGTGCATCTGCGCCACGCGACCAACTGCGGGTAGCAGGATCATAGATATCGAGCTGGCTTGTGTCACGATGCTCGTTGAATTTAGCTGCCCCGCGCGTTCCACCAACCCGGCCGCCAACCACGTAAATCCGCCCCTCAACCACCGCAGAAATATGTTCACCCCGAGCTACTGGCAGATCGGGAAGAACACTCCACAGACTGGTTTCCGTTGAGTAAGAATAAACGGACGCCTCGGGTTTCCAGTCTGGAAATGCGCCGGAAAAACCACCGATCGCGAAGATCTCGTCATCGCCAGCTGACAAAGTGACGTGATGGCGTGGTGCAGGTAGATTCGCCAATGTCCGCCAAGTGTCGGTCTGCGGATCGTAAACCAGAAAATCGTCACGTACGGCAGATGCATTCTCAGTTAAACCGCCAGCGGTGTAGATCAACCCATCGTGCATGGTAGCGTAGATTTCCTGCCGCGGCGACGGCAGCGAAGCAGCATTTGACCAATTCGACTGTGCAAAGATGGAACTGCTTATAAATAGCGCACCGATAGCGAAAAGAAATTTCGCACGATTGGCCAATATGTAGATCATCATTTTACATCTCTCTTTTTGGTTTGAAATGAAATTCACGTTATTTTTTTCCACCCCAACCTCCGCCTTTGATCAACGATTTTCAGGGAAGCCTGTCTCAATTGGTCCATCGAAAATTACATAAGCGGTGCATCGATCTGCTACACAATTGGCGGCATGAAGTCGCTGACCAGGCTGATGTACGTATGAACCTGGGCGCAGAACTGGTGCTGTATCCTCGTTGCCTTCTGCATCCCAATGCTTCAATTCGCCCTCAATGAGCCACAGATGATAGTCATGGGTATGAAAATGCAAATTGCCGCTCCCTTTGTAATCGCGTCCATAACGGAAGAGTGTAAAGGACGGCCCGCTGTCCGGATTGCCGTCGAGTACAGCGATTTGAGGCCCGTCAGGCGATCTAGCATAAAGCGGGCGAAATGGTCGGTCCAAAGCATCGGCAACCGGCATTATGGTCATCGGCATCAAACGCTCTTGGACGGTGGCTTCAACAATTGACGGTTTCTCGGCTATCGAACCCGCCTTTCCCGTGGAAGGCGAGCAAGACAACAAGCAAGTAATGACGGGTAGCAGAAGGAGGTGTTTCGGCATAGTAGCTCTCCTTTCAAAGAGATGGCGTATTGAAATAGTCAACATTGCGCATATTCGAGATCAGTCCCATCTCTCGGGGTGCCCAACCGGTAGTTTCTTGCGTCCATTCGCTCGATGCAGGATTATCAAGCGCAGCAAACATCGCTAACCAACCAAAATGCGATTCAGCCTGATCATTTGGAATACGTTCACAGGGTACACCTAGGCCTTCACCGATGGCTTCCGCAATTGTGCGAAACGCAATTCCCGTTTCAGCGACAGCGTGATAGCGCGCATCATGACGGCCTTGCTCGACTGCATCGCAAAAAAGCCGTGCCGCATCGTCGCGGTGGACAGCCGGCCAGCGGTTTGAGCCATCACCGGGATAAGCGGAAACGCCGTGCTCCCTTGCAAGAGCTGTCAGGGCGGGTATGAAAGCGGTATCGCCATCTCCGTGCACCGTTGGCGGAAGTCGAACGACGCCAGTCCTGACGCCATCGTCAGCATAGCTTAAAAACGCCTCTGATGAGCTTCGCGGGATCTGCTCCGAGGCCGCATTCTGCTCCGTAATCGGGCTGCCTGTCCTACCTACGATCGTGGCCGAAGCGGCTATCAGGGTCTTGTTGGCACCGACAAGCTTTCTGGCCAGCGCATTGAGCAGCTGACCGTCTTCCCGACAACTTGCCGTATAGCGAGAAAAGTCATGATTGAAAGCGGTATGGATGACCGCGTCCACCTCATCTACCGCGGAAGTAACGCTTTCAGGATCGGTGATATCGCCGCGATGAACATCCAGTCCGGCATCGAGAAGCGCATCAGCTGAACTCGCACTGCGCGCCAGACCGATAGGGTTATGCCGTCGATGGAGCAGCTCTTTGGCTATGGCTCCGCCGATGAACCCTGTTGCGCCGGTAACTAATATTCTCATTCGCCGTTCTCCATATTGCAAATCAACGTATATTCATCCAATATTCTATCCAGTTAAAGATGAGACATTATACAGGTATAAATAATAATAGGGTCGAGTGACTTTGAACGAAACGAATCATCTTGGAGCTTTTCTGAAAGACCGGCGAACGCGGCTCGATCCTATGGCTTTCGGATTTTCGGGAAGAAGACGCACACCGGGCTTGAGACGCGAAGAAGTTGCGGGCCGGGCCAATATCAGCACCACCTGGTACACGTGGCTCGAACAAGGACGCGGTGGTCCGCCTTCACCGCGCGTTCTGGAGAGTCTTGCCGATGCACTGATGCTCACCGAGGTGGAACGCGAGCATCTCTTTCTGGTCGGCATTGGAAAGCTGCCAAGAACCCGCTCTACTTCTAAAGATGCGATAACGCCACGCATTCAGCGGTTTCTTGATGCGCTGACCTTTATTCCCGCAATCATTACGACGCCGCAATGGGATATCATTGCCTGGAATGATGCGGCTCGTGCCGCGCTGACCGACTATCCCGCACTTTCGAAAGCGGAGCGCAATGTATTGCGCAGGATGTTTCTCGACCCCAAAACGCGTGCCGCCCAGGAGGATTGGGAAAGCATAGCGCGCTATTTGGTGGCGACGTTCCGCGCGGCAACAGCTCGCGCCGGGGAGGATTCCCTGGCGGCCAAATTAATCTCCGAACTGTCAGCAAAAAGTGCGGACTTTGCCGCCATGTGGTCTGATAATGACGTGCAGTCGACAGGAGAAGGAATCAAACGCCTCCAACACCCATCGGCGGGTGCCATAGCGTTCGAATTCTCGTCTTTTGCCGTAGATGGCCGACCGGATCTCAAACTCGTTACCTACAACCCGGCCACGGGAAAAGACGCAGAAAAGATGCAAAAACTTTATCGGCGCTTTAAAAGTGACAACTCATAATTACATCAATACACTGTTTAATATTACTTTGTTATCACGAACCAAGATTAAAATTTTACACTATTCCGTTCAATCTTTTTCCAGACTATGCGCATATGCGTTATTAGTGTCTGGCAGTCCACGAAGTTCGCGCAAGGATTGCACAAAAAAATCTGGCATTAAATCAATATCGGCAACGCCAGAAGGCGCATAATCGCTCAAGTCAGAGATACTTACCTTCCCCCAAATAGTGGTCCGATTTGAGGGTTAGAGATACGGCTGTTTATCTTGAGAAAGGAAAGATGGATGGCTCGTAAAAGATATACGCCAGAACAGATAATTGGGATGCTTCGGGAGGCCGAAGTTCGGCTTGCGACAGGAGAGAAGACGGGAGCGATATGCAGGGAGTTAGGCATATCGGAGCAGAGCTACTACCGTTGGCGCCGTGAATATGGCGGTCTGAAGGTGAGTCAGGCACGTCGTCTGAAGGAACTGGAGAAAGAGAACCAGCGGCTACGCAAGGCGGTTTCCAATCTGACGCTGGATGCGCTGATTTTGAAGGAAGCGGTTGAGGGAAAGTACTGAGCCCTTCCCGTCGCAAAGACGCCGTGAACCATGTACAGGCGGCGCTCGATTGTTCCGAGCGCCGTGCTTGCCGGGTGGTTGGTCAACATCGTTCTACCCAGCGAAAGCCGAAGATCGAACCAACCGATGAGAGGCCGCTGACGGCCGAGATCATCCGGCTGGCACAGCAATATCGTCGCTATGGCTATCGCCGGATCACTGCGTAACAGCGGCTGGCAGGTCAATGCGAAGCGGGTGGAGCGGATATGGCGGCGCGAGGGGCTGAAAGTATCAAAGAAACAACCAAAGCGCGGGCGATTGTGGTTTAACGACGGCTCCTGCGTCAGGCTCAGACTACAGTATAAGGGTGATGTCTGGAGTTATGACTTTGTCATGGATCGGACTCATGACGGCAAGGCGTTCCGCATGCTCACCGTCATCGATGAATATAGCCGGGAGTCTCTGGCAATACATGTTCAGCGCAAATTGAGCAGTGATGATGTGCTGGCTGTTCTCCCCGAGTTGTTCACCCGGCACGAGCCGCCCGTCCATATCCGCAGTGACCATGGCGCGGAGTTTACTGCACACGCCGTATGAGACTGGCTGGGCCGGATCGGTGTCAAAACGCTCTACATCGAACCCGGATCACCATGGGAGAATGGCTATAATGAGAGCTTCAATGGCAAACTCCGCGACGAACTGCTCAACGCAGAAATCTTCTACTCACTGAAGGAGGCGACTATCCTCATCGAGCGCTGGAGGCAGCATTACAATACCATCAGACCGCATAGTTCGTTGGGCTATAAACCACCAGCACCAACAACAATCTCGCCTTATCCACCTGAACTGCCCTACGCTACGCTCCGGGCAGTCCAGGTGGACGGCTTTAACCGCCGTGCTCTAACTTAATAACTGGACCACCTCATGGGGGCAGGTCATCCAAATTGGCGGATCATCATGCAAACAAAAGGTTCCGGTTCAGAACCTAAATTGACACATGAGCATCGACCATATCGAAAACTCTCAAAGCTTCCGTTGAAGAAGCCTCGGATGGTTCAAAGTTAAACAATGATTGTAGCGTCCGAAAGGCTTGACCGGTCTATTATTAAGATCGCGAGTCACTAACCGTTTTGACCGGCGATGAGTTGGTTTACAGGCGCACGACCACACTGGAAGAAACCTTAAGCGGATGGCGGATTCGAAAGAACCTGTGAGTGTTATATATGAACGACTTTAACTTACGGCTTTTATTGACCTAAAGGCTTCGCTAGGTGTCTCATTAAACTCTTTGCTATAAGATTTCGTAAAGTGGCTGACACTTGAAAACCCCGATGCGTTGGCAATTTCGGTGACCGTATTATATTGCCGGAGCAGGATAAGGTCACGCGCATAGCTTAAACGTATGGACCGAATGAAAGCGGCGGGTGCAAGCGGCTGTAAGGCCTGCAACCGACGACCAAGAGTTTTCTCCGTGACTCCCAGCTTCTGAGCCAATGCTCTCGCTCCAAAACCCTTCTGCGGAATAGAATCGATCACGCATTTGGTGGCTCGGTCCAAAAAACTTTGTTCTGCCGGGCAAGGAATTGACCGTTCAGGATTATCTGCCAAGAGAGCGTTTAATGTCTCAATCCGCAATCCTGTTATCTTTTGCTCATCCCTATGCGCCAGCTCGGACATCCGGATTTCACTCTGTAACCGGATCGCTGCTGCAATTGCATCCTTTCGCTGGCTCTGCATCGTATTCATCATGATGGAAATCGCTACCATCATGAAGAGGCCTTCCCCCAAAATTGCAAAAGCATAGCTCAAAGTCAAAGGGTGCATCAAAATGAGCTGCGAAGCAGAATCTGTCTCTCTTGGTTGGAACGGGAAGAAAAAGCAGTAGTTTATGAAAGACAGGCCTACAAACAGACAGAATAGTGACGCACATACCGGTATCGCCTGCCTCAGGCCTTTTCTGATTTTCTGAATCGAGACCAGCAGCAATATGAGCGGGCTGATAAAGAAAAACAGGGTCAAAGGTGTTGCAACACCCTTTGAATCGACAATAGCAAGCGCAATCACCATCACTCCGATGACGGTGAGCAGCGTAAAAATATGTGAACGCGATTGCTGCCCAAGATGGTTGCCGGTCTCGTTGGTCGTTAGCAAGATCCGACAATATTGAATATTAGCCAATACGGCAATGCCGGAAAATAGTTCGGTAAGCGGTTCAAACTGTTTCAATGGTATTGAGACATCGAACAATAATGCTGGCCAACCATGATAGAGCAGCGCAAAAATAAAAAGGCTACCAATATAAATCGTATAATATTGATAAAAGCGCGCTTCGATATGCCGGAACAGAATCAAGCTCGACAAGATCATGAGCAGGCTGAAACCCAGCAGAAGTGCAGACATGATCGTGAAAAGTTCGGTCCAGTCGGGCAAAAGCTCCGCGGATATGATAATAGGTACGATATTGGGGGCGTAAGCGCCCGACACCCGCATATAGAATAACTTTGTATCACCAGCCTTAATCTTGAACGAAACCGCTGTTATGAGACCATTTTCGTGATCTACGGTGCCGCGACCGCCGTTCGATACTGCAGTGATACCATCCGCACGATGCTCAAACAAAGTGACATCATCAAAAATGCCTTCCATAAAAGCGACAGACGCTGTTTGTGTATCATTGCGATCGTTTTTTACTTCGAATCGCAGCCACAGAGCCCCACCCCTTTCGGGCGCTTTGAATATTTTTGAGCAAGCAGATGATACGAATTCCTGGGAGGCAATTTGATCTGCGCCGAGAGCAACTCCTGCATTTAGGAAATAGTCAGCTTGAAGCGGTACCGCTTGTTCCAGATAACCCTTTGAGAATATATTGATCGGACTCTTAAGGGCGACTGCATCAGCACAGGAGTCTTTGACCGCGAGAGCGTTGGCCGGTGAAATTAGGCCAAATATCACAGCTGCCAGCAGTAAAAACGCACCCGATCGGATCACGACAATGATAGCCTTACTTGGAAAACGGTCAAACTTAAAAACTTTGTCGCTATGCTCAAGAACTGACTTTTCGTAACGGTTTTGTAGATTTCG
Organism: Parasphingorhabdus cellanae; assembly: GCF_017498565.1. Lineage (NCBI taxonomy): Bacteria > Pseudomonadati > Pseudomonadota > Alphaproteobacteria > Sphingomonadales > Sphingorhabdaceae > Parasphingorhabdus > Parasphingorhabdus cellanae. The sequence continues at coordinate 1,650,944 of NZ_CP071794.1, forward strand.
GACAAAATTGAGCGCTTATCGGACAATTTCGCAGTCGCCTCTTAAACAGCGTGTTACGTTAAGTTACGCTATTCCAAATTTAGACCGAACATTCAACAGCCGATATCATCGCTTGAGGGCATAGCGGCGCTGATATTTACGTTGATATCCGTTCAGTTCATTCGTCGCCGATCAAGCCCATTAGCGCTTGGTGCGGACCAGCTGATGGGGGGGATACAGGCAATGAGATGAAATGTGAAAGCCCGTTTTTTCGTGGGCACTGTATCCGAGGACTCGATGATATGCCCTGCCCCTATCAGCTGCGTGTCAAAAAAGCCGCTGCCCCTGCCCTATCGAAACGTTCAAAACCCGATATCTGACTTTACCCCTTGATCGCCAACCGCAGGCCCGGATTTTGATGACCGCGTTTCATATCGAAGGAATAAATAATGCCTCGTCCATTCAATGCCATTTGTTACAGCCTTTTCTTCAGCATAAGTATAGCGGCCCTTGTCGTCGCCAGTCCAGCATGGGCGGAAACATGTTTACTCGACCGGGACAATAATGGTGAAGTTGATCCCGGAACAGATAATGATGGCGGCGCTAATACGGATGGCAATGATAATAAACTTGCCTGTGGCGTCAATGCGACGGCCGCGGGAAACGCCAGTACTGCCGTAGGATCAAATAGCCGGGCAACGACCAGCAACAGTACTGCCTCTGGTGCCTTTAGCAATGCGACTGGCAATGCCAGCACGGCAACCGGATCCTTGGCAACGGCGAACGCCAACAACAGCACCGCGACGGGATCTTTTAGCAGGGCGACCGGCGGGAACAGCACCGTGACGGGATCGGTCAGTTCCGCAACCGGTGGCAACAGCACAGCCACCGGCAGCTACACCACCGCAAGTGGTGAAAGCAGCACGGCCACCGGTCATCTCAGTGAAGCCACCGGTGACAACAGCACAGCCACCGGCAAGGCCAGCAAGGCCACAGCTTTTGCCAGCACGGCCAACGGTGTCGACAGCCAGGCCACAGGTTTCGGCAGCACGGCCATGGGTTTTGAAAGCGGCGCCATCGCTTCGGATACCACGGCAATTGGCGGACGCGCCCGCGCAACTGCCTTCAGAGGCACGGCAGTCGGTGTGGTCAGCGAAGCGACCGGCGAGGCTGCCACGGCCGTGGGCGTGGCAAGCCGGGCCAATAACGGAGCCAGCACCGCCATCGGTGCTTTCAGCTTGGCAACCGGTTTTGGTGGCACAGCCATGGGTTTTGAAAGCAACGCCACCGCTGCGGATACTACCGCGATTGGCGGACGCGCCAACGCCACCAATTTCAGGAGCACAGCAGTGGGCGTTGTCAGCGAGGCAAACGGTGAGGCCGGCACCGCCGTCGGCGTGGCCAGCAAAGCAAACGGGATCAGCAGCACGGCGATGGGCGTTTTCGCGCAAGCCACTGGCGACAATAGCCTTGCAATCGGGGCCGATGCTGACGGTAGTGGCACCGGTGCGACGGCATCGAACAGCGGTGCGGTGGCGCTTGGTAATGATGCGCTGGCATCGGCCAGCAATGCCGTCGCGCTGGGCACCGCATCGGTGGCTGATCGGCAGAACACAGTTTCCGTCGGGACTGCTGGTGCGCAGCGACAGATTGTCAATGTCGCGGCAGGCACGCAAAATACCGATGCCGCCAATGTCGGTCAGGTGAATATCGTCGCAGCCGCTGCCACTGCTGCGCAGAATAGTGCCAATAACGCACAAAACTCAGCCGATCAGGCTGCAATCGATGCTGCCAGCGCGCAAACCACTGCCGATACTGCGCGCACCGAAGCGGCCGCTGCCCAAAATACAGCAAACAAGGGCGTGTCTGATGCGGCTGCGGCGAAGAATAGCGCCGACACTGCGCGGACCGAAGCAGCAGCTGCTCAGAACTCTGCGGACAATGCCCAGCAAACCGCAGACCAAGCTGTCTCCAATGCTGCCAGAGCCCAAAGCTCAGCAGATAGCGCCCAAACCGCCGCGGATAACGCACAGAATACCGCCAATACGGCTCGTACAGAGGCAGCGGCAGCACAAACCACCGCCCATACCGCCCGCAGCGAAGCCGCCGCAGCCCAAGCCCGAGCGGACGAGGCTCTTACCAATGCGGCTTCTGCGCAGTCCACGGCGGATATGGCGCGAACCGAGGCAGCGGAAGCAAAGGCGGCGGCAAAACAGGCGGGATCGGGGGCTGTCGCGGCACAACAAAAAGCGGAAGTGGCAGAAGCCAAGGCCGATAAAGCCCAGACAACCGCTGATGCTGCTCGGTCTGAAGCTGCGGCCGCGCAGGGCGATGCGATACAAGCGATGGCCAAGGCAGATACCGCGCAGATTACCGCCGATACCGCCCGAGCCGAGGCTGCAAAAGCCCAGGCGGACGCCATCCAGGGGCTTGCGGCGGCGAACACGGCACAGGCCACAGCTGATGCCAACAGCAAGGAACTGGCCTATTTCGACAGCAACAGCAGCGGGCCAAGCGCAAAGGCCAGCGGCAAAATGCCATCGCGATGGGCACAGGCAGCGAAGCCAGCGGGGAAGAATCCGTCGCCATCGGCGCAGGTGCAAAAGCCATCAATGGTAAAGCTGTTTCGATCGGTGCAGGTAATGTCGCCTCTGGCAACGGAGCGGTTGCCATTGGTGATCCCAATTTTGCTACTGGCGCCGGGGCTGTCGCACTGGGCGCGGATAACCGGGCCACCGGCACGGGTGCTGTAGCGATCGGTAATCTCAACATCGCCAATGGTGATGGTGCGGTTGCATTGGGAAATGGTTCTGCTGCCAATGGTAATGGTGCAGTGGCCATTGGACCAAATGCGGTTGCGGATCATGATAATCTGATCGCTCTGGGTGGGGAAGCGGCGACGGTCAAAATCGCCGGTATTACCTCATCAGCCAGTCAGGCCGCACAACAAGGCCCGTTAAGTTTGATCACCACCGATGCCCAAGGCAATCTGGGCGCAATGAATATTGATGTTCGGGGGCTGCTGAGCGTCGGAAACCGCATAATGGCATTGGAAGGGCAAGTGACAAAGCTTTTTGATCTTGCAAAGATTGAACGACGCGAAACCAACCGGGGTATAGTTGCTGCGATCGCACTGACCACGGCACCGTTTCCCTCGGCGCCCGGCAAGACCAGCTACACCGCCAACGGAGCCGCCTAACGCGGGGAAGTCGGTTTCAGTTTTTCGGTCGCACATCGGCTTGATACCGACAATCCCTTCGCGCTAACTGGCGGCGTATCATTTGCGGGCGGAAAAAACACCGCAGCCAAAGTGGGCATCGCCGGAGAATTTTAACCTCGAGAGATCAGCACCTTCATGTCTTTGTTCATGGTTTGGATAACGTTCGTGTTGATGATGTGGAGAACGGCGTTCATTGAGAGCTTATGAGGACTAAGAGTTGGATGATGACGCCCGTTATCCAATAGGAATGTCTCCTATCTTACAATGAAGGAAGAGCCGTTGTTTAGGGTATGCCGAGTGGATCCTTATCGAAGCACTGGTGCAGATCATATCAGCCGTAAAAGTTAGACCAGGCAATGGCCCAGTCTGTCCAACTTTTGTTTGACTGATAGGTGGGAGCGTTCGACCAGTTGACAATCTCCAGTTTCTCCGTGGCGGGATATCTCATTCCTCTGACCATCCATCCGTAAATATATTCTTTTGAACAACCAGTTCTCAGGTGGGATTATGCTACAACTTCTTTCAACTCACATCCGTCGCGGCAGCGTTGGGCACTGAACAGTTTGCTCAGTTCCTTACTAAACTGGTGAACCAAATAAAGATTGCGCGTGAATTATTCCTCTGGAAACCTAATAGAACAATGCGCTGTACATCACAAAAATTTTTGGACTTACAATCGTTTGGCGGCTTGTTCTGTTGTATGCTCTTTAAAGAGAACATGCGTATGACTTCCAAAAAATACCGCCAAACCAATCCCCCATTTGCTTGGGGTATTCTAGTTTCAAATCATGTCGAGCGATGCTTTCCAAGACCGATTTTCTTGGCCAAGCCGCTACAGGGATCGAAAATTTATAATCTAACTTACCCGCTCCCCGCCTCAAGAGTTGGCGGTACTGTCCATAAAATCATACAATCGCCGAAGGGATTGACCTCGGCGCAATTGGGAAGTCTTGCCGTTTGGAGCTTCTGATGTCGCAGGGCTAAATGACTGACCAGCTGCCATCGAAACAGTGATTTCTTGATTCGTAATCGATTGGTTTTAGATAGAAGTCGACCTCAGCTTTTTTGTGTCAATAGTAGACTCGGGGGTGCTTGGCAGTGAGTTTGTATTCCTATTTGATTGCTTGTTGATGGAAAATAGACTTGTACCGAAATCGACTGTGGAAGTCGGAGCTGAATAGAAATTACTGTCCGATTGGCTGTCCGGTGCGTCTAACACTGATATGATTGATTTATCAGGCAAGAGGTTTCGACCAGATGCGTTCGGAAAAAATCAGTGACGAGGTTCAGTTTAGTCGCCGGTGGCGACCCGCTCTGATGTCATTTTTCCTTAGACGTGTTCGGAATCATGCCGAAGCAGAGGATTTGACGCAAGAGGTGTTTGTCCGCCTGCTGGGGAGCAGCGAGGAAGTAACAAAGTCGCCGGATGCTTATGTGTTTCAGGTGGCGAGTAACCTTGTGCGTGATCGTGCACGTCGTTCAAAGATACGTTCAGAATACCGCCAAACAACGGCCAGTCTTGATGGCCATGGCATAGAACCGTTCGATCCGCATCGCATCATCGCCAGCAGAGATGCGCTTTCGTTATTTGCTCAAGGTTTGGAAGATTTACCCGAAAGGACCCGCAATATTTTTACGCTCTATCGTATAGAAAATATGAGTCTCGATCTCATTGCCGAGAGCTTTGGTATTTCAAAAAGTGCCGTCAAAAAGCATGTGACGAAAGCAATGGTGTTCCTCATGGCGCGGACGAGGGACAGCCGATGACCGGATATATCGCCAATGATGATTTTATGAATGAGGATGAGCAAGCCGCCATTTGGTGCCTGAGGTTAGCCGAAGATAGCCTGTCGGATGAAGAACGGCAAACGTTCGATAATTGGTATGCAGAACCTCTTAATGCCAGAGCGTTTCGGGAGGCGCTGGTGATTTGGCAAAGCGCGGATGAAGCTGCAGAGCGTCCAGAACTGATCCATATTCGTTCACAAGCTTTGCAGAGCCTACGCCACGCCAATAGTCGCCGTTGGGCGCGCGGCATTCTTGATCATTGGCGCTGGCCAGCCGGTCTGGTGGCTGCGATGCTCATCGCTATTTTAACGGGTGTGATGCTGTTTTATACGCCGACCCAGATTTACGAGACCGGCACTGGTGAACGCCAGGTGATCGCACTGGAAGACGGGTCAAAACTCTCTTTAGACGCTTTGACCAGCGTCGAGGCGCGAATGACTGATGATGGTCGAGAATTAAGACTGCTGACAGGCCGCGCAAAATTCGATGTGGCTAAAGATTCATTGCGGCCGTTCAGCGTTGCTGCCGGCAATAAAATTGTCGTCGCCACCGGCACGTCTTTCAGTGTCGAGTTACTGAGCGAACAGGCACGTGTTGTCCTTTATGAAGGCAGTGTTGAGATACTGGATCAAGTAGACGGCACGGCGAAAGCACGCCCGATTGCAATTAATAAAACTAGGCTTCAGTCAGATAATATATTGGTGCCCGGCAGTGAGCTTGTTGCACCTCTATCTTCATCCACTGCTGATATCGCCCCAATAGATGTAGAGCGGTCATTGTCCTGGGAGGCAGGTCAGATCAGTTTTGATAATGAACGTCTTAGCTCCGCAGTCGAACGCATCAACAGATATTCAGATCAGACACTTATCGTGGGTGATCAATCGGCCGCAAATATTCGATTAAATGGTGTGTTTACCGCAGGCGATACCGAGGCGTTTGTTGAAGCCGTTACAGCGTTGCATGACGTCAAAGCAGTGCGGGAAACGGGGCGGTTGACATTGAAAAGCGGTAAAACTGCAAAATAATTGCATTTTGGTGCTGTCCGATTGCGCTGTCTGTGCGTCCTACCTTTTATGATCGCCAATTGATGGTGGCAATTTTGGGGGGAACCAAAATGAACTTCAGAGCCTTTCGAACCAGTTTTTTATCTGGCAGTGTAGCGTCTGCAGCCTTGGTGATATTTGCACAAAGCGTTCCAGCTTATGCTCAGCAACAAACCTATACATTTGATATCCCCAGCCAGGAATTGGGGCCGGCGCTCAGAGCATTCGCAAAAACCGCCAGGCAACAAATCTTGTTCGACGATGCGGATGTGCGCGGCAAGCGCGCTAAGGCTTTGAAGGGCAGTTACACAGCTCGGACCGCACTTAACAAATTGCTCGCCGGTACAGCACTTTCCGTCCGACAGGGGCAATCTGGAGTGTTCATCGTTCGCCAATTGACGGCAACGCCAGCTTCCCAAGCTGTTAGTGGTCCGGTTATTTCGGAAGCTCCGACAAATGATAGCCCAACGGGTATTGTGTCCGGTACGGTGGTCAACAGAACCACAGGTTCTGCGCTGGCGGGGGCGTTGGTCCGTATTCAAGGAACGGATCTGGAGACTGTTACGGATGATCGCGGTCAGTATTATTTCCCCGCTGTCCCGCGTGGCAGGCGTGTTGTCCGTGTTGAATATCTGGGTGAGTCGGTAACGACAGTGAATGTTTCGGTATCCGCGGGCTCACGACAAACAGCTAATATCGTACTTGGCGAAATTACCGACGATATCGTTGTTTTCGGATATCGCAGTTCTATCCAGCAGGCGTTGAATAAACAGAAAAACGCTGACAATAGCGCGACTATCGTTTCTTCGGACCTGCTCGGTGGTTTTCCAGCGGAAACTGTATCCGAAGCATTGCGCCGGGTTCCAGGCGTTGCCTTTGGCCGTGACGATGCGACAGGAGAGGGATCGCGTATCCTAGTACGCGGGTTCAGTTCCGAGGCGATTCAGGTTCAACTAAACGGTCTGGATCTTCAAGGAAGTAATCTCGATCGAACCATCGATCTAAGTGGATTTTTAACCGATAATATTTCTGAAATCAGAATCCAGAAATCATTGCTCCCGAGCCACGAGGCGAGCGGTTCCGGCGGGTTGATTGAGATAGAAACCAAATCGGGTCTAGATTATGGCGATTTCGCTTTCAACTTTAGTGTTGAAGGAGAAACAAATACGATTGCATCTTATGGTGGTGAATATCAGGTCAATGCCACGATGGCCAAAAAAATCACGAATAATTTTGGCATTGTAGGTAGTATTCAATATCGCAAAACCGACCGGCAGAACTACGATGTCAGCATTTCTGATCGAATACCTAATGTTTTACCTGCCGGTTTCACTGCCATTTCACAAATTAACGGTGAAGAAAACTTCCCCTTTGAACCTGAATTCGAAGATCGCTTGATCGCCGGTAGCCGCTTTTCCCGCCGGAACCGAGATGAAGAAACGCTGACAGCATCAGTGAACCTCGCTTGGGATATTGCTGATCATACGCAACTAAGACTCGATTTGCAGCGCAACATGCGAAATTCAGTGTTTGAACAGTCGCAGGTTAATGCATCATATAATACGTTCCGCCGGGATGTTTTCGTTCCTGAACTGGATGGAGAAGTGAGACGGCGCAATACCTACGACAGTTGGCGACCAACCAATACATTGCGCAATACCGACCAGCGTCTGAACAGCAATATTATCAGTTTTAGGGGCGAGACGGTACTGGATCGCCTGCAATTAGACTATAAGCTTGGCTATAGTGGATCGCGCACGAAAACCGACAATACGGTCATTTTTCTAGAAGGCGACATAATCAGGTCCGGTGATCTGGACATTATTATCAATCCAGCAACAGCAGTTATCAATACTCAGGATAACGCCGCTATGACACCCAAATATGTCGACGGCGGATTCGTAACACTATCCAATGGCCTTATTATTCCATCACTAACCGAGGCAGGCTATGACTCGCTCATCAATGCTGAAAAATATGTCGTGCGAAGTGCGAATCGTTCTTTTTCCAACAGCCCTACGGATGCTTATATCGGCGAGTTTACCGCCACATATGAACCAGATATAGGTGTTATCGACTATCTGAAGGTCGGAGGTAAATATAATCTAAGTATCCGCAAAGCAGCCGATGACAGGCCTACTTCCAGCATCGGTAATTTGAAAAAATCACAGGAATATAAGCGGATATTTGGCCGTAACACACCATTGTCCGATATCGGCATTTCCCTGTTCGATACCGGCTCACTGTCAGATATCGGGGCTGATGATTTGATCGTCTCTTTCTTGCCCGGCAGTTCGGTTGAAGACATATTTAGCGGACTGGACCGTTTTCTCGTTGATGACCCCAATACCGGAGTAAATGAAGAACGCTTCCGCTTTCGTGACTTTACGGAGCTTAATCCGTTTCTGGAAAGCCTTGGACTTAAACCAGCTAAATCCAAAGAAGAGCGCATCGCTGCATTTTTCGAAACAAAAATTAACTTCGGTGATTTTGATGCAGTTGGCGGTGTTCGCATGGAACAGGTGACACGCACCGGCACTACTATAGTCACACCATCCATAAGGACCGACAATGATTTTCAGGAACCGCGTATAACCTTCTTTGACCAAGGTCTTATCGACTTTAATGATCTGGCTGGCACTCAACGGACTTGGACGCCCAGCATATTGGTCAATTATCGCCCAACAGACAATATTGTCGCACGGTTTGGATATTTCCGCTCGACCATTAATCCCAGCTTTCTGTTATTGAGAAGACCAACAACCTATCAACTTGATATTCGTTCAGCAATCACAGATCAAATTCGCATTAGGGAATCGAATCCCGATCTTGTTCCAAGTGTAACCGATAATTTCGATCTCGATATCGCCTATTATTTTCAGGACAGTCCCGGCTTAATTCGAGCCTCGCTCTTCTACAAAAAGATCAGCAACAACTTTACTGATGTCGTATCGACAGAAAGCGAAAATGCAGATGTCAGACAGCGTGTGCTCGATTATTTAGAGCCGCTAGCGGCTACGCGGCCCGACCTCCTGACATTTGACGATGATGCTGTTTACCTGCTCGAACGACCAGAAAATGGTGTAGGCGGTTCAATTTATGGCTTCGAACTGGAGTTGATCCGTCAGCTTGATTTCCTCCCGGGCTTTTTGAAAGACTTTGGAGTCCTCGGGAATGTTACATACACGACCAGCGATTTTCCTACCTTGCTCAACGGTGTCGATGAAAACCGCCGGTTCAAGCAATTTTTGCTCGACCTGCCACTGGAGGACCAAGCGGCGTGGGTTTACAACCTCTCGCTCAACTATGCGCGGGGCGGTTTCGATGGAAGGGTGATTTACACGCACCAAACCGAAGCGGTGAGTAGTTATAATGTTCATGATCTCAACCAGATCGTACCAGCCTATTCCACTCTTGACCTGAGGCTTTCCTACACCTTCGATAAGGGTGGTAGCGGATGGACGATTTTCTTCGAAGGGGATGATCTCTTACATGGTCCCCATGATCCGGATATTCGCTCTGGAACAGGGTCAAATCCGGATCGGAAAGATGCGCGTTATTTCTTTTCTGACTCATTGCAATTTAACGGTGGTCGCACGTTTACAATGGGCATCAAAGGAAGATTCTGATGCAATTTTTACGGATAACTGAAACTTACGCGTCCTAATTTATACATGATTAATTTTCCCTCTCCCCGATTTTATCACAAGGCTTAGAATATGATCCTGTTGTTTCGCGTGTTTTCTACCATAGCCTTTTGGTCGGTGCTTATCGTGCCTGTCGCGGCAATAGCGGCTCCCGATATTGAAACAAATGACGCCGCGCCCTTGCAACAGGACGATGATGAAGAATGTGTCGGCGACGATTGCGAAAATGAAGATGGCGCAGAGGACGGAGAGAAAAAAGAAAAGAAGAAGCCCAAGATCAAGACGATCGCTGAGTTTATTAAAGGAAAGAAACGGATATCCGGCCTTTTCTCGTTTTACAGGGACCAAGAGACCGGTATTGTCTACATGGAGGTTACCGCCGAGCAACTCGGACCGGAATATATTTATCATAATTATGTGCACAGTGGCGTTAGTGGGTTTCTGGGAAGGCTGACTGGCTTGCGCTCTGCTGGGGACATGCTCGACAATTATGTTATCTCAATGCGCAGGCGTTACAAAAGCATCGACATCATCCAGCGTAACACCGGTTATGTATATGATGAAGACAGCACTCTGGGACTTGGCGGACGCACCAATATCCCTGATTCCGTGATGGCCACGCTTAGCATTGTCGCAAAAAACAAAAACGACACACGCTTTATCGTGTCAGCAAACGGATTGTTTAAAGGCAAAGATCTGTTCCGCATCGGTGAGGCCTCTGCACTGCTCTCAATCATCGGGATCGTGCCAAAACTAAACAAACAGAAATCCAATATCCAACTGGTCCGTAACTATCCGGAAAACTCAGAGATACTGTCGGAATATATATTTGATTTTTCGAAAGGGGCCCCGCCAACCAGCGTAATTGTCCAACATAGTTTTGCGCGCATGCCGCCCAAAGGATTTGAACCGAAACAAGAAGATGCAAGGATCGGCTATTTTACGGTCCGGCGCACAAATTTAAGCACAACAAAGGATATACCCTATGAAGATCGGATCCGTCGCTGGCGGTTAGAGAAAAAACAGCCCGAAGCCGCAATTTCTGAGCCTGTCAAACCGATCACTTACTGGATAGAAAATACGACGCCGCATGAATATCGCGATACTATCCGCGAGGCTGGATTAAGTTGGAACCCCGTTTTTGAAGCCGCAGGGATTAAAAATGCGATAGAGATCAAGGTGCAGCCCGATGATGCGACATGGGACGCGGGCGATATACGTTATAATGTCATCCAATGGGTTTCGTCTCCCAATCCTCTGTATAGTGGCTATGGCCCGTCAATCGTCAATCCACGTACCGGCGAAATATTGGCCGCGAATATTGTAATCGAACATAATCATGTCCGTCGCAACAAGATGCTCAACGGTATTTTTAATCGCAGCGGAAAGGCCGCAACAATGTCTGGCGTAGAATTACCCGAGCATTTGCCTGAGCAATTGATCGAGGAGCTTGGCAATGAGAAAAATCTTTTCTCTCATGCGCTGCTGCAGGTGCAAGATTTTGCGCACCTTATCGCTTTAACCAAGGGAGCGGCTGGCAAAGGGGATGACGGCGACCCGATGGATCGCATCATCAAAGACAGTCTCCGTTATATCGTGATGCATGAAATCGGCCATACGCTTGGCCTGACGCACAATATGAAAGCATCCTATTATCGCAGTGTTGAAGAGCTGACAAAAATGGATACGTCAATTGGTGAACGAGAGAAAAACCACCCGACTTCGGGTTCGGTCATGGATTATCCTGCTCCTAATATCCTGCCAGAGCAAAATGCCGATATGTCCTATTTTCCAAGCGGACCCGGCCCATATGACTATTGGGCGATTAGATTTGGCTATGATGAACGGATGAGGGATGCGGCCTATCGTGCGGAGCATCTTGCAAAATCGGGCAGCAGTGGCCTTCTTTTCGGTAATGACATGGATGCCATGCGGACGCCGGCTCGCGGTGCTGATCCAAGGATTATGGCTTTTGATATGTCATCTCAGCCCGTTCTGTTTGCCGTCGGTCAGATGCAATTGATTGATGAGGCGCGCAAAACGTTGGTCGACAAACTCATAAAGCCAGGCGAGCCATGGGACGCATTGGTGCGTGCTAATAATATCTTGCACACGATCTATCGGCAGCATGCTGCCACGATCTCACGCTATGTTGGCGGCGTCTATATCGATCGCAGTCCTAAGGGGCAAAGCGCAGTCGGTCCCAACCCCTTCGTTCCTGTTCCTTTAGAAGAACAGAAATATGCCATGGCGATGTTAGCTCAGCATATTTTCGCGCCAAATGCCTTGCAACTACCTGAAAATTTATTGCCTTATCTGATGCCGCAACGTCGTGGTCAGAGCGGCATAGAAACACCAGAGGTCCATTCTGACGCTTTACAGATTCAATCAAGCGTACTGGACTATTTGCTCCATCAAAAGGTTCTCAGCCGGATCATCGATTCAGCGCAATATGGCAACGGCTATACGTTTGATATCATGCTTGATGATTTGACCAGCGCGATATTCGAAGCGGATATGCGTGGACCAGTCAATATTTACCGTCAGAATTTGCAGACGGCATATGTCAATAAACTCCTCAACATCGTTGAGAAGAAGTCTGGTTATGAAGCCGTTATTGCTGGCACCTACGGGCAAGTAACCAAAATCGACAAGATGATGCGAAGCAAGGCGCGCAGCGGTGATCCGTCAACGCGCACTCACCGAGAGTATCTGCGTCAAATAATCAAAACAGCATTGGACGGAGATTGAATGAAAGCCGCACAGAAAATTGGCTGTTTGAAAGTCGATGAGATTCAGAAGATCTGCTCCCGGCAGATCTTCTGAACAGGGGGCTGGCCGTGCGGATCGCAACCAATCGGTCAGCTATGGAGGCAGGAAGCAATCCCTAATATGCTTCCTGCCTCTTTGGTTGAATGTTGAAGATGCTCAAAATTATCGTGATTTTGTTTCGACAAGAAGGATATGTTTGATGAATTGCAGCGATTTCTATCGTGATCTGCCAATCAATTCTGGAACCGCTTCAAAGCGGTTTTCGGACGGTCTATTGAAAGAACTGACATTAATTTATTATCGCTATCCGGACCGACACGACGCTGCAAAAGCATGCTTGGCTAAGGCCAGAACATTTGCTCTTGGTGACCAAAATAGAATCATATGGGAAGCATGTGCGGAAAATTTTCGAAAAGGAAAGAGCTTGCCTAGAAGCGATCAACATAAAGACAGGGTTTCTTTCGGGCCTTCGCAGTCAATCACGAGAATATTCTAACATGTATATGCCCGCTCTTGTGCCCATAGTGGCCACGAGCATTGTTGTAGAGAAGTAGACGGAGGCGCATATGCACTGTATTGATGCTGCAAACAATCTTTTAGCAATCGCCGAAAAGCGAAACCAGACACTGGGTTATGACATATCTGCTCTTGGCGACGACACTTGGCACGTTTTGTTAAAGCTATACATTAATCGGGATGTGAAGCAGATTGTGCGAAGAACAACCCTAGAGAGAGTTATGCGGTGCCCAACAAATCTAGATCGCATCTTATCTATACTTTCAAATCGCAATTTGATCACAATCGGAAGTTCTGAAACCAGCGTCGATCAAGACCTTAGGGTTACAGAAAAGGCTGTATCCCAAATCCAACTAATCCTTGGCGGCGAGCTAAGGGTCAATAACACTATGCTTTGAAAACTTATTCCCGAGGCGAATATTAGAAAACGGTTTTATCTGGTTGATTGATATTGCCAAACGCTCAACAGAATGAAAGCCGCATCTGTCTCAAATTATCTGATAACAGACAATCCGAGTAGCAATGAATGGTTCTGGCTCCGAACGCTGTACGGGCAAGTTGGCAAGTGCGAAACACTTCCCGTCCCGATTTTTTGCGTTCTGTGCAGCAAGGTTGCGAATGTCCCAATCATGGAAAAGCGTGTTTCGTCGCGCCTTCCAGTCTCCATAAATCCTCCACACAATCTCGATCTAATCTCGACTGAAAGCAGCGATTTGATTTCCAGCGGTTACGATTCGGTCGGACTGTTTGTGAATTAGCTTCGAAGGACAAAATTCCATGAAGTCGTCCGCTACACCGATGACGGTCAGCTTGCTCGCGGTTCCTGCTGCAACCTCGGCGCAGAGCAACAGTGATAAACATTCTGGGGGCTCTTATGTGAGCGTCGAAGGCTCTCTCGATTCAAACCAGACTCGCAAACCTTTCTCCTTAGTCCTTTCGCTGTTCAAGCATTAAGGTAGCACCCTTTTGTGTTAAGATGTCCGATCATGATCGCTTGCAACTGGTCCAAAAATTAAGGTGTCGAAAAATGATTTTCAGGAAATTTCAATTGATCGCTCTCCCTTCGTTTCTTGCCATTGGCTTGGCTGCGTGTGGCGGCGATTCTTCTGGAAGTGACAGGACCGCGCCGACAGGCGGCGTAACTCTCCCTAGCACCCCGTCTCCTACGCCCAGTCCTACACCGACACCAACACCGGCACCAACACCGCCAAAACCCAACGCCCCCCTTGTGTTGCAAAAGGAACCTATCGGAACCTTTGCTAGCCCATGGGCCATTTCGTTTGCTCCCGGTACCTCGTTCGCTTTTATCAGCGAAAAAGCTGGCACGATGAAGTTCGTCGACATCAAGAGCGGTCAGACTGGAAACGTGTCGGGGATGCCCAATGTCGATTTCGGTGGACAAGGTGGACTGGGCGATATCGCCTTTCTTCCCTCAGAGGCTGCGAGTTCGCTGGGCCGCCGTACAATCTATCTGAGCTGGGCTGAGGCTGGCAGCGGCGACACACGTGGCGCGGCAGTAGGACGAGGAACCCTGGTTTGCGACCAGACCATGGCCTGCAAGATTGAAGCGCTCACCGTCATCTGGCAACAAGAGCCGAAAGTGGACGGCGCCGGTCACTATTCTCACAAGATCGCCGTCTCGCCGGATGAAAAATATCTGTTCGTAAGTAGCGGAGACCGTCAGAAGCAGACCCCGGCGCAAGACAATGGCAACACTCTTGGTACTATTGTGCGTCTGAATCTTGATGGGAGCCCGGCAACGGGAAATCCCTTTGCCAATCGCGGTGGTCCCGCCAACCAGATCTGGTCGTTTGGGCACCGCAATGTCCTCGGTCTGCAATTCGCGCCAAACGGCAGCTTGTGGGCCGCAGAGCACGGACCGAGAGGGGGCGACGAATTCAACAACGTGGAATCCGGTGCCAATTACGGCTGGCCGATCGTTTCGGAGGGTGAACATTATGACGGCCGCGCAATACCTTCCCACAGCTCGCGCCCCGACTTCAAGGCTCCGACATTGAGCTGGACTCCAGCGATCGCGCCAGGCGATTTCATTTTCTATACAGGTACAGTCTTCAATCCCTGGCGGGGAGACGCACTGATTGCGGGTCTAAAGTCCAAGGCCATCATCCAGGTCAAAATTAGCGGAAACACTGCCACTGAAGCGGGGAGGTTCGCTTTCAACAATCGGCTGCGCGACATTGCTCAGGGGCCCAACGGAAATGTCTACGTGATCGAAGATGGTGATAATGGGCGATTGCTCAAGTTGACACCAAGTTAAACTGAGCAGTTCCCAAATGACGCGAGGATGGCGATATTGCGGAAGGAACGATTATAGCGCCGTGTGAGCAGCTCGCATCCAGCTACATAATCATTATCTGTCTATTGATCGCTGCCGGGGAACATTCAGTTTGCCGGGCAAATGGCTCCACCTCGCCGCTAATGCGGTCCGTCAGAAAACCGGGGCTTTTCACAGCTGGCGTTTTCCTACCCGAACTAAAGCCATAAAGAGGAGAATGGTCCTCATATTCCGTCTTTCTAAATCCATAGAGCCTATAATGCGGATCTGGAACTTGCGCTTAAGCTCTTGTTCGGATTCACAAGTATGTTGGATGGTTAATACACCGATACTCTTCTCAATGGATTAAACTGGAACAGACAGCATTATTGCAAGCCGGAACGCCACCATTTTCTTTTGTACGCGAAAATATCGAGGTTTTTCTAGTCGAACGCGCATAGTTCGGACCGGTCGACGTCGAAATCGGTATACAAAGATTCGCGCAAGGCGGGTCATGTGCTTAATGGGTGGGAATGGTACATCCTCGACGTGAGCACAACCCGCTTTCGCTGTCGTTTAGTGATGTCTGTGTCGTTGATATAGTTATTCGATCAGCCTCAGAGTCGGGCGCGCTATGTTTCTGGGGAGCATGTCTAATCGACCAAAGAGGATTCCAAGATAATTGGGGAATGGCGTCGAAGAACGAAGCATCGAGAATTGTCATTCTCAGAGCCATTCGTCATTTAGATCATTAGGGAACTAATTGGAGGTGTTAGAATAAAGCTCGCTACGGGCAGAAGCGGACATAGGATATTTATTGGCACAACGCACTGGCAATAATTATCTGACGACGGACATTCCACTCCCAAGATATTGTGATCTTTAGGCAATTATTTCAGCTTAGATTTGGTAGCAATCCCAATTTGGGCAAAACGCCCGTAACAAACTGTCTTGATATAATCGCAATGGTGCGCAAAAAAGCTGAGATCAAAAACATAATTCGTACACCGCTATGATTAAGGCAATTAGACCAGTCCAAAGTGCCGCAGAGATGCTACCGATTATAAGTATGCTTGTTCTTCCGCTAAATTTCTCTTCTAAACTGTTGTCAGTCTTTCTTTTGTCGGACCCATCAGACCGACTCATTTTTTCACAATCGTGATTAACTCCCGCATCAACATGAAAATTGATCAAAGGGGAAAGGCTATGATTTCGTGAGAAAACGGGTGCTGGAACGGCGAAACGCAAAATAATATTTGAGAGGACAAACAGCTTCACGCAAAATATTCTCACAAAATTCACTCCACACTCAGCGAAACGCTGGTCGACCAAGGACATGGATTCGACATAAGATTGAAACGTGCAGAACGAACTTACGGTGAAAAAAAACGTCACCGAGCGGGACGATTTACAGATGCCGCTGAAACATCTGTTGTTTCTCAAAAAGGATCATCGCGCGCAACGCTTCCCACGGAGGAAAGAAGCGCTACGCGCGATGCTTTCTGCCTTAGAAGCTTACCGTCGCTCCGACAGAAAACTTGTTCTGTTTAAAGTTTTTGCTGAAGTTGGTACGGTTAAATTCAGCGCGCAGTCTGAAGTTTTCGGACACCGCAAATTCAGCGCCACCGCCATAAGTAAAGCCTTTTTCGGTCACTTTGGTAGTCGTCGTGACTGGTTTGTTATCCTTCATGCTGCCAACTGATTGCTTGGTTTGCAGCCAGCGATAGCCGCCTCTGCCATATACCAGAAAATTGGGAGATGGCAGAAAACCGATACGAGCTGTGGCATCATAGGTCAGGCCTGGATCAAGTCGGTATTCACCTGCGGCAAGTGCAAGTTCCTTTTTGCCTTTTTTCTTTTTGCTGGCAGCTGTTTTGGTTTTCTTTTTGGTCTTTTTCGGCGCTTTTTTCTTTTTACCGTTGGCATCGAGTGTCATTGCGCCTGAGGATGTACCGATGCCAGCTTCAACGCCGATAAGGAAACTGTCACCAAGAACGACATCATAACCAGCAAAGATGCGTCCACCCATCCCCTGTTCGTGCGGGAATTTTGTCTTGGTTTTCTTCGTTTTCTTCTTACTCGCGGGAGTAGTGGTAGTGGGAGGCGTTTTGGCGGGCGTCTTGGGATTGCGTGCCTGGTTAGCGTCTAGCGAGCCTTCGATCCCTACGAACGGTCCGTTGAATGGCGACTTGTCATTACTCTGCGCGGCTGCAGCCACGGGGAGAGCTAAAACGCAAGCTGCCGTAAAGATTGTAAACGACTTCATATTCTTATCCTTCTTGTTTAATCCTGTTACAGCCCGGTAAACCATGGCTGTTGGTCGCCTATTTGACTGTTGGCATGGAGCGGTCGTCCACGAACTGTCCAGAAACAGTGGAGACGAAAAGAAAGAGGGTCGTTTTCTGGTAATTTGATAATTGAAGACAGGAGCCCGTCGTTATGTTCGTTCTGCGTATACGCTTGATACTCGCAGGATTTAAGATGGTGCTTGCCGCCTGCTATGCTGGTTCAAGCATGGTCATTGCCGCGGCATGACTGGTGTTAGTGCTGATAACCCACTGTGAGCCATTGTTTCATAAATAGCTCCATGTTGGTCAATCTAGGCGTAGGACTGACGCTGGATCAGCGCAACCAAATCCACGCAATAGGCTCGATACCGTGCAAAGAGACCTATGCAACGCTCTTCGCCAGCTATCTTGAGTGATAGAATGGCCCGCTGTTCGAACCCGGTTTTATATGGAAATGGTATTTCACTTTTTACCAGTTAAGTAACGATATGGTGCAAGGCAAAACTATGAACAATATCGTCAAGGCTGTTTCGCTCAACAACATTGGACGAATTGGGCCGGATCGGATTTGCTTGGCGTCGATGGTTAAAGGATCTTAGCCGGTGCTGCCTATACCAATCTACCGCCCAACTCGCCTACCGGGACAGAATTTATCCATATTCTAAAAAGTACCGGCAGTTTTATTATGGTCACCTTTTTTATTTGCTGGTCGGGAAATAAGGGTCAATCGAGCACCGACTTTCGATTGAATATGATCAACGATAATTTGCAGCTCGGTAAAATATCTAGCTGCAATCGTAGACTGTATCATAGTCTTCGATAAAACAGATGATGCTGCCATCATCTTCCAAAATCACCAGATCATCTGACTCTTCTTCCCAATCTTCCATCCATCCGGGAGGTAGGCCGTCATCTTCCCACACATAATCGTCCCAATAGTCACGCTCGTCATAAAATTCGTAATCCAAATAATTTTCATGCCAATAATCATCAAGCTCGAACGTAACAATCGGAATTCCCAAATCCAGAGCATAAGGGGGAATATAAACCGGCTTATCGTCTCGAATCGTGGCCAGATATGCGGCAGATGCCCATCCCCTGCGACCACGCGTACTGATATCACACCAGGTATAATTCCTGACGCAGCCATGCACATGAACGCCGGTACCCTTGCGAACATATTGAATGGGTGGATATCCCATGCTCGGACCTGCTCTTAAATCAACGGTATGAGACGTATAAGCTGCAACTGTCGCATGCGCTGCCTGGGGCAATATTGAAGTCAATGCCAATATGGAAGGCACCAAAATTCTATGAAATTTCATAACTAAATCCTCAAATCTATCGCGCGCCGAAATCGGCTGCACAAACTTTGCAACACTAAATTTTATCCGTAATTGGCCAGCTCATGAAAAGTCAGGAACCCATCATCATTGAAATCCATGTTGAGAAAATCCCGGCGCGGTAAACCGCAGTCCAATGCCTCACCTTCGCTGATGACTTCATCTCCGGAATAATCGCACTGTTCGATGGTGCGCCATGCAAAATCCTCGTCCGGCAAAGTGACACAACCAGTTAAAGCCATGGAACATGTCAGTGAAATTGTAACAAAACGGAGCATTGTCTTTCGTTCCTTTAATATTGTGCATGGTCATTGCCACATCGGATATTCAGAGCCGAGGGCATTGCGCGCCGTACAGGGGTCTTGGAGACGGCGCGCAATGCCTTTCTGTCCGGAAACGCAACCATGTTCGGACAGAAATCTTATTTTGCTCAAACCCGATATCGAAACTTGGATTGACCAATGAATAATAGCTAGCCCGGCAATATGGAGGATTCTTTGCTATCGTGTGGAGAGATCATGGAGATGATTTTTAACGGGGAAGGTGCATTGCAAATCTCGTCCCTCCCATAGCGTGATTGCTAAACTTTGCTTCTCCGCCATGAGCCTCGACAATGGCGCGAACCACTGCAAGTCCCAGCCCGGATCCTCCAGTATGCCTGGCCCGCGACTGTTCTGCGCGCCAAAACCGGTCAAAGGCTCGTTCACTTTGATCCGGCGGAAGGCCTGGGCCATGATCGATGATTTCGAGCACCGCCTCGTTGGCATTGCACCATGTGCTAATCTTTAACATTCCACTCTCACTCGCATAACGCTGAGTATTGGATAACACCGCTCCGACGACCTGCCTGATCCTGCTGCTATCGGCCGCCACGATGGATGATTGCAGGTTTAGAGATGGTTGAAGGCCGTTTGCTTCGAGATCTGGCTTGATAGTTACCAGCACGTGCTCAACCTCTTCAGCCAGATCAGTGGGTTTGATATCAAGGCTCATCTCGTTGGAGTTGACGAGACTCAGCGTTTGAAGATCGCCCACTATTCGGCTCAGTCCTTCAACCTGTCGGATCAGTCCTGTAATTTCTTTTGAACCCGGCGAGAAAATACCATCGGCAATCCCGTACAACCGCCCCCGCAATATCGTGAGCGGCGTTCGAAGTTCATGCGCTATAGCAGCCGTTCCGTCGGCCAATTCCCGTTCAGCGCGTTGTAGCGACGCCGCCATATGATTAAAATCTCCGGCCAGTTTGACTTCTTCTTGCGACGCCAGGACCAGTGGGCGTGCCCGGGCCGACAGATCGCCTGCCGTGACGGACTGTGCGGCACGCGCTACATTGATATACCCATGCCCCAGTCGCCCGAGAAGGGTGTAGCTGAGCGCGAATGTCACTCCTGACCCGGTCAATACACAAATCAATATCCACAAATTCACTTGTGCATCCGGACTATTTTGACTTTCCCGTAATGCTTTGGATTCGACAATCAACGCGGCAATATCATCTCGCGCCGGGACTTGGTCGCTATTAAAAGCATGATATGCGCGTGCCGCGGATGGCGATAATTCATGAAGAATTTGACGTTCCACAAAAGGCTCAATAAACTCAACCGCTCCTATGATGAGTGCCGCATTCACGAGCAGGCAAACGGCGAGCACCGATGCGAGCTGCCGCGATAACGGCCAATGTTTCGACCAGAATGGGCGATAGAAAGATGCGCTTCTGGCCCTCACCCGGCAATCAATCTGTATCCAACGCCTCGAACGACAGTACATATGGTTTGAGCACCAGCCTTGTCGAGTTTGTGCCGTAAATTGCTGATATGACTATCGACCGTACGTTCCAAAGCGTCACCCTCTGGCAGACAGGCATCCACCAACTCTGCGCGAGAGAAGACCTTTTGCTTCGATGCCAGATGAGCAAGCAGGCGATATTCGGTTAATGTCAGATCAAGCGATGACCGTTCGTCTTCCTGTAATATGGCCGCGCCATAGCTGCTTTTGTCAATTTCAATATCACCAAAGCGGATCAACGAAGCTTCATGATTGTTGTTTGTTCGCCGTAATACCGCCTTAACCCGAGCGACCACTTCCATTGGATTAAACGGTTTGACGACATAGTCATCAGCACCCAATTCGAGCGCCAGTAATTTATCGAGATCCTCTGCCCGCGCGGTGGCCATGATGACGGGTGTGTCACTATGTTTTCTCATTTCCGTCAATACAGATATGCCATCGCGTTTTGGCATCTGGACGTCGAGCAGAACCAGATCGGGCTTGAGTGACAAATGATGAGTCAACGTAATATCTCCATCGGCTGCGGTCACAGTGCGATATCCCTCGCGTTCGAGATAGGAGACAAGAATAGCCGAAATCTCGCGCTCATCTTCGGCCACCAAGATTAATGAGTTTTCCATTTTTTACCTTGCTTAAATTTGTGGATCACCGGTCGCGCGAACCGATTGCGAAATAATTGTGGGAGTTTTACCAAAAGTTCGTAGAAATTTGGACGGACCGAGGCGATGATCCGCAATGGAAGGGCCTATAAATGTCGCTGTATATGAGATGCTTATCATCTGATTTCACCGAGAATGACGGCCACCCCAGATGATCAACCTTGCGAGCCAGTAGGAACAGCGGCAAGGGTCTATTTTAATATGTTCTAGTGACGTCATTTTTTCGGCACCTACAGAAGTCAGTTGCGATTGACTGTGCTGGCTTGCTAATTCCAACTCAGCGATCGATGCTTCAGCTGTTTGCCGGAAACGGCCCTCCACTGACCTGCTATGTGGCATAGCGCGGTTCTTTCTTTTCTTGGCTTTGGAATAGGGGGTGCTGCCGCCGATAGTGCCGATATGTCGCGCGATTTCTTGTTGAGGCGAGACAAGTGCCGGGTCAGAAATAGTAGCTATTTTAAAAGAGAGGGAAATTACCAGTGGTGCCGAATTCCAATAATCCGACACCACTGGCTTTGCGACCCAGCTTGACCCTGTAAATCCCGAAACCTGGTCAAGCAAGGCGCTCGCTTCATCCTCGAGACGCGGGCTTACATCGGGGATGTTTGCGAGCTGCAAGTTGTGACGCGAATAGTTTCGGTTTGAAGTTGTCACGTCAAAGTTGAATCTATTCGCTATCATACTAAGACAACGTCGCCCTGTCGGGGCATCCGCATCAGACTAAGAATATAATTTAAAAGTCTGCTTTAAAACCGATTGTGACGGTCAATGGCCGTATCGGCGTAACCTGTTGACGATTGGTAACAGTGAACGGATTGCCTAGGGAAAAACTGTTCGCTTGGCTGTTAAACAAGTTTGTGACATCTGCAAATATAGTCCATTTTTCTGAGCGCAGTGCGGTACCCAATCCAGCCGTTATATAGTCCCCCTGCTCCAACGGAAAGAACGGACTGATTCCAAGCTGCGAAGCGCCAACATAACGGAGTTGGGAGTGAACAATCACCTCAAGGGCGTCGGATACGGGCTCTGTAATAAGAAAACCGGCATTTGCGCCCACATTTGCGATATTGGGAAGCCGACCGCCTTCGCTTTTCAAGAATTTTGTTTCTGCGTTGGTGACCTCACTGTCATTAAGGAAAAACTTGCCGGTTACAGTCAATGATGGTGTCAGCTGCCATTCCAACCCCATGGTAATTCCATAAATTGTGCCATCACCGATATTGGCTGTTTCGGAAAACCCAAATAGATCCACGATATCAGCCTGTATATTCTTCCATCTGGAGTAAAAAATACTGGCGCTCGCAATGACCTGGTCCGAATGTCCTATCTTCGACCGGACTCCGGCTTCAACTGTGTCGATGCTATCTGACCGGAAAATCTCAATCCCGCCAACAAGGTCGTCGATTGATATCAGTTCGCTGTTCACAGCTTCTTCTATGTTTCTGGCACCCGAGCTATCCACATCATTAAGGAAATCTTCGTCGATGCTAAAGCCGCCCGGGCGATATCCTTTTTGATAACGTGCATATATCAAACTTCTCCGATCGGGCCTCCAACCTAGTGCAATGGTAGGTAAATACCTGACATCCTCCCGATCCAGATCAAGTGCAATCCCCCCCTGCGTGATATTGTTGACATCAAATCTTGTATAGACAACGCGCGCGCCCACCGTTCCTGTGATGGTACTGGTAAGGGGATGACTGAGTTCGCCGAAAATGGCAGCTTCTCTGGTTCTACCCAATACATCGGAAAATTGGTTGGGCGAATTTGGGAGGCCAAGACTGCTTGTTAATTGATCTTCGTTATCAATCAGGCTGATCCCGGCCACCCAAGACCGATTATTGCTTCCGCTACCAGAAAGTCGGGTCTCGTGACTGATCAACCGTATTTTTCGCCGCTCGTCAAACGCCAACGGCGTGTCGGGGACGGAAGGATCAAATTGCAGCAATGCAGTCGCATCATATCGCGTGAGCAAGCGATTGTTGACCAGACCCGTTGCCGATACCAGGTTCAGATTGTTCCACTCCTTCTTAATGGCCATCGAATAGGCGGCAAATTCAGATTCGAAAGGCTGCGCGATGGCCGAACGCCTTGTCAATGCGCGCTCGCCCAACTCTGCAAATTGACCATCAAATGTGTGAATTGTCTGCAAGGCTGCGCTAGCTTCGATGGACCAACTGTCACCAGGCTTGAACAGAAGAGACGCTCTTCCTCCCTTGATCCGGTCTTTGTTGATATCTTTCAACTTTCGATGCGCATCGTCGATATAGCCACCGTCACTCTGAACATATCCCAACGCCCGTATCGCCAGATCGTCATTGATAGGCATGTTGATCATTGCTGCTAAAGCAGCGCTGGGTTGGCCATCTTTCGTCAAAGAAATTTGCGCCCACCCACTACCATATAAAGCACTTATATCCGGTTTTTCAGCGATCGTCCTGATCGCGCCGCCTAACGAGCCGGCACCATAAAGCGTGCCTTGCGGCCCTTCCAGGATTTCAACTCGCTTCACATCATAGAGTCTGAGATCTGGACTGGGTGAATTGAAAGCAAGCCTGGTATCCCCGAGATACATGGCCAGCGTGGACTGTGATGGGCCGTTGAAACTGCTGTCTGCGATACCGCGCAGGAATATTTTGTTGCGACCAGAGCCCAGATTTGTCTCAGCCGACGAAGGCAATTGTCGGATAATAGCGTCTATACCTTTCGCCGATGCTGACGACACATTTGCTTCCGGAGATATCACTGTAACCGAGCCAGGATAATCGGTAAGCATGGTGCCTTGTTTCGATGCGGTTACAACTATCGTTTCAGTCACAGGCGGAGTGACAGGTCGATTAGCCTTTGGTGCCTGCACACGCTCTGGTTTTGCTTTCGGCCTGTTGCGACGAGCGGGTTTGTTAAAAATACGAACAGTATGTCTGTCGATAATTTTGAAGCTAAGATTCGTTCCGCGTAACAACCTCCGCAAGCCTTGACGTAATGTATATCTGCCGCGCACCGGTGAGGTTTTTACGGTGGCGGATTTTACGTTGATGCCGCCCAGAGAAACACCCGTTTGTCGAGAGAATTGGTTTAATGCTCTGTCTACTTTGGTTGCCGGAATATTAATGTCATAGCGTGGCGAGGCTGCCGCTGGCGTGCTTACACATAACCCAAAAAGAGTCGCGATCATTAATAAACGAAGTCTCATCGACAACTTCTTAAGGAGCAAAATGCCAACCCTCGCCGGTATCTTTAGTCTGTATACCGAGCAACTGCTCCAATTTTTGAGCCATTGCTTCAGACTCTTCATCGACCAATATCACACCAGTGAAGCGCTGGCCGGCAATTGAATCCGCAACGCTTATTGTTTTGCCACTCAGTCGCCCCAGATCAGCGGCAATAGCGCTCAGAGGAGCGTTATCATAATGCAGCCGTCCCTCGCGCCAGCCTGCTACTGATTCCAGATCAATAGTCCGCAGTACCGGATTCTTTCCTTCCGTTAAGGTTAGCGATTGCCCTGCCTTTACGAGTTGCTGTTCTTCTTCCGGATTGAAGCGAACAGATCCTTCCGACACCGATACACTAAACAGCTTTTCCACATTTCTGACATTAAAAATCGTGCCTTCGTCCCGCAAAGTAAATGATCCACTTTCAACAACAAAAGGCTTAGATTCATCGTGCTTCACAAAAAAGACTGCCTCGCCCCGGTCCAGTCGGGCGAAGCGCGGGTTGGCAGGGTTTGTTGCAACAACGGTGTCGCCGTTCATTTCGATCCGTGTTTCCGGACCAAGAACGATAACACGCTTTTCACCGGGCGCTGTTTGGAAGATATCCAGTTCAGGATTACCGCTCGATGGCCAGAATAAAAATGCCATAAACAATGAGGCGACCAATCCGAAGCCGAGCTGCCATTTCCTATTGTCATTTGCTGGCACGGGAACTGACGGTATCTCATCGGGTTCATCATCGGCAGGATTTTCTTGTAATCCATCAAGCCCGAGGTCGTTTTCACAAACCTCATCATAGGCCAGCCTGTGCGCCTCGCCTTGGTCCAGCCATTGACCGAATGCTGTCCAATCCGATGACGAAGCGTGAGGGTCATTAACGCGAACATGCCATTCAATTGCTTCGTCGAGCAGTTGCGGTTCGCCGCCCTTCAAGATGAGTTTATTATTCATGTCCTATCAATACGACGTTATCCGTCGTCAGAATCCACACCCTTTCTGAAATCAATAATTGCGCGATAAGCTTTTCGAAGATGTTTTTCCACTGCGCTGACACTGATCTCTAATTCTGCAGCGATATCCCGTTGCGCTCGACCTTCCACTCGAAACGCCCGAAAAATATAGGATGTTCTCTCCGGTAAAGCGTTCAGAACCTGCTCAACTTCTGCAAGTCTTTCGCGACTCACCATCTGCTTTAATACATCGGGAGAATCGTCAATATATTCAGTGCCAGCCTTACTGGATTGTGTCTCAACCCATTGCTGTTCCCGATTAGACCGACGCTCGGCAGAGCGGCGTCGATCATAGGCTGCATTTTGCGCCATTCGAAACAGATAAGATAAAGGATCATCGACGGGTCCAATTTCTAACCTGTCAATTTTTAACCAAAGATCTTGAAGAACATCTTCTGCGTCCGCAGCATTGCCCAGGCGGGAGCTTAAAAATCCTTTTATCACGGCGCGTTTAGCCAAGAGGACGCAAGCTATATCGCTGTCACCCCTTTTATTCATCGCCATTAAACACCTTTTTATATCGGAAGAGCCGGCAGTCTCTCGCCATATTGTAATTGGTCCATCACCCATCCGTGATGATATAGCATATCTAAACTCAATCTATTTGGCCATCTCGAAGTGCGGATCAAAATATTTGTCGCCGTCGTTATATTGAAGGCCCAATTTTTACGGGTCGCTAATTTACATCAGGTGAATAGAAATGAAACGAACGTTATATCCCATTGATCTGCCTATTTCTGCGGTAGTCGCAACTGTTCTTGTAGCACTTGCGGCTCCAGGAGTTGGAAATATTCAGCCTGCCAGCGGAGATATTGCTCGATTGTATGATAGCAAGAATATCGAAAGAAGTGCTTCAAGAGCAAGCGAGACGCCACAATCCATTAACCGCCACCATCACTTGGAAACCAAGGCGGCTGAAGCCCCCGTCAAAAGTCGGCAGTTCTCTCAATTGTTCTTCCGGCGATCAATAGTGCAACTTAAGTCCTTTTAGTTACTTTTTGGCCGTACCGGCATCCTTTTAACAGAGGTGCAGGCATTGATTTGTTGCACCCAATTGGATCAAGCCCACGGCCGGTTTTCTGCAATATGACTAAACTTGTCTATGGCACATTGCTCCAAAGTCTCTGTGCTAGTTTATTGAAAATAGGCTGAATTGTAGCCGAAGAATGACGATCAAGAAAAAGCCTAGCTTCAAATAGGGCATATTTATTTTGAGCCTGAGCAAACACGTAACGTTAGGATTAGATGTTGAAACTAACTAAACTCGTAATTTTGATTTCCCTGACCGTCCTCGCCGGCTGTGGACACCAACTTCACCATACACCTATGCAATTTTCTGTGGAACGCGATCGCATCACGGCAATCGGCGAGGTTGACAGCAATAGTTTGAATGCCTTCGAGAATGTTTTGAAGAAAAACCCGAATATTAGAACGTTGGTATTGAAGAATGTCGGCGGTTCGGTGGACGATGAAGCAAATATTGAATTCAGCCGAGTTGTTAGAGAATTAGGTTTTGTAACAATCGTTCCGTCGGATGGTCTCGTCGCTTCAGGTGGCACAGATTTGTTTTTAGCGGGCGTCCAGCGCATTCTTGAGGCTGGCGCCTGCGTTGGCGTCCATACTTGGGCCACTGAAGACTATGTCGCTACTGACTTGCCGCGCACCGATCCAGAACATGATCCGTACCTTGCATATTATGATGACATCGGGATTGATCAAAACTTCTACTGGTTCACGCTTGAGGCTGCCCCAGCAGACAACATGCACTGGATGTCGGATAGTGAGGTGGCGGAGTTCAAAATCTCCACAAGTTCCGCTCTATCGCTAGGGTCTGCGGCAATCTGTGAACACAGATGATCGTTACAAAAAGACCTTGATTGAAACCAATCATCATATTTATGTTGTGATATATCATATCATTTTATAATGGCTTGGCAGCCTGCTTAGTATTGTTTGGAGTTAAGTATGAACTTTCGCATTGCATTTTTGTCCGCCACCGCGTTTTCACTATGTGATCCGGGAATCAGCGCAGCGAAGGCCGCTGAGACCGACGCTTCTTCCGAAGCCTCAAAAACAGGTGATGCATCTGCAGATGAGAATTTCCGTAAGCGGTCTGACAGCTATAAGGCAATACGTAAGCCACATCGCACCGATATTATTGTAAACGCCGATGCGCTTGTCCGCCCTGCCATCAAGATCGCGCAGCCCGTAACCGTCCTGTCCGGCGACGAATTGGTCCACAGGCGCAGGGCCACACTCGGGGAGACGTTGAGCGGCCTTCCCGGCATCCATCTCGATAATTTCGGCGGCGGCGCCTCGCGCCCGGTCATCCGCGGGCAGACGCTGCCGCGTATCGAAATCCTGTCCGACGGCGCCAATCTGTTCGATGCCTCGGTCGTCTCGCCCGATCATATGGTGGCGACCGAACCGTTGCTGCTCGATGCGATCGAGGTGCTGCGCGGTCCGGCGGCGATCATTTATGGCGGCAGCGCCGTCAACGGCGCGGTCAACCTGATCGACAGCAAGGTGCCGAAGCAATTACCCGCGGGCGGTATCAGTGGCGGGGCCGAAGTGCGCTATGGTACTGGTGACAATGAAAGAACCGTTGCAGGGCGCGTGACAGCCGCGCTCGGCCCAATCGCATTTCATGTCGAGAGCGCGGCCCGCGAGAGCGACGATTACAATGTACCGAAGGCGTTCGGCACCGACAGGTTGCGCGATTCCTTCGCCGAGGCGCAAAGCGCCGCCGTCGGCCTCTCATGGGTTACCTCCAACGGCTATATCGGCGCCTCCTATACGCGCCAGGACAGCAAATATGGCCTGCCCGGGCACAGCCACAAAAACGGGGTATGCCATCAGCATGGCAACTATCTGCACTGCGTGCCGCACGGGCGGCTGATCGATCCGTTCGCCGGCCAGGACGACAGCCACACCGCGTTCATCCGGTTGCGGAACGAGCGCGTCGATGTGCGCGCGGATTTCGACAAGCCCCTGCGCTACATGGAGCATCTCCGGCTGCGCCTGTCCTACACCGATTACCGGCATGATGAGGTCGATGGTCCGATCATTCCCGCTCGTTACGCGCACGAAGCCTACGATGCGCGCGTGGAGATCACCCACAGCCCGTTCCTGGGCTTCACCGGAACTCTTGGCGGGCAATATACGAACACCACCTTCACCGGCATCAACAATGTGAAGAACCACATCAGAAAAAGAGAAGTCCCCTTTTATACCTTCAAAGGCAATGCTTACGCGATCTTCCTGGTCGAACGCGCCACGTTCGGGCCTGTCGACGTCGAGATCGGAGCGCGCAAGGAATGGCGTGAATGGGAGCACGGGTACCGCTACCCCTGGCTTTCGGACATCGTGCATGATCCGTTCTCGATGTCGTTCGGCGCCGTCGCCAATCTGACCGACGAATATTCGATCGGGCTCAATCTGGCGCGGTCGGAGCGTTCCCCCAGCGTGCGGGAAATCTTCGCAAGCGGGAACAATTTGGCCACCAACAGCTATGAACTCGGCCTAGTCCATCGCAAATACAGATGGATATTCCTGAACGACCAGCGGCAGGAAAACCGGCCCGAAGTGACCGAACTCACCCATTCGGCCAATCTCACGCTGCGCAAGACGGGCGGTGCGACCACGTTCGAGATCGGCGCCTTCTATCAGGATATCGAGGATTACATCTACTCCCGCCCCATCGACAGGGACGCCGCGCGCAATCTGCAATTCGTCCTCTATGACACGGCGAATGCCAAGCTGATGGGCGTCGACGGGTTCGTCACGCACCAGTTCAATCCGCAATCGCGGCTGACGGTGTTCGGCGACTATGTCCGCGCCGATATGCCGAACGAGGACGACAACCTGCCGC
The DNA here is from genome assembly GCF_017498565.1 of Parasphingorhabdus cellanae. NCBI lineage: Bacteria > Pseudomonadati > Pseudomonadota > Alphaproteobacteria > Sphingomonadales > Sphingorhabdaceae > Parasphingorhabdus > Parasphingorhabdus cellanae. Next base: position 1,680,355 of record NZ_CP071794.1, read on the forward strand.
GTATCCCGCCGGGCCGCCTGGGTGCGCGCTATAACTGGGACAGCGGGCCGGTATCGACCGAGTTCGAATATTACCACACTTTCGCCCAGAATCGCTTCGCCTCATATGAAACACGCACGCCCGGCTACAACATGCTGAATGCAACGCTGGCCTACAAGTTCGACCTTGGCGCCGCCCGTTCCGTCGAACTGTATCTGCGCGGCACGAACCTGACCAACGAACTGGCTTTCGTGCATACGTCCTTTGTGAAGAAGCAATCGCCATTGCGTGGCCGGAATATAGCGTTCGGACTTCGGACACAGTTTTGAGGGCGCAGCCGATTGCGATTGCGGCGATCCGCACAATGTCCAGCAGATGCAGACGGGTGATGTTGCTCTGTTTCATGAACGCCTCTGGTCACAGGATACCCTCGCCATTCACCGTTCACGACCCATTGAACGCACCGGTGAAGAACCACTAATACTGATCATAAATCCGGAGTGAAAGCAGCAGGACGAGCCGACGCCCAACGAGCCCATAAAGACAGAACATCACGAATGGATTTGCTGATCAAGCCGCAATTCCGATGCTCTGATATTTGCAAATTCTTTCTCTTTCTTGCATGCAGCACCTGTTTGCCCGGAGAGGACGGTCGCCCATGGACCAATCACATAAAAAAGCAGATGCATCTGCGCTGCCGGTTGATCCGGACCAGCTAGCCAAGTTTGCCCGCCTTTATGATACAGCGCTCACGCGCTATTTCGCCAAGCGCGGGTGTCAGGATGCAACCGTGCAGGATTTGGTTCAAGAAGTCTTCATTCGTCTCGCAAAACGCTCGGTAGAGCGCGTAATAGAAAACCCTGAAGCTTATCTTATGCAAACAGCGTCGAGCGTGTGGAATGACCATTTGCGCTATCGTCAGCGCCGGAATCATAATGACCATATTGAATATGACGAGGAAATGCACGCTGGTGAGGCTTTTTCGCCAGCGCGCGTCTTAGAAGGTAAGCAAGAGATTGAAAGATTGATGGAGGCATTGCAACAATTACCACCGCGAACCCGGCAGGCCTATCTGCTTTGCCGTGTCGAAGGGATGAAGCGCAAAACGGCAGCCGAGCGCATGGGTATTTCCGTCAGCGGTATTGAAAAACATCTGATGAAGGCAACACTATATATTGCACGTCTATTTGGTGACCCGAAATGAGCGATATGCAAGAACAGGATGAGATGGAAACAACAGAAGATGTTGCTGCGTTTTGGACCGTTCGTTTGACCTCACCTGACTGCACTCCCGAAGACCGCCATGCGTTTGAGAGCTGGAGACAACAGCACCCTTCCCATCATGAAGCCTATGAACGGATGGCGCGCGGCAATGCCGTTGTCGATCGCCATGCCATGGACCCTCGGTTACAGGCTATGGCACAAACCGCTTTGCAAGAAACCGAACCGCGTTTTTATCGCAAACGCAGTTGGCAAATCGCCGCCAGCGCCCTCGCCGCTTCGCTTCTGGCGGTGGTGGTCATAACGGCATTCTGGACCCGGCTGCCAGACGCTAATGGACCAGCAAATATACAGCAAATTACCGCCGCACCGGAAGCCTACCAAACCGAGATTGGTGAACAATCCACGATTACATTGGCTGATGGCAGCAAGGTCACGCTGAACACGGATTCGCGTATTGAAGTCGATATGGCCGACCACCAGCGCGGTGTCACCCTGATGAAGGGTCAGGCTTTGTTCGAGGTGGTCGAGGATGCGAACCGGCCGTTTGTGGTGATCGCCGGTACCGAACGGATTGTTGCACTGGGCACCAGTTTTGATGTTCGGCTGAAAGGCGATAAAAGCGTGCAGGTGACGTTGATTGAAGGCAAAGTCATCGTCAACAAGGTCAGCACACCCAGTCCGGAAACCGCTGCACCGCCCACAGCAAAACAGGCAGTCACGTTGGCGCCCGGTGAACAGCTAACCATTCGTGGACGAAGGGGAACACTTGCGCGCAAGACGGATGTGGTGGCCACCACCGGCTGGGCGGAAGGCAGGCTGGTCTTCCGGCAAAAGCCGCTGGATCAGGTTGTCGATGAACTGAACCGTTACAGCACACAAAAGCTGAAACTGGCTAATGATCCCGCGCTGAGGACAATGAAAGTCAATGGCGTATTCAATACCGGCCGCACCTCCAGTTTCATCGATGCACTGGAAGCCATGCACCCGCTCAGAGCCGAACGCAGCGGGGAGCATGAACTCACCCTCGTCTGGCGCAGATAGGCAGTGACGCTTTAATATATTTTGCCGGACCGGTGAGCATATCAGAATATCCAACGTCTACCTTATTGAAGGCGCAGGTTTAACTGTGCCTCAAACAATAAGCCCAAGGAGGGGGACGAGGATATGTCATTCATTAAATTTGTGTCGTTCAAATCACTCGCACTGGCGAGCTGCGCGGCGATTGCCGTCATGCCCGCGGCGGCACAGGCGCATACAGAACAAAAAATCAGCTTTAACATCGCCGCGCAGGATCTTGGCAAAGCGCTGACCGAATTTGGCATGCAGAGCGGCAAGGAAGTCTATTTTGCCGAAACCAGCGTGGCTGGGAAAAAGAGCACAACGATAAAAGGAAGCTATACGCCTCTTGCGGCAATCAAGCGCTTGTTGTCGGGTTCTGGCGTTGTCTATCGGGTGGATCGAAACGGCACGATATTGGTGGGGCAAACCTATGCCAGCGCCGCCACATCTTCGCTGGCGCAGGACGTGAGTTCCGGAGTGGCGGGAAGCACCGGTAATCAGACAGATGACACCAACCTCATCATTGTCACCGCGCAGAAGATCGAACAGAATATTCAGGAAGTGCCGATTTCCGTGTCCGCTTTCTCGGCGGAGGAGCTTGACGGGTACAAGATCGAGGGCGGGTCGGAACTGGTCCGCGCGATACCCAATATCAGTTTTTCGAAAAACAATTTCTCGACCTATAATTTCTCGATCCGGGGCATTGGTACCAAGGCGCTGTCGGTGACATCGGACCCGGCTGTTGCGATCAGTTTTAACAACACGCCGATGTTGCGCAACCGGCTGTTCGAGCAGGAATATTTCGATGTCGAGCGGGTCGAGGTATTGCGCGGCCCACAGGGGACGCTCTATGGCCGCAACGCGACCGGCGGCGTGGTCAACATGATCACCAACAAACCGCAATTTGTGGAATTTGACGGCTGGCTGAAAGGCGAAGTGGGCAATTACGATACCCGCCGGATCAGCGCGATGGTCAATATCCCGGTGAGCGATACATTCGCGCTGCGCGCTGCTGGCGCGCTGACCAAGCGGAGCGGCTTTGATTATAACAGTATCACCGACAAACAGGTTAACGGCCGCGATCTATATTCCACCCGGATCAGCGCGGCGTGGGAGCCGAGCGACCGGTTCCGGGTTAACGCCATCTGGGAACGTTTCAGCGAGGATGACGACCGCTCCCGCACCGGCAAACAGCTCTGCCATACCGACCCGGGGCCGACCAGTGTTGGGGCCAAGGATATCAGCGACATGCCGCTCACGCGCGGTATGTTGAGCCAGGGCTGTCTGCCAGGTTCGCTGTATGATGACGCCGCTTTCGGCACGCCCAATGGTTTTTCGCTGCCTTACGTGTTGGCGGGTGCCCAGATCATTCAACTCGGTTACCCTCCGAACGCGGCAAATACATTTGAGAATCTGATCACTTTGATCAGCCAGACCAAAGACCCCTATGCGAATGTGAAGCAATCACGCGATCTGCGCGAAATCGCGACCGCCTATGATCCAACCTTCCGGGCGAAAAATGATGTCTATCAGCTCAATGCCGAATTCGATATCACGCCCGATCTGACAATCTTCTCGCAGACTGCTTATACCAAGGATTTCTATTTTTCGACACAGGACTATAACCGCTTCAATTCGGGACCGGTCTTTAACGACTCTGCGGGGTTGGAGAATGGTTTTGACCAGCCCAATCCTACTCCTGGTTTAGCTCCCGGCGGTGTCTATAATGACCCGCAACTGGGGCCGTCGCGCGCCATCCTGGGTGTCGATATGAATATGTCAAACAGCGACCAATGGTATCAGGAATTTCGTTTGCAATCAGCATTTAGCGGCCCGGTCAATTTCAGCCTGGGCGCCAATTATCTCCATTTCGAGATTGATGAAGATTATTATGTCTTCAACAATCTGTTTTCCGCGATTGCGCAATCATTTGCCGGTGGCACCTATGGCGGCGTTTTAATTGACTGCTCGGTGCTCGCAAACGTTTGTCCCTATACCGATCCCAATCCGTTAAAATCGATTGATGGTCAAGGCCATAATTATTTTCGCAGCCGCAATCTCGCGACCACCGATTCCTATGCAGGTTTCGGTGAATTATACTGGGAAGCCACCGAGACGCTGAAAATTACCGGCGGGCTGCGCTTTACGCTCGACAAAAAGGTTGCGACCCCCGTGAACTCGCAATTGCTGCTATCGCCGGGATTCGGCGGTAACGGCTTTGTTAGCATCGGCTATCCCGAATCGGACGATATCGTGCAGAAATGGAACCGGCTGACAGGCCGGTTTGTGGTCGACTGGAAGCCGCAGCTTAATTTCACCGACGATACGCTGGTCTATGCTTCCTATTCCCGCGGCTATAAAGGCGGCGGCGCCAACCCACCCGGCATCGACGGCAATCCCGAATTTTTGCAATTTTTTCCGCAGCCGACAACATACCGTCCCGAAAGCGTCAACGCGTTTGAAATCGGTATGAAAAATACATTTGCTGGTGGCCGACTGACACTTAATGCCAACGCCTTTTTCTATAACTACAAGGACTATCAGGTATCGCAAATCGTTGATCGCATCGCGCTGAACGAAAATTACGATGCCAATATCTGGGGCGCTGAACTCGAACTGGCCTGGCAACCGACCCCGCAATTTCGGGTCAACGCCAATCTCGGCTATCTCGGCACCCGCATCGGCGATGGAGAACAATCCATCGACGTGTTCAACCGCACCCAGGGCAATCCCGACTGGACGGTCGTCAAGCCATGGATCCAATTGGCGTCCAACTGCATTGCTCCCACATCCAAAGTCGAAGCTATTATCAGCAATCCGCTTTTTAATGACCTAAACAGTTTGGCTTACCTCAACGGGTTATGCGGCGGCAGCTTTGCCGGTGACTTTAGGGAAGGCAGCTTGGGTGCGCTGTTCTTTGGTGTTATCCATGATCCGGCAGTCGATGCGCCCAATCAGGGGCGCGGTTTCTATGCGGATCTGGGCGGCAACGAGCTGCCCAACGCGCCGCATTGGACGGTCAACATTGGCGCGCAATATACCATCCCGTTTGATGATTGGGCCTTGACCCTGCGCGGGGATTATTACCGGCAAGCGAAGAGTTGGGCGCGGGTGTATAATAGTGAGATCGATCGCCTGAAATCCTGGGACAATACCAATCTATCGCTCACCTTGGACCGACCCGACGACGGGCTCACCTTTCAGTTTTACGTGAAAAATGTGTTCGACAAAACGCCGATCACCGACGCTTTTGTCAACAGTGACGACACGGGCTTGACGACTAATGTGTTCACGCTCGATCCGCGCATCTTCGGGTTCAACATCAAGAAGAGCTTTTGAAATATGGATATCTGTTTTCCTATTCCGAAATATTGTTCATTTAAAGAATATAGGAGGTCAATATAAATATTTAGAATTACATGATTAAATATAAAATTAACCTATAATATTGATTCATAGGGCGCATTTTTATTATCTGTTTGATTAAGTATTTGATTTTATTATATTTCTACTTGACTCTTCATAGTATAGTTACAATAATGATTGCACCGATTCTTGAAAAAACAATAGCAACTATCGGATAACGCTCGCTATTCGGGCGAGTATTGATTGCGAACGGCAATCCATTTTGCAATCATTTGTGAAACGGCCGCAATAGGCCATATTCAGGAGAAATATGATGAAAAAACTGTCCTTAATCTGTCTTGGCGCATTGGCGTCATCGTTAATGGTGACCCCCGCCATGGCCCAGTCGGTCTCACCGACAAACACCAACTTTACAGCGACGGGTCAGGCGTCTCTTAATAAAGCCGGTCTGCCAACGCAAAACTGCACCCTGACGCTGACCGGCAACAGCGGCAATGGCACTAGTGGGACCATTACCGGAGGCACGAATACTGGACTAGGTCTTTGTCCGTTTATTACTGTCGATCCAAGCACGTTCACAATCGACAGTACGGTCAATCCGACAACGGTGAGCGGCACGGTGGCGCGGATACGGGTTCTTGTAAGCGGTATAGAGGTCTGTAATGAAACCAACCGTCCATTCACGGCCGATACCAGTGGCAATATCAACTTCAATTCAACCATTGCCCCTAATTGCAGCGTGGTGGCGTCACTCAATACGCCCGATATCGTCGCAGTGCCCTGACGATCGTCAGGACCGCATCGAAGGCGGTTTTGCGGATGCCCCGGTCGGGGCATCCGTTCCCACCGGATTTATTTATCCACCATATCACCGGCATGGCGGACCAACCCATGACAGATCGCTCCCCTCCGGCCATCACTGGCCATATAGTTCAGGCTGATCTGGCCATGCGCGCGTTCACTGGAATTGCAGCATTAGCGGCGCTCTATGTGATCACTATGCCCCATATCGCCGCAGCGCAAACCACCGCGACGGCCCCTACGTCTTCGGCGGGTTTGCAAAATACCGAACCAACCAGCGCCCCCGTCTATACAGATGAAATCGTCGTAACCGCGCGGCGCTATGGCGAGGCCCAGGTTGCGGCGGAAAGCGCGTTTGACGAAGACGACATCGCCGCCCAGGGCACCGACAGCATCCAGGAACTGATCACCCGCCTGACGCCCTTCATCGGCAATGGCGCGGAAAAACCCGCCCTTCTCATCAATGGCCGACCAGCCGACGGCGACCTGTCGATACTGTCCTATCCTGCGGAAGCGCTCAACCAGCTGGCAATCTTAAAACCCGAAGCGGCGGCGGTATATGGCTATCCGTCGGACAAGCGCGTCGTGAATCTGGTGCTGAAACAAAAATTCGCCAGTGTGAACGCCGATGCGGGCCTGTCATGGGCGACCGCTGGCGGTCAATATGGCGGCTCCCTGTCGGTCGGACGGGTGGCGATCAACCTGTCCACGCGCTGGAACGTGCAGGCCCGGATCGAACGGCAAAGTGCCCTGCTGAAAAGTGATCGCGATATCCCGCCCCGCGCAGGCTCTTTTGATAGCGTCGGCTTCATCGCCAGCCGCGCCGGAGAAGAGATAGACCCTGCGCTCAGCCGCGCCGCCGCTGAAACCGTGACCATCGCCGCTATCCCGCCAGCGGCGCTATTAGGCGTGCCATCAATCGCGGACTTCGCCGCCACCGCGAATAACCTGCACAGCGTCAATCCCAACGCCTTCGAAACCCTGCGATCGGCGCGGCGCAGCATGTCTTTCAACGCCGGGGTCACACGTCCACTGGGTGAATTTTCAGCATCATTGAACATCAACGCCAGCAGCAACAGCAGCAAGGGGTTGCGCGGATTGCCGATGGCGACAATCGCCCTGCCTGCTGGCAGCCCCTGGTCGCCTTTTACCGATGACGTCTCCCTATCCCGTCCCTTCGCGCACAGCCGGGCGCTGCGCAATGACAATGAATCGGAAACGCTGGGCGCGGCGTTCAATCTGTCGGGCAGGATCGGTGGGTGGAGCACCAATTTCTCCGCCGGTTACACCCGGAGCTGGAATGATAGCTTGCTGGAAAACGGCATCGATGTCGCCCGCATTCAACAAATGGTCGATGCAGGCGATCCCGAGTTTAATCCCTATGGCCCGTTAGACGATGATTTGCTGCTGGCCAGCCGCAGTCGCTCGCGCAGCGAAAATATCAGTGCGCGCCTCAACCTCAGCAAAACCATCGTTGATCTGCCAGCAGGCCCGTTAACCTCGACCTATTCACTGGATGTCAATCGCGATCAATCCGAAAACCGGCAAAGCGATGCGCGCGGCGATCTGATTGCCGTCAGCAACCAGACCAGCGGGCGCGCAAACGGGCAGATGTCGTTCCGCGTGCCGCTATCTCAGCGCAAGGACGGGGCGGATGGCCCTATGGGCGACCTTTCCCTCGATCTATCGCTCGGTGCCGACGCGCTATCAAAGAGCGGGCTGCAAAAAAAATATGGCGGCAGTGTGAACTGGTCGCCATTTCCGCTTCTGGATTTGCGCGGGTCGTTCGATCATACCGAAACAGCGCCGTCATTTTACCAACTCGACGGGCCGATCATCAAGACGGTCAACCGTATCTTTGATTTTGCGCGGCAGGAAACCGTGGATATCATCCAGACCAGCGGCGGAAATCCGGATCTGAGGCGCGGCAGCCGACAAAGCCTGTCCCTGACGACAAGAATTGCCCCCCTGGGCGATCAAACACTTTCCTTGAGTGTTGGCTATCACCGTCAAATCGCGAAAGGCGGTGTCACAGCCTTCCCGGAATTAACGCCCGCTATCGAGGCGGCCTTCCCCGAAAGAGTGACGCGCGACGCAAACGGAAGGCTCATTGCGATTGACAAGCGTGCCATCAACATCACCGAGATGGCCAGCGCCGAACTCACCTCCGGCATAGCGCTGCGCCTGCCGCGCCAACGCTATTCTGGAAACACCACAAAACCACCAACACCCACCGTCAATCCTTTGCAATTCAGTGTATCGCTCAATCATCGCTGGCGCCTGAAGGACGAATTGCTGACGCGGCCCGGCATCCCCGCTATTGACCAACTCAGCGAGGACGGCGGCCAGTCCCGTCACTTTCTTTCGTGGCAAATTACCCTTGGTAAGAAAGGGATTGGCACCAGTTTAAATGGCAGCTGGAGCAGCACTTCACGCATAAGAAACATAGCGAGTGACAGTGATTTTCATCTCAAGCCACCAGCGCTTTTCAATTTCTCGTTTTTCCTGGAACCTGAACATATATTTCAAGGCGCTGCCAAAACTTCGTGGTTGAATGATTTGAAGCTCTCGCTCGATATCCAGAATCTCTTCAATGGATATCGGCGTGTAACCGATGACGATGGCAGCGTCCCGCCCGGCTATAGTCGCGACGAGATCGATCCATTGGGCAGAACAGCGCGATTGACTGTCCGCAAGCGATTTTAAACTGCGCATATGGCGGCCAGCTTTTCGGCGTCTACACAAGAATGGCGGCAAGTGCCTTCGATACCAATTCGCGCGGGGCTTCCTCGCCTTCGTCAAGCATTTCCCGCAGCGGTTGCCCGATCAACGCATCACCGAACGCGCTGAGCGTTACAAGCATTACCGCTTTGCCAATGCGTCCCGTGCCGCCCACATCCTGATAAGGTGCAGCCTGCTCGATAGCGGCGATAAGATCGTTTAGTGCCGCGCGTACCGGCTCTAAGTCCACGTCCTTGTGAGACAGCATAATCCACGCAGCCAGACGGCCGGCTCCGCCTTCGTCAAAGGCATCGAACACAGTGTCGGTCAAGCGCGCCGGCGTTGCCGCATCAACCCCAATGCGCGCGACCGCCTCGGTCAGCGTCAGCTTCAAATCTGCGACCAATCGTCCCATCAAAGCCGACTGCAATCCAGATGCGGACCCGAAATGATGGATGACATTCGTGTGGCTCATGCCGATGACCTTGCCGACGGCGGCCAGAGTTACCGCAGACGGTCCGGCGGTCAGCAGCAGGTGCCGTGCTGCGGCAAGAGCTTCCTCCCTGGCTTCGGTGGCGGTGCGCTTTCTGCGCTTCGGGGCAATGTCTGAAGTCATAATTTCATCAGACGTGCGGAGAGACGATAGAGGTGTCAAGGATAACATCTTAAAGTCGGCAATTTTCATATTGACATTAATGTTCATATCATGAATATAGACATTAATGTCAATATAGGAGTTATTCCATGGTCGATATTACCCCCACCCCGGCCGATCTTAAGATCAATCCACGCAATTTACGTTTCCATCAGGACGGCGGCATGCCTGACCGATGGTGGTTAAATGGAGACCCGGTAGCGACTGCGTTTTTCAACGCACTTTCCTGTACATTCCCGAAAGGCGAGAAGTTTTTCATGGATAGTGTGAGACATTATCGCGGCGCCGTCGGACCCGAACTACAGCAGCAGATCGCAGCTTTTATCGCTCAGGAAGCGGTTCACAGTCGAGAGCATGTCACATTTAACAAACTGGCTTCCGATCACGGCTATCCGGTAGACATATTGGAAGCACGCACCGGCCATGTTTTGAGAGCGGTGCGCCAACGCTCTCCGGTCCGGCAGTTAGCGGCCACATGCGCTTTGGAACATTTTACAGCTATTCTGGCGCATCAATTTTTGAAGAGCGGGGCTAGCGACCTTGCCGGCGCGCCGAAGGAAACGGTGAAATTGTGGTCATGGCATGCGATGGAGGAGATCGAACATAAGTCAGTTACGTTCGATACGTTTCTTTCTGTTACCAAGCACATGTCCCGCCCCGACGCTACGCGTTGCGGATATTGGCAATGATCGTGTCCACAGCGATCTTGATCCGTGTCATGCGCGGCAACATGCAGGATTTGTATCAGCATGATGGGTTGAAAGGGTGGCGTTTGCGACTTCGCACCTGGCAATATTTGTTCGGGGCTGGCAGTCTATCGCGCCGCGCGTTGCCTGATTATTTGCGATATTTCAAACCCGGCTTCCACCCATGGGATCATGATGATCGCAATTTGCTGTCGCAAGCGGAAGATCAATTAAACCAGCCGGTTCCCGCATGAAATTGCTCGCTGCGGTCACTTTTGCTGCTGCCCTGTACGCCCCTGCTATTGCAGGTGATACGCTTGATCCGAAAGGCTTCTGGAAAACCGAAAAAAAGGGCGGCGTGGTTGAGATATTTCCATGCGATCAAGCCTTATGCGGGCGAATTGCAGACGCGGCAATCCTGCGCAAAAATCCTCGGCAAACCGACAGCAACAATCCGGATCCGGCTTTGCGTAACCGTCCGGTTCGCGGGCTAATCGTACTGAAGAACTTTACCGGCGGTGCGGGCGAGTGGTCAGGCGGACCGCTCTATGATCCCGACACGGGTGATAGAGCATCGCGTGGGCGATTGCGTTTGCGCGATGCGAATACGCTCGAGGTGCGCGGATGCATCGCGCGGTTTCTCTGTCAAACTCAGGTTTGGACGCGTCGCCATTGATAACAAGCCAAAAAACGGCCAACCATGGCGATTGGCATCAAAAAAAGGGATGAAGGCTTGCCTGGCACCGCTCTATATGTGTGCCTATCGGCGAATTGTTGGCCAAGATCGAAACTTCACAATGGTCGACTTTCCCGCAACTGCTATTGAACTGCAAATGACTGACATTGGGTTGATGCCGCCATTGCGTGAAACACGCTAAACTGTCGGCTTCTCCGGAATTTCAACTTGAGAGCAAATCGATAACCAAAGATCGCTTTCCAAATATCATAGGAATTGTAGCCCCCAACTCAGCCTTTCTAAGGATACCTACCATTCAAAAACGTCTGACAGACATATGCGCAACTACATGTTCGTTTTAGAATAGGCTTCCTGTCAGCTCGATTCCTAGTCAGAATGCGGTTTTGAGTCGAGCGCGGCTACCGATACAATCCTAGCATTCCTGCACCTAGATTTTCGAGTGAATTCCCAATCTCCGGAAATCGGCCATTTTCCGGATATATTGTGTAAGGCTTCGTGTAAATCGCGCTTGAACGTGGAATTGACGCAACCTTTATTTTGAGCTTTCAGCACGGGCGGTCTGAGGGGGTTTTTGAAAATTCAGGCGATGCCTCAATCCCGTTTGGGATTCACTTCGCCAACCTGACTGGTCTTTGCCAGTCATGTCGCAAGAAGCAAGTCTCTGGTTCCTTAGTCAACGTGCCTCTTCGGCATGGTCGAAACCTCCATGCAGTGATCTTTCGAGACCATATCTGAAACAAGATTAATCGTCGTCAATTGCGATCACGGCGGGCGCTAACATCTGTTCGACAAGGTGAATGCGAAACTACGCCAAATTTGGCTATTCAATGCATCTGAGTGCCTACATAATACTTACATCCGATGGTCAAAACTCAATGTAAGCAAAAACCGAGTGCTTCTAAGCATCTAACGCTATAATTCTATATGGAAAAAATGGAGCGGGCGAAGAGATTCGAACTCTCGACCCCAACCTTGGCAAAGCTACTGTAACGGTAGCACTTACCTACGCTATCCTACTTTAGAATACGATATAGCACATTGTTTTAATTATAGTATTTTTCCAATTTCTACGCTGTACTTCTTCCATAGTTCGCTAGATTTTCCATTCTGGGTGGCCGCCATGTGACCACCTTTCGGATTGGAGGCCCATATGGGAAAATTATCAAAAACCGTGTTGAGCAAGAAGATCTTTGCGGATGCACAACCGCGCGAAAAACGTTATGAACTCTGGGATGCTAACTTGCCAGGTTTTGGCGTTCGGATCACTGTGTCGGGCCTCAAGACGTATATTGTGCGTTATCGCGCCGATGGAGGAGATCGCTCAGCGCCAAGGCGTTTTGTAACTGTTGGCCGTGCCAATATAATCACATTGGATCAGGCAAGAAAGAAAGCGCGGGCGCTTCTTGCTCAGGTATTGCTTGGCGAAGACCCAGCCGCAGAGCGCAATGCAAAACGGCTTGCACTTAATATCAGCGAGCTTGTGGATATTTATGAATCAGAAGGTTGCTACATTCAGCGCGGTAAGCGCCAAGGCGAACCGATGAAGGAACTCACCAAACGGTACACATTGGCGAGGCTCCGTCATCATGTCGTTCCATTGTTGGGGAAACGCCGCGCTTCTGAAATACTGTCAGGCCATATCGAGAATTTCGTGCGTGATGTGGCAGCCGGCAAAACAACCGGTGATCAGAAATTGGGGCCGCGCAGGCGAGTGATCGTTCGCGGAGGAGAAGGGGCAGCCCGAAAAGTGTTTCGCGATTTGTCTGCAGTGTTCAGCTTTGCACAGAGGCGCGGCATTGTAGATAGCAATCCATGTGAACATGCCGCGGTCCGCAAAACGGACAATCAGAATAATCGTTATCTCACCAAAGAAGAGGGAGGCCGTTTGGGAGCGGCTTGCGATACACTCGAAGCCCAAGGAGCTAACCGGAAAGGTATCGATATCGTACGGTTATGGGCATTGACCGGATGTCGCCGTCAGGAGATTGCAGAACTCAAATGGAGCGAGATCGACTTTGAAAGAGGTCTGCTGGTGCTCGAAGATACAAAGACTGGCAAGTCAATCCGACCGCTTGGGGCAGCGGCACTAGCTCTGCTTCAGGGCATTGAGCAGACAGAAAACTCCGAGTTTGTCTTTCCGGCCGATTATGGGGGCGGCCACTTCCAGGGAATGAAGGGAATTTGGAAGAAGATTATCGATACAGCTGACCTACCCGGGGTCACGCCGCACACTCTTCGACATACCCTCGCCTCGCTTGCCATATCATCCGGAGAAGCTATGGCGCTTACCGATGCCATCCTTGGTCATGCCAACCCGCGATCAACCGCGATCTTGCGCATATCGACCATGATCCATCTCGCAAAGCGCCTGATCGTGTGAGCAATATCATGGCAGAGGCAACGGCGGGATCGGTGAAATAAATGCGCGCGGTGTTACAACGGCGCACTGAAAGGCATTGGTCTAATGTAAAATGCCGGCTTTTGCCGCCAGTATCCAATCATTAGCGTCCACGAAAGACATCAAGAAAAGCGCGGAATGCAAACAGGCTCTATTGCTTCGTCGCTCCAGCAGCCTCAATTACGGCCTTGAGCTTATCACCAGCATCTGCATCAATAGTCTGAACCTTGCGCTCACCGGTTGAAGGATCGGTCTGATGAAAATTAAATGCCTGGCCTTTCAGCGGTCCAGAAATCAAATCGGCAATCATTACTTCACGCTGTTTATTCTGGTTGGTCGCGAAAGGCGCGATCAGATCCACCAACCAGACCCTGTCTCCGCTTGTCCATTCTTCCAGCGTCAACCGGTTCTCAGCTTCAATCATGCCGCCTTCCAGCTTCTTCTCGGCCGTTTCATTGCATTTCGCCCACAGCGCCAGACCGACAGGCTGATCACCATCTCTGAACAGATAAAATTGCTGATTGATCAACGCAGGCATGGCAAGCCATTCCAAATCACCGATCTGCATCGCTTTGTGCAGCGGGGATTGAGTCATCAGCCATGTCATTTCACCGAGCAAATGACTGACTGTTGGCGCGGTTGTTTTTGGTTCATCTTGTGTCATTGTGAGTTGCTACCATTAGCCTGCGAAATAATCCACCGGAGCAATAGAGCTCTGGCGCCTTTTGATGGATTCAGCCGCTGATGAAGCGCCGAACACGTTCATATCCTGAGTCATTCGGGCTATCCTATACAGATCGATGTCCACCACTTTCGGGACTGCTTGATATCCCGCAGCCAGCGTATCGGTCACTGCGGATTGCCCACTAGATATACGCTCCACAGTTTTTCCAGAGACAGTATCATTATCGATTTTTACTTTGTCGAACAGCTGCTGACGCGCCTTAGCGGTTTCATCATCGATTGACGCTATGGCTGCGACATCACTCGTTGCGTCTGCTTTTTCAAAATAGTCAAAGATGTTATCATCATCGGGAATATTGATCGGCCTAAAAAATGATCCTTCCCGGCGCAAACCTGCTTGCAAGGCCGTCAGTTCGGGCATTCTAGAATAGGCTTCACGCAACATATCGGCTTCGGACTTAGCGCCTAGCGCACCCGTTTCAATCACATCCCTGGGGAAACCATCGGGTGCTCTGGTAACCGGTTTATCAGGAAGCCCCGGCACCACCGGCTCTTGTGGCAAGTCCGGAGTATTTGCAATAGGTTCGGATATAGTCGGCGTTGTGACGTCCTCAACTGGAGTTTCATCAGTGGCCTTAATAGCCGGAAGCTCCTGATTGAGGCCGAATAATTCCGTCACTTCGGTACGGCCATTGTCATTGGCATCGGCCCAGATGCGCAGATCATAATAATGCTCATCGCCTGATGAGAACTGGCCATCGCCATCACTGTCAAAGGCGTTGAGAGCCTGCGCGAATGTCATCGTTTCGGTTGTTGGGTCGATAACGCCATTTCCATCGGCATCGATGGCAAATGAGGTGATGTGCAAAGTCGTGTTATTTGTCGATGTAAATGTAGTTTTTCCTGTGCTCTCACCTTCAAAAATCATCACCATCTTGCCAGCTTCAGCATCCCATTTGTAACGAGGACCATCAGTTGTTGCTGCTTCCTCAAACGGTAATCGCCCAAGGCTAACATCGCCCACTTTACCAGTGCTGCCATCACTCTTTGTAAAAACAGCCGTGGCGGAAACGTGGTTCGATACTATCGAACCGGATCTATTCACTTCGTTTTCCCGAACAAGTGATATCGAAACGATTCCCGCTTCAAAAAGTGTTAGCAATTCGCCAGCATCACCGATTCCATTTTGATCTAAATCCCGCCACACTAAGAATTTGTCAAATAGAGCATCGCCACTATCCAACTGTAAGTTGCCGTTGGTGTCAAACGCCCTGAGTCCCTCTAAGTCGGTTTTTGCGCCAGCCAAATCCTCGATGAAACTAATTTCACCGAGATCACGAACACTACCATCGCCATTTCGGTCGAGCGCCAGAAAGGCATCGGTTGGCGCTAGCCAACCGATGCCTTCCTCAATAGACAAATTGTTCAGTGCCGTAGTCGAAACTGGGCTGGAAATCGGCGAGATCAGGTCAAAACCATCTCCGTCCAAATCAAAAACAACAGGTAGAAATGCAGACCCAATAGGAATACCTGCCAAAGTGTTTTGATTGTGCTCATCATTTGAATAGAGCGAATATGATGAAAATGGCGCTGGCCATATGCCAGACTGTGTATAGCCGCCAGCAAGACTAGTCGCTCCATTTGGGAAAGGTCTAGAAAATGAGCCTTGCCATTGTGAGGATTGGCCTAAATATGATATAATCTTTCCTGTCGCTATTTCCTCCATCCAAACTTCATTATACCACTGGTCTCCAAATCTTAATTCTCCAGATCCAGTACGCGTATAAAGAGTCTTAATCTCATATTTTGACGCATCCCATGAACCATTGTTAATTACATATTTCACAATGTTTCCAATATTGACACGGATCGACTTTATCGGCGATGATACTCCCGCGCCCCCGCCAAGATCGTCAGCTACTATATCGAGAATTGCGTATTTACCGCTTCCGTCAGCAAGCCAGTTGGGCGATTCATAGTCGATGTCGTTTAAGACACTGAGAACGCCCGTGGACGGATCGATTTTAAAAGCATTGTTAGTATTACCCGATACAATGGAATAGGTGATCGGTAATCCATCGGCATCCGTTGCTTGAATCTGCCCGGGCGAAGTAATCGTGGTTCCCAACAGTATATTTTCAGTAACACTGATCGCAGTTGGCGCCGCAAGGTTGGTGGGGCTATCGTTCAAATTACCAACATTCAGTGTCAACGACCGGCCGTTCGCGCTGCGCTGACCATTGGCATAGGCATAGACCGTGGGCACTGCGGCGTTCGGTGTTGTTTCATAGTTGAATGCCGAGTTCACATACAGCTTGTTACCACCGATAATCGAGAATTTGCCGGATACCGTGCTGCTATTGGCAAACACGTAAGTTACGGCATCGCCGTCCGGATCCGTCGCGCCGGTGAAGGTAATGCCAGCGTAGCCGGTAGTGTTTTCATTGATACTCGCATTGCCCGGTTGGGATGGGGTGCTGGGACGCTCGTTCACATTTAGCAAAGTAATCCGCCCGGTCCTTACACTCGATACCGGCCCACTCGCCGTTGTCGCAACCACTTTGACATCGGCATAGCCCGCCGCAAAGGCCGATGGCCTGCTTTCATAGTTTAGTGCCGAATTCAGGACCAGTTGCCCGGAACCGTTAATGCTGAATAGCCCGCCCGGATTACCCCCCGATGCAAAGCTGTAAGTGATCCCCTGTTCTTCCGGATCAACCGATCCGCCGAATGTCAGCAATGCGCCGCTATTATTCTCATAAACACTGGCACTGAAAGCGTTGGGTGTACTTGGCTTTTCATTGACGTTGGTGACATTCACGGTGAAGGCTTGGTTGGCGTATTTGTAACCTGACGCGCCATTATTATCCCGGACCTGCAAAGTAAGATTATGCGTTCGATTGGCCGGATTGTCATAATCCAATACCACGCCCGCTTTGGTCCGCAACTGATTGCCGACAATCTGGAAGGTGCTGCTGCCGCCGACGATCGACAGGACATGCCCGGCCTCTCCGAAGAGCGCTGCATCCTTGTCCGGATCGCCGGTCGTGATCGTATGAACAAAGCTGCCGCCTACGGCGGTTTCGCTTATCAATGCCGAGGCTGCGGACGTGAAAGTCGGCGTTTCGTTAATATCGGTCACACGGATGGTAAGATTGTTGTTGGTGGTGGTCAAAGAACCATCGGATGCCCGGATGTTCAAAGTCACTTGGCCATTGGTCAAGGATTCATACTGCACCGTTTTGCCGGAAGCGACGGAAACAACACCCGTCGAGGTGTTGATCGTAAACCAGTTTCCGACATTGCCGCCAACGATGGAATAGGACAGAGGATTTCCGTCGGGGTCGGTCGCCCTTGCCGTGATACCGACCGTCGTCCCGCCCCCTGCACCATCGCTAACCGCCCCGACGATACCGCTGGCACCGGAACCTGCTGTGCCGTTAATATCAGTGAGTCCGTAAGGCGTCTCATTGACGTTGGTGATATTCACCGTGAACGCCTGATCGTCCAAGAGTGCACCGCTATTGCCATTATTGTCCCGGACCCTCAGCGTCAGGTTATAGCTCGTGACGGCTTCATAATTGAACACCACACCGGACTTGACCCGCAACTGGTTGCCGACAATCTCGAACCGGCTCGTGTCACCGGCCGCGATGGAATAGACATGACCCGCTTCACCAAATGCAATCCCATTCTGATCGGGGTCAGTCGATATCAGCGTCTTCAATATTGTTCCGCCAGCAGCCCCTTCCGCAACGCTTGCGGTCGTACTGCCGGTTAACAATGGTGCCTCGTTGATATTCTGGATTGTTACGTTTTGCGTAATCGCCGCTGAGGTCTGGCCATTTGCTTTAGCAACAATGCCGAAGGAACCATGAGAATCGGCTTCATAGTTCAGTGCTGTGGACACCCAAAGCTGGTTGCCATTCTGGATTGAGTATTTGCCATTGGTAGCCGTTCCGGTTGCCGAGAAGACGTAGGTAACCGTGTCGCCATCGGGATCACTGGCCGAGAAACGCACACCCGTATCGCCAGTCTGATTTTCGTTAAATACCACCGTAGAACTAGTCGAACTCGGGGTGGTCGGTGCTTCATTCAAATCTACCGGGCGGATAGCGACATTGTTAAGGACAAAGCTTAAGCCATCACTATCAGTAACGCGAAGATTGACGAGCGCATCGCCGGCTTCATAGTCGAGCGATTGTCCGGCAGCGAGATATAGAAGATTACCTTCCACGCGGAATTTGGATGCCTGTGCACCGCCAGCGATGGCGTAGCTTAGACCCGCTGTTCCGTCGGGATCGGTTGCGAATAGCGTAGCTACTAACGTCCCGCCAGACGCAATACCCACAGCATTTTCATCAAAGGCCGCAGTCGCAACACCGATGGCTGTAGGCGCACCATTCACACTGACCGCGATTGTCTGGGCGCTGTTGGTTGATACAGCCCCATTGCTCGTTTCTCTTGAACGACTGCTTACCGTCAAGGAGAAGTCCGTGGCGCTACCTGTTGGCGGCGTTATGCTGAGCGCCGCAAGGTCCCACGTTTTGATATCGACCGATGTTGAACCGCCGGTTGCAGTAAAGCTGTTGGTGCCGTCAGACAATATCGCGCCTGCGGGAACACCTTCGATGTTCAGATAATCAACAACTTCAGAGCCGTCATTATCAATCAGCGCCGCAAAAATAGTCGGCAGACTGATCACTGTGTCGGCATTACCGCTAACACCGTTCAGAGCACCAATGGCGACGCCATCGGCAACTGCATTGACAGTTAGCGGCACAGTAAGAGGGGTAGAATCGAATATACTGTCCGAGGCCGTGAGCATGATCGATCCGGCGCCATTGGCGTTAGGAAGCCCGCGTACCGTCACTTTACGGCGCCCCTCGTTGCCGGCACCTGCTACGGCCTCAATCGACACAATTTCGACCGCGCCGCTTTGCCCTGGCAGAACCTGTATCGATGCGAGTGGCGTCTGACCGCTATCCTCGACATCAAAATAGAGAACCGCCGTGCCATCTTCATCAAGCACAGTCGGGTTCGTGGCGTCAGCCGAAATGGTGGGAGGCGTATTGAGAATCCAAGCGTTGTTAATAGCATCTTGTTGTGCAGGTGTTAGATCCGCCAAGCTAGTCGGCTCTGGGATGGCCGCCATCATCGTGAGTAATTGCGACAGACTGTCCACGGTGGTCGCAGTGGCTTCACCGGCAATAAACATCCGCAACACGAATTGCGCGCCCGCATTGGTAAAATCACCAGCCGTGGTGTTGGTGAACCAGTCTTTGATAACGATTTGAGATGGCTCACCTAAAACCTTGACTCGCAGGTCTTTCGTCCCCGCTTCCTTGGTGAACCAGATATCGGATTTGGTGATATCTGCAGAATATTGAACAACATCCTGCAGGTTGACACTCAGCGCTGCACTGGAATCATAATTATAGATAATATCTGAGCCGCTGGTTTTGGTGAGGAAATACTGGTCATCACCAGCGCCGCCAATCAATATGTCGTCTCCGGCTCCACCATCCAGCATGTCGCCAGCATCGCCCGCATCCAGAATGTCGTTACCAGCGCCGCCATGGAGACTGTCGCTATCGCCATCACCGAAAAGGCGATCATCTCCATCGTCACCATAGATAATATCAACCCCGGCCTGACCAAAGATGAAATCATCTCCGGATCCGCCATACAGCATATCGTCGCCGGCACCGCCATAGATAACATCATTGCCTGCACCACCACGAACGTCACTATTCCCGTCAGTCCCACGTAAACGATCCGAATGATTTGAGCCAACCAACATTTCGAAGCCGGAGATTATATCACCAGTTGCATCTGCACCGGTTGCGCTGTTGCTTTGAATGTCGACATCGACACCATCTAGAGTCCGATCGATATCAGATGCGATGACAACACCATTAACCGAAGATCCGCCAATCAGGCCAGACATGAAAGCGTTTCCGGCCGCCGAACCAGCATAGGTCAGCGTATCGATGCCATCTCCACCGATCAGGGTATCGGCACCGGCGGCGCCCTCAATTAGATCATTGCCTGCACCGCCATCAATCTGGTTTGCCGCCGCATTACCCAGCACGTCATCATTGCCAGCGCCGCCAGTAATATTTTCAATGCTAGTGAGTTTATGCGCCGGATTGTCGATATCAATTGATAACGCTGTTGAAGTAGCTGCAAAACTGACGGTATCGATTCCAGCGCCGCCATCAATTGTATCTTCACCGACAATCAGTGCATGGATCAAGTCATTTCCAAGACCGCCCAGGATCGTGTCCGTGCCCGTGCCTCCGTCCAGAACATCATCCCCGTCACCAGCGGTGATATAGTCGTTGCCGCCGCGACCCGAGATAATATCATCTCCGTCATCTCCTGTAAGCGCATTGCTCAAGGCATCGCCATACAGACTGTCAGCAAATACTGTGCCGTAAAGATTTTCTATACCGATATAGGTATCGCCTGCGGCAACACCGGTATTCGCTGTTGAATTGGCTAGGTCCGCCGTAACGCCTTGAACAATCGGTGATGCTCCTTCTGTAAGGCCGGAATAATGATAACTAACCCAATCGGATCCGATACCCCCATCGAAAAAATCGGCCCCTGCGCCGCCAAGCAGGCTGTCATTTCCCGCGCCGCCATATAGGCCGTCATCACCATCGCCACCAGAAATTGTATCATTTCCGCCGCCGCCACTGATTATATCATTCCCAGCGCGGCCATCCAGGACGTCGGCTGCTGCAGAACCGGCTAGGCTATCGGCAAATTGCGAACCATGCAGTTGTTCGACGCTAACAAGCGTATCGCCCTCTGCTTGACCACCACTTCCAACACTTCCGTTGAGACCAACGGTGACGCCGACGGCAGAATTCAGATAGTCGACAATATCTGTACCATCGCCGCCGTCGATCATATCGGCTCCGAGAGAACCGATGATTACATCATCTCCGCCAAGCGCATTGATCGCTTCTGCGCGGAACGTACCGTTGATGGTCTCGCCAGCCACTGTGCCAGTGATCGTCGCCCCCAACCCCTCGACAATCGAAATCATAAAGTTCGCCGAGATCGACGACTGTCCGTCAAAAGCCGTTACGCGAATATCTACGTTCGCACCAATAGCTGCAGTTTCGCTAATATATCCGAAAGCCTTGATGGCCGGATCAAATGTCAGCCATGCAGGCAACGGATCGCCATTTGCCAATGTTGCAGTGAAAGACAAACCATCATAAGCGTCCGATTGATCTCCATCAGCATCAACAAAAGCCGTGGCCGGGATCACATAAGTGAAATTGGCGTTATCGACTTGTGATTGGTTGACCAGTCCAGGAGAACCAGTGAACGGTGCCTGATTTGTTAGACTTACCGGACCGCCGTCGGCAAATTGCACGAATTCGATATTGAAATAACTATCCTCACCATCATCACCATCGGATAAATTGGTGTCGGTAATCGTGCCATTGGTAAAATCGATATTATAATCTGACTGATTACCGGAATAAACAATCGTATCCACACCGTCACCGCCGTCGAGCACATCATTGCCAGCTCCACCGGAGAAGGTGTCATCACCGCCGAAGCCCTGAAGTATATTTGCGGTGGCGGAACCGGTTAAGACATCGGCAAAGTCAGATCCATCAATATTTTCAATGGTACCACTGGCGATAACATCCCCTTCAGCATCACCGCCGCTCGCCAGACTGCTGTCGAGGTTGATAGTTATACCGCCCAGCGATGCGCGATAATCTATCGTGTCCATTCCTGCGCCTCCATAAAGCTGATCTGCGCCTTCACCGCCTATCAGGCGATCATTGCCCGCATCTCCATATAATGAATCATTGCCACGACCACCGCGCAACACATCGTTATCGGCACCACCATTCAGCTGGTCATTACCAAGGCCTCCGGAAATGACATCGTCGCCCAGACCACCGTTGAGGATATTGGAATAACCATTCCCGATGATGTTATCGTTAAAATTGGAGCCAACCACATGCTCGATAGACACAGGGCTGCCGTTAGTTGAAAGGTCAATAGTCGCCCCATTGTTGCTGTCGACCAACAGTAAATGGTCGATACCATCGCCGCCATCAATTACGTCTTCCAGCGATCCATCGACATTGGCATTGGCGTAAATCGTATCATTACCTGAACCGCCAAGTAATGTGTCCGCACCGTTTTGGCCTTTGATCATATCATCGCCAGCTCCGCCAGCGATAAGGTCTGCCCCGTCTCCACCAAGCAGATCATCACCTCCATCTGAGCCTGTAATATTATCATCAAATGCCGAACCAATAGCTCCTTCAATCGCGACCAGCGTGTCGCCTTCGGCATCACCGCCGCTGCCGCTTCCAGCGCGAAGGTCAAATGTAACCGCAGTCAAGGAGGCTGAATAATCAACCAGATCCGAACCCGCGTTACCGTCGATTATTTCTTTCCGAAAAGTGCCATTGAGAATATCGTCACTTGCAGTGCCAACGACATTAGCACCCAATGCTTCGGTAATAGTGATCAGGAAACTATCGGAAATCGAATAACCTTGGTCCGATGCTGCTACCTTG
This sequence comes from Parasphingorhabdus cellanae, assembly GCF_017498565.1. Taxonomy (NCBI): domain Bacteria; kingdom Pseudomonadati; phylum Pseudomonadota; class Alphaproteobacteria; order Sphingomonadales; family Sphingorhabdaceae; genus Parasphingorhabdus; species Parasphingorhabdus cellanae. The sequence goes on from NZ_CP071794.1 coordinate 1,703,192, forward strand.
ATCTCAAATACCGAACCCGCGTCTGCCAAAGGCGGTGTGCCACTGAACGTACGAGTTGTAGCATTGAAATCAAGCCAGGCCGGAATAGCGCTATCATCTACCAGAGAAGCTACGAAAACGAGGGGATCACCAAGATCAAGATCGATAAAGGCCGTCTCAGGGATGGTGTAGCTTGCAAGAGCGCCATCTTCCCAAACTTGATCGACCATCTGAGGATCGCCCAATATCGGTGGATTATTGGGGTCAATGCCAAGGCTAATCGTCATGTCAGCAAAGCGAATGGATTCGATATTCTGCAGCTTGTCCGTGCCGTCGGTTACCAGACTGGCGCTTTCGGGCCTCAAATCCGTTACAGTTGTGATCGCGCCTGTGTTGATGGAATAATCGGCCCGATTTCCGGAAAAGACTACTGTATCAAATCCTGTACCGCCATAAAGTGCGTCATCTCCGCCGCCGCCAGTCAGTACGTTGTTATTGGCATCACCCGTCAACAGATCGTTGAATTTCGACCCAGTCAAATTCTCGATCTGATGATACCAGTCGCCATCTGCATCACCCTGTGATGCCTTAGCGGTCGGCTCCGATGTTCCATCAACCGAACTATTAAGAGCAAGATTTGCACGCACACCATTGATGAGAATACCAGTGGCAGCATCAGCGGTGGCTGCAGCAAACGCTGTGGTCATTGTAACATAGCTTGCTGTGTCATTGCCGGAGCCCCCTTTAAGAGTATCACCGCTATTGCTAGTAGTGGAACCAGCGCCACCGATTAATATGTCGTCCCCTGCTCCTGCATCAATGAAATCAACCCCGCCGGAGCCATCTAACACGTTGGCCTGATCCGAACCTTTGATCGCATCCTTACGTGCTGTCCCAATAACATTTTCGATATTCTGCAAAACTGCGACGGTTTTTGTAACAAATTGAAAGCCCCCGAAACCGCCCGAGCCTGTAAGTTCTAATGTCAGTATGGAATGGGACCCCGAGGCACTGCTTATATCAATAGCGCTTTCTGAGCCGAGTTCGTCCGAGCCATCGTATGTGTCGTTGCCTTCACCACCATCCAGATCATCATTGCCAGTCCCACCGCGAAGCAGATCGTCGCCCAAGCCGCCTTTGATTACATCATCGCCTGCCGCACCATAAATGAAGTCATTGCCAGCGGTCCCAGTTATATCTTCACTGCCAGCAGCACCAACAATATCAACTTTGCCTTCGATTGTTACCAAAGCCAGATCCAGGATCGATCCCGAACTCACAAAGATACTTACGCCGGAAAAGCCTCCGCTCGAAATCCGCTCCACATTTGCAAGAGAGGACAAATAGATTTTGGCATTGCCTTCCGTAGCGACAAGCGTGTCGACACCCTCGCCACCATCAATAGCGTCATAGCCCGATTCATCCGCAAACAGGAATCGATCATCGCCGGCACCACCATTTAAACTGTCCGAACCAGTCCCGCCGATCAAAATATCTGCACTATCACCTGCATTGACTGTGTCGTTACCACCCAAAGCCTCATAACGAATACCGCCGATCAATGCCGGATCGACATTAATCACATCACTGCCTGTGCTGCCAACAATCACAGCGCGGTCTTCATAGGTCGTATTTTCCTGCCAGACCGCGTTGAACGTTTCGGTGAATAGAGAGCTAGGATCCGTAGGCCAAGTCAAGGGCACCGCAACACTTTCAGCAGTCATAGTCGCTGTCAGGCTGGCCACATCACTGCGCGCGAGCGATTTATCAGATGTAATTATTCGGCGGGCCTGATTGTCCAATGCTCCGTTTGCCTGACGCCAATCCTTGACCCGCACAGTCGTATCAAAACCGATGGCTGATATGACCAAATCGAAATTGCCGGGCGTGGCACTCGCTACCTCACTAAACCATAGTTGGTCCGCGGCGATTCCATCGAAAATCAGATCATCATTTCCGCCTCCAGTCGTAACGACATCGTCGCCGCTATTTGGTCCGAAAAGATAACTATCGGCTCCCGAACCGCCGTCCAAAGTATCATCTCCAGCGCCGCCATCTAAGATATCATCTCCATCGCCGCCATAGAGTCCAGCTGCCAATGTCGTTTGCGCACCGGCACCAGCCGAGATATTTGTTACTGAATTATCGTCTCCATCGCCGCCAAGCAAAACGTCATTACCTGCGCCGCCATCAAGCCGGTCAATACCAGAACCGCCAATCAACTGATCGTCTTCACCGGTGCCATCACCACCGAGTAAAATATCGCTACCAGCACCACCTGTGAGAATGTCTTTATCGTCGCCGCCCCGGATCAGATCGTTTCCGTCACCACCATCCAGATTATCTTCACCAATACCCCCATCCAGCGTGTCATTGCCATCATCGCCGATTAAAACATCCGCGCCAGCTAAGCCGGTGAGTACATCGCTTCCTCTATTGCCTTTGAGTATATTATCATCGGCACTGCCGACAATCGTATCTGCATAGTGCGAACCAAGGGCATTTTCTATTCCGGTCAGCACATCACCACTGGATTCACTCCCTGCGATCACCGCCGATGCACCATTCGAACCAAGATCAATATTGATAGCAGCATTTGAACTTGCGTAAGTGACTGTATCAACGCCAGCGCCGCCCGTTATGATATCAGCACCTAGCCCACCAGACAAAAGATCATCACCGCCTCCGCCAAGCAGCGTATCGTTCCCATCGAGTCCAGAAAGGGTGTCGTTACCGTACCCGCCAGTCAATCCATTAGAGCCTGAAGAACCGATCAAAAGAGTATCCACAGGAGCCGCTTCGGTATCGTTACTGGTTAGCCACAAGGCGCCAGATCCATTAAATTTCAGTCCGGCCAGATCAAAGGAAGAGCCATCCGAGAATTGGATAGTTTCCACTGCCTGATTGATATTGACTGCGGCACCGATACGGAAATTTTTGATCCGAACTTTATCTGTCGAACTGCCAATTAAAGATATTACGAGATCGTCGCCACTAAATGCAAAGTCCAGATCAGCAAGGCCGATTGCAGCGTCACCAACAACACCAGCATCGCCGGTATAGTCCGCGAATAAAATCGTATCATCGCCAGCATCTGCAAAAGTTGCTATTTCAGCAGCCTTGTTGCCCGTGACCGTGATTCCATCAACCCAGCCAGCAGGATTAAAAGTCGCCGGGGCAGCAACACCGCGAATGCCGTAGCCGCCATACTCATATCTATAGACAATTTCACCGGTATCCGAGTTGGTGATGATGTGGTCAAAACGGTAGGACCCAGGCTCGGCATCGACCAGATCGAAGCTGGCAACATATGGAGGCTGCAGGTTTCCATTATCATCAACAATGATATTTTCGGAAGCAACGAGATTGTCGTCGATCGTATCGTTCCCGTCACCGCGACCAAATATATAGAGATCGTCTCCCGATGCTCCTTTCAAGGTGTCGTTGCCTTGGCCGCCAGATAACTCATTCTCTCCGGCATCACCGATCAGAATATCTGCAAAATCTGATCCTGTAAGATTTTCCACACTGTCAAAAATATCTCCAGACGCATCGCCCGTCGCCGTCACATCCTGAGCCAATGATACCGTTACGCCAGCGGTCGCTGTTTCGTAGCTTGCCGTATCCAAGCCAAGTCCGCCGATCAAAATATCGCCAGTCGTTTGACCATCGCGTGTACCACCGGCACCGCCGATCAGAATATCGTTGCCAGCACCGCCCAACAGAACATCTGATCCGACAAGGCCGACCAACCTGTCCTGCCCGCTATTACCATTTAAAATGTCGTTAAGTCCGCCGCCGGTGACCGAATCATCGCCAGCACCACCGGTTATCCAGTTGGCTACAGCTGCGCTTCCGATCAAACCCTCATCATTGCCATCCGTTCCACCAAGAAGAGCCGTATTTGCAACATCAACCGCTCCCGTGTTGAAAAACACAAAGGTCTCAATCGATCCTTTGGCGGCTGCATTGCCAGATGGCCCCCATTCCTTGAGCGTGATCTGATCGTTCAAGCTTTCAAAAGAACTTACTGTGGCTCCAGAAGCCTCAATCCCAATGACCAGATCCTTGCCACCATTGGCCGCCGTGAATTGGATATCGTTAATGTCGATACCCAGACCAAATTCCAGAATGTCCGAGCCAGCACTGGTGACAATCGAATCTTCATTGGCAGGCTGATGCGCATAAAGCGTGCCGGTTTCTATATCGTAGCGCGTGGTTGCGGACCAGTTTTCACCATCAAATATGGTGCCATGTGTCGGATGTGTGATTGATCCGTCGGTCCCGACAACATATCCATTCTGGCCGCCCTGACCAGAGACCCAGACCACATCCCATTCATCAGTCAACGCATCAATCAGCGTATCATGACCATCGCCGCGCTGGAAACGGAACACATCATCGCCGGTGCCGCCAATAATCTCGTCATCGCCAGCGCCGCCCGACAATATGTCATTGCCCTCATCACCGGTCAGCCGATCATTACCGGTGCCGCCACTGACCGTATCCTGACCAAAGCCGCCAAACAGCAGGTCGTCGCCATTGCCACCCACGACAATATCATTGCCGCTATCGCCAGAGACCGAGTCATTGCCCAGCCCGCCATTACCAAAATCATTGCCGGAAAGCAGATAGACCAGATCATCACCCGATCCCGCATGGACAAAGTCATTGCCCGCTGTACCGACAATCGTCTCCGACCCATCGCTGCCCAGAATGAACGTATCAAAATCGGCCAGCCGGATTTCATTGCCATCGGCAAAGCGCAGCGTCTCGACCTTGTTGAAGCTGCTGAACCAGTCCTGCATCACCACGCGGTCGCCATTAAACACGCCGTCGGGGGCCAGCTCAAGGATCAGGTCCTTGCCATCGTCCGATTTAATCAGCTTGATATCATCAACGCCAATGCCCTGACCCAATACCAGCACGTCTTCGCCGCCCGCTGCACGGCCATTGGATGTGACCTGCGCACCGCCGCCGCGCCAGTTGTTCAACCCATTACCAAAGCGGAACAGGTCGCCAGACAGCGCATCTGCAATATTGCCATTAATCTCACTGACCGAAAGACCATTAAACGCCTGCGCCACCACAGTCTCAACCGTCAGGCCGCTTTCGTCGATAATCCGGTCCGCCGTCACATAGGTCGTATCGCCAATACCTGCCGAGCCGACATCGCCGAGCCGGAAGAGATACTGATCATCCCCGCGACCACCGCGCAATATGTCTCCCGCGCCTGCGCCACCTGCCAAGATATCACCGCCATCGCCGCCTTCAAGCACGTCGGTTCCGTCACCGCCCTCAAGCCAGTCCGAGCCTTCACGCCCGATCAACATGTCGTCGCCCGCGCCGCCGTTCAGATAATTGCCATTGCCGCCAAGCGTGTAAGAACCAACCCCGCCAGCGTTCAGCACATCATTGCCGTCCCCGCCGAGCAGCCAGTCATCCAGCTTACCGCCATAAAGAATATCATCGCCCGCGCCGCCAAACACGTTATTGCCAAGATCCCCGGCATGGACCGTGTCATTGCCATCGCCAGCATCAATCGTCGCCGCGACATCGATGGAGAGATCACCACCAGTCGAGACTTCCCCGTTAATCGTAAGGCCAGTGGTGTTGGCTATGTAGCCCGCACCGCCAGCGACTGCGAAGCCGTCGGTATTGTGGGAGACGTGGGTGAGGGTTATGGTGTCATCGCCGGATGTAGCTTCGATGGTGGTTTGGCCAGCGATATCGATGGTATCATATAACGCATACTCGCCAAGTTCGATAACTCGAACTAAATTCGAAGAAAGCAGATCTGTTTCCGCCACAAACTGAACGTCGCTAATACTTGCTCCCAACTCATCGAACAATGAGCCAAACCCTCCAAACCAATCAGATTGATGTCTTTTGGTTAACCCCAGTTCAGATGCGCGAGTTAACGTCAGCAAAACAGTTGCAGACAATTGAGAATCGGGATGCTCCAAAATCGCTGTTGAAATTAGTTCACGGTTTTCCACATAGTCTGCGTATGCTCGAGCAGCTTCTATATTACCAAATAGCGACAATGTGTCGAAATCAGCAAAACTATTATAAGAACTTATCGTGTTATAAACCGCTCTTTTTATGTAGTTGTTACCTGACAATATTTTAAAATCAGTGTCCGTTATAGCATTGAAAATCCCAAAGTTGCTTATCTTTTGAAAAGCGTCGGCTGATTTTGACGATACACTGTACGTGATAGCGTTTTTGTCGCGCGTAGATGTCGGTCGATAAACAAAGTTCGACTTACGCATCCCATAGTTACCGGCAGTTATTTGTTCGGCATGTATGATATAGCCGCCCGTTGATTCTATCAGGTTGTTTAAAGTATCCGCCACATTAGTGGCAATGGATGTTGCCGCTTCCTTCGAGCCACCTTTCCGAGAATAGGCATTCGCAACGATAAAACGGCCGGCACTTTCATCCCATTGGGCGTCCGCACCAGATCTCGGAGTGCCGCCAAAAAGAGAGCCAATCAACCCACCGATTATGAAGCCTGCGAAAGCCCCTATAGCTGCGCCAACCGGACCTCCCAAAGCCCCCCCGATCGTAAGAAACTTTTCTGCGGCCATGACGCCCAGAGCCGAACCCAAAGCAGATCCTATTTGCCCACCAATTGTTTCAAATGAAACAACTTCCTGAGCCAATCTCGCCCCGACAAATGATCCAAGTGCGTTTGCAAAAAGGGTTGGATCGATACCGTTAAAAATATTGCCGTCTATTGCACCATTTGCATCGGCGATGTTACCGATAATTTGACTAATCGCCGTGCCCGCACCGGTAGTTACTACTTCCCCAGCCAAACCATTAACGCCAAAAACACTAACTAATTCCGCAGTGATGAACGAGGAAACAGCTCCGATGCCCGCTGCTTTCAGGTTAGCAAGCAGCTCGCCGTCTACATTGTCGAAAACATCAATTACCAAATCACCTGGAAGCGCTCTCTTTACACCTCCATTTGCAATGATCTCGAAAAAATTTTCAAAAACTGTGCTTCCTACTCCTTCAATCAAAACCGGAGAGAAAGGATCATCCGTTTTAATTAATCTAGAAAGATGTTGCCCAAAGACTCTTCCAAAATCTCCAGAAGTCTCTACCTGTTCTACCTGTTGAAGATAGTATTCAAAGTTTTGGATCCCTTCGTTGATGCGATTTTGCTCAGGTTCTGATGCAGCCTCTTCTGAGCTATCGTCAGAATTCTGTTCAAGAGACCCATCCTCTCGGGTTCCCAAAGGACTATAGCTGCTGCCCTTTTCTCGATTAAAAATTCGATCTGCTGATCTGTCTAGCCTAGATCCTGTTCCTTCATCTTTAGTTATGTAATGACTAGCGCGACTGCCATCAGTCCCTGTCCTTAGCGATAAGATACCTGATGACTCTGCTACCAACCGACCTAATTTGCCGCGGTCAATCGCGCTCAGAACAGGGTCTCCCTGATCGCTACTCTTCCAATCAATATACAACCGAAGCCCCGCAACTCTGTGTGACTCCGCTAGAGGATTGCGGCTAGAGCTATGTTCGTTTATAGTCTCATTGATTATTGCTTCTGGAATGTCTTGAAAATACTGTTTTAGGAAATCTCTAGTAATCGAATAACTATTTCGTTCTACTCGATCCGCTTGCCACGCTTCTTGCCCCACTCCAATTGCAAAAAAACTATCGAGGTTTCGGTAGTTTTGGTCAAACGTTCGCCATATATGCGCCGACCTCGAATGCAAAACTTCATGGACGAAGTTTCGTACTTGGTTTACCCTCGCTATCTGATTCAGCTTATCTGAACTCGCTCCCGGAAAATCATCACGAGCCTGAGCTAAGAAATACTCTTGGCTACCAAAAAACAGAATCGCAGGTCGAGCACCGGCAGGATCAACGGAACTGTTGTGGTAGGACACTCCATTTAGGTTAGGCGGCGGAACATCGCCAGTTACTATGAGCAATTGCCCGCTACCAAATGTATTGATGTCGTTAAGAGCCTTTTTCCATTCCGAAGAATTGTATGTAACGATTAATCGGCTGAGAAAGTCTTCAGTAAACCCCCTTGCTCCGATTATTACAGTCGCGGGTACGTTGGTGCCAAATGACGTTGTTTGCGCCTGAATTTCCCACCCAACTTGAATCGGCTGTATGACGCGGTTAAACACATAACTCAAAGGCGAAGACGGAGAATTGAGGGTTCGAACCTGACGGCGAGTTGTCACAAACCTTCGCCGTAAACCTGCCCTCGAAAAATCAGCCGACGTCCCCAAGTTTCTCATTTTGATCTACCTCGTCTATATTGATCAAATATAATAGAAATATTTGATGCTTTCTTCATCAACTCTCCGGTTTCCTTGTCGCAAAAACCAGTGCGGTCGCTCGACCTACATAACTCGTTGTCATAGTGTAAAAATTTAAATTCTCTGGAAATCTCACTACAAATTTCTGGCATTGGCTTCTGGTCAGAAAACACCACACCGCATTTTCCATTGGCGTCGTTTTTTACTAGTATAGACAACCTAACCAGTCTCACCATTACCAAAACTTCTGTTTTTATTTCCCGCTGTAGTGTCAAATTGTACAAATATTGTTCCGCAGCAATGTTATTTTTATGACGCAGGCAGGATAAAATTTTTTCTGAAAGCGGCCGGTCTTTCGGTAAGCCTATTCTCCATTCATAATCTTCTTGCCAAGGATCATACGTTCTTTTGTAATCGACATTTTTTATTCCACACACCATAAGGTATTTGGGAATTTTAGGAATTTTTGTACTTTTTTCTTCTTGGAGATTTTGTGATATACCGATATCTGGTGGTGAACCGTCATTAACATTTCCATAGGTGGTGACAGCACGAAAGCCACCGCAGGCGATAAGTGTGATTAGAGTCATTGCTGCAAGACCAGTAACTTTCCTCACTTCACCGCCTCTAGTCGCACCCGCGCAACCGCCAACCCAAACTGCTTCGGCCCAATATCCATAGGAATGACCCGGCCCTTGGTGCCATTACCAACCGGCGGCGAGTAAACCCAGATGCGACCGCCACTATCACTCGCCGCCAACCGGCACAGCTTCTTCGCCTTACCCAAATCCCGTTCCACACCCCGCCCTTCTTCAAAGCGAATACCGAGTTCAAGCTGCGCATGCTTATCGCCGCCTTGCGCCTTGCGGGCCAAGCTGATGGTGGACATTTCGGAATAGGAAGTGGGAGAGGCCAGAGCGGGATGAGGTTGCGAAATATCTATGCCCATATAACGGGAGGGTGCAACACAGCTGGCAAGAGCGATCGTTGCTCCCAATAAAGCCCCACCGCCGATCAGACGTTGCCAAAATTTCGAATAGCCCCTCGTCAGATACACAAAGCCCCTTTCTCCCTGAAACAGGAAGACAGTGTTTTTAAGACCCCGATCATTGTCGGTAATTGTGCGACTCCACTTGCAAGGCTAACAAGTTTACAGGAATTTACAAGTATGTGACTAAAAAACAAAACATCCATTATGGTTATTTACTGCAAATCCCCAGAATAGCAGGTCTCTCAATACTTAACTTACCGTTCTCGCCCTGCTTCATCCATAGTCTTGGCAAGGGGGGAGAGGAGATATTGGATGATACGCCGCTCGCCCGTCTTGATCTCTGCTTGCACCTGTAAACCCGGACCAATGGCCTGGCTCTTGCCATTGATCATCAGGTGGCGCTTGTTGAGCTTGATCCGGGCATCATAGACAAGGCCGAGATTTTCATCCTGGATCGCATCGCGGCTGATATTGTCGACCACGCCCTCGATCAGGCCGTAATCGGTAAAGTTAAACGCTTCCAGCTTCACCCGCACCGGCTGCCCTTCATAGATAAACCCGATATCCTTGTTGAGGATCTGCGCGCTGACCTGCACCTCCGCGTCATCAGGGACGATTACCATGATCGGTTCCGCTGGCTGTACCACGCCGCCAATGGTGGTCAGGGTGAGCTGTTGCACCGTGCCATCCACGGGCGAACGGATTTGCTGGAACTCCCGGCGCTTGGCAGATTTGCGCAGCTCTGAGGCTGCCATGGCTGAACGATCCTCGGCCTCCGCCATTTCCGATACGGCGCCGCGGCCAAAGGCCTGACGCAGCCGCGATATCTGTGCATTGAGATTGCCGATGGAGGCCCGCGCTTGTGCCGCATTGGCGCGCTGCACTTCGATATTCTGGATATGCTCTACGCGTAGCTGCTCAAATTCCAGCAAACGCAGCCGCGAGAAATAGCCTTTTTCATAAAGCTCCTTGCGGGCATCCAGTTGCTGATCGAGCAAGGGGAGGGTCTGTTCCAGCTTTACGATTTCAGCCTGCGCTCCGGCCAGCTCCGCCTGCCGCTCGGCGCGCTGCTGCCGCAACCCAGCACGCTCGGCTTCATATTCGGCAATCGAAGACCGGACAAACTGCGCCTGCGTTGCTGCAACAACCGGCGGCGTTCCGGGAGGGGCTGTGAAAGCCGCTTTCTCGCCGCGCAGGTAACCCAGCAAAGCATTGTTACGCGCCTGTACAACATCGGCCGATAGCAGCTGCTGCGTGCTTTGGGCTTCATCGGCATTGCTGATGGTCGGGTCCAGCTCAACCAGCAATTGCCCCTGCTTTACTTTCTGACCATTTTTCACATGGATCTTGCGGATGGATCCGATCTCTATTGGTTGAATGACCTTGCTGCTCGCCGACGGCACCACTTTTCCGGTGGCGGTGGCAACGACATCGACCTTGCCGATAAACGACCAGAGCAGGGCAATCGCAAATAGGCTGCACAGGATCAGCATCAACCAACGCAAACCGGGACTGGCGGGCTTCTCCATAATCTCCAGGGCAGCCGGTAAAAACTCATGATCGCTTTGCGGTTTGGTATTTTCATCCGCGACATTTTGCTGCTTCCAGCTTTCCTGCAAGATCATCCAATGGCGCGCTAGACCAGGGAAGCGACGCGCGACAAAACCGTCTTTCACAGCTGCAGCTTCTGGGCTGGATTGATCTTCGCTCATGCGCCGATACCCATTTGTTTCTTATAGAGCATGGCATAGCGGCCATCCGCTTTGATGAGTTCGTCATGGGTGCCAATTTCGGTAATGTCCCCGGCTTCCACGGTCACGATGCGATTGCACTGACGTACCGCGGACAGTCTGTGGGCAATAATCATGGTCGTCCGACCTTGCGCGATCTTGCCCAGATTATTCTGAATAATCTCTTCACTCTCTGCATCCAGCGCACTAGTGGCTTCGTCCAATATGAGGACACGCGGATCTCCAATCAGGGCTCTAGCTATCGCTAGTCTTTGACGTTGGCCGCCAGACAGATTGCCACCACGTTCTTCAATGACCGTGTCATAGCCATGGGGCAGTTCCAGGATAAATTCATGCGCGCCGGCCAGCGTTGCCGCCGCGATCACGGCTTCCATTGGGCGCGTAGGATCAGCCAGCGAGATATTTTCTCGAACCGTGCGATTGAACAGGATATTCTCCTGCAAGACCACACCGATTTGGCGGCGCAACTAGGCTGGATCAACCAGCGCGAGATCAACGCCATCAATCAGCACCCGGCCCTGTTCCGGCACGTAAAGACGTTGGACAAGCTTCGTCAGCGTGGATTTTCCGGACCCGGATGGCCCGACAATACCGAGCATCTCGCCTGCTTTAACCTCGAGACTGACGCCGCGCAACGCCTCGGGCGCATCGGGCCGATAGCGAAAGCGCACTTTGTCAAACTCCACTCGGCCAGAGATGGCTGGCAGGCTCGCGCGATTGGGATTATGCTCTGGCTCTGCAGGGGCGTTGAGGACATCGCCGAGCCGGTCAACAGAGATGCGCACCTGCTGAAAGTCTTGCCACAATTGTGACAAGCGCAAAATGGGCTGCGCAACCCTACCCGCCAGCATGTTGAAAGCAACAAGCGAACCGACGGTCAGTGTACCCGCGATAACCGCTTTGGCGCCAAAGAACAGGATCGCCACGGTAGTCAGTTTCGACACTACTTGAATTAAATGGCTGCCCCAGTTGGACAGGATCGCAACTTTGAAGCCCGTTTGTGTATAACCGGAAAATAGCTTTTCCCATTTGTCTCGCATCTGCGGTTCAACCGCCATCGACTTCAGTGTTCCGATGCCTGTTACGGTCTCGACTAAGAATGCTTGGTTCTCAGCGCCTCGCCGAAACTTCTCATCCAAACGTGCACGCAGCGGCGGCGTGATGAACAGCGAAATCGCTATGTAGATAGGAATTGTGAGCGCCACTATAAGCGTCAGCAAGGGCGAGTAGATGTACATGACCACAAAGAAGACGATGGTGAAGAACAGATCAATCACTACGGTCACGGCATTGCTGGTTAAAAACTCGCGGATAGTTTCCAGTTCACGCACACGCGCAACGCTGTCGCCCACACGCCGCGCTTCAAAATAACTAACCGGCAAATTGACGAGGTGGCGAAACATATTGGTGGATAGCTCCGCATCGACCCGGTTGGTTGTATGCGCAAAAAGCCAGTTGCGGAGCGCTGACAGAAAAGTTTCCCAGATCAAGACAACGGCCAGTCCGAAAGCCAGCACTTCCAAAGTCGTCAGCGACTGGTGGACCAGCACTTTATCGATCACCAGCTGGAAGAATATCGGCGAGGCCAGTCCCATAAGTTGCAGGAAAAAGCTGCCGACCAAGACATCTCGCAAGGCCCGGCGATATTTGACCAGAGCAGGAATGAACCAGCTAATATCGAAGGGACGCTTGTCGCCTGCAATCTGTTCGCGAGATGTCAGCAGCAAGAGACGTCCAGCATAGGCCTCTTCGAAGGCATCCACCGACAATACTTCGGGACGTTCCGCATCGCCGCGCTGAATAAGATAGCGCGGACTATCAATATCTTCTTCGATCTTCAGTAGAATGAAAGCTCCGCCCTCAGAAGTCCGTAATATCGCCGGCAACGGGATCTTCGAAAGTTCGTCGCGCGAGGCATCACGCAGCCGAGCAATCAAGCCAAGCTTTTTGCCAATCCGCGACAAATGCTCCAGCGTGTAAGGCTCATCGCCCTTACCGCGATCATGATGGATCTGATGCGGATCAGCAGGCATTCCCAGAAATTTGGCGAGCAATACGAAGCAAGCTAGCGCCGGATCAATCGGTGCCGCCCGTTCAATAGGTTGATCTATGGTGTGTTCACCTGCCCCGACTGACATTTTTTATTTGCCCCGCTATACTCAAGCGAAGAATAACTATCAGCGATTATACGGATTCGCTAGCTAATCTGGCCAGCGACAATCAACTACTTAGATTTACTTCGTTTCTTTTTACATACGAACGCATTTACATCCATTTTGGATGGAAATTAGGTATTGTGATAGATTGAAGGGATAAAGAACCCTTCTGCAGGACCATCGAAGAGCGGCCATCCACAAAATATTCAGCCTAAGTCAGGGTGAGACTAGAAAGTCAGCTTTTCTGTTGTCTACTAGAGTCGACTAAACGGCAGCGTTCGAAAGTTGATTGGGAAGCGGATGACCGTTGAAGGTATCAGCCGAGCTGGAAACTTGACAGTACACCAAACGCAGTAACCGGCGCGGATTTGATAACGATGTGGCATGAAATCATTACAGAGACTGCGCCACGCTGAGGTGGATGCGATATCTCTCGGTTAGTTTGGTCGTAACATGGGTTATGAAATTTCGAATGCAACTTTAGGGCCTAGAGGACTCGAACCTCTGACCCCATTATTACGAATGTTTGAGTGTTACGCCGCAGCACTACCAGCAGGTGGACACCTTGTAGCAACTAACTTCAAAAGAGTTTTTGCAGCTAGTAAATTGGAAGGTATAAATATCTGACTTTATTAGAAAAAACTGGAGCGGGCGAAGAGATTCGAACTCTCGACCCCAACCTTGGCAAGGTTGTGCTCTACCCCTGAGCTACGCCCGCTCGGCGCCGCTGTGACATTGGGTTATACATCGTCGTCATCAGCAGTTGAGGCGCGCGGTTAGCATGCGTTATGGGGTCCGGCAAGCCCCATTTTGCAATCCGTGGCTGCGAAAAGTAAAAATATGCTTGGCTTTGCCGGGTCGCTCCCCACATAAAGCTCGGATATACAAGAAAACACTGCGCGATTCCTTTTCAAAACAGCCAATGTGAAATGGGACTCGGGGCAATAAGTACAGGAGCAGCAATTGGCGACAGCAGGACTGACAGTGGACGAACAAAAAGCAGTTGAAGAATTTCAACAGGCTGTGGTCGCCCCCAGCATGAACAAATTGGTGATTCTGGACTTTTGGGCTGAATGGTGTGGGCCTTGCAAGGCACTGACCCCCGTGCTCGAAAAAGTCGCTGCCAGTTATGCGGATAAGGGCGTGATGCTGGCGAAGGTGAATGTCGATGAGAATAAGTTCATCGCATCGCAATTTCAGGTACAATCAATTCCAACTGTTTATGCAATTTTTCAAGGCAAGCCGGTGGCTGACCTGACCTCGGCACGCACCGAAAGCCAGCTCGGCCAGATTCTCGATCAGTTGCTGGAGAAGCTTCCTATTGGTCAAGGCGGCGAGGAGCCCAAACAGGATATCGTTCCGCTGCTTGCGATGGGTGAGGATGTGCTTGGTCAAGGCGATGGTGAACGAGCCGCTGGAATATTTGCGCAAATCGCTGACATGGCCCCCGATAATGCAGAGGCCGTTGGTGGATTGATCCGCGCCTTGATCCTGGCCGATCATCTACCTGAAGCAGAGGCTGCTTTGGCCGATATCCCTGAAGCCATGGCAAGTGATCCCGCCATTGAAAGGGCTAGCTCTGCCTTGGCTTTGGCAAAAGACAAACCAGATGATAGCGAAACCGAAGCCTTGGTTGCTGCCGTTTCTGCTAATCCGAAGGATCATCAAGTGCGCTTTGATCTTGCCAGCGCGATGATTGCATCGGGCGATCATGATGGCGCAGCGGACCATCTGCTGACCATCATTGAAGCTGATAAGGAATGGAATGACGGCGTAGCGCGAGCGAAATTGCTTTCGCTATTTGAAGTTGTCGGGCTGGAAGATGAATGGGTTTCGGCCACCCGGCGCAAATTGTCGGCAATATTGTTCGGATAACTATGACTGAAACCAAACGCATCTCGATTTTTCCACTGGCTGGGGCGCTGCTTTTCCCTGGCATGCATTTACCACTGCATATTTTTGAGGAGCGTTACCGCGCACTGATCAACGACGCGATGGCAAGGGATCGACAAATCGGGATGATCCAGCCAAAAACAGATGGCGACATACCCGAATTGTTCGATATTGGCTGTGTCGGCAAGATTGTCGATATCGAAGCGATGGATGATGGGCGGTTTAATATCGTACTGGAAGGCGTTTCGCGATTCCGGATGATCGAGGAGCTTGATGCATCGACCGCTTTTCGCCAGATACGGGCAGAGATTGAAGAGAATGCGGAACTGGATGAAGTGCTGGCCAGCGCCGAACGCGCGGCGCTTGAGATTGAATCTCGCAAATTTGCCGATCTTCAGGGTTATCAAGTCGATTGGGACAGTATCGGACGGTTAGATGACATGTCCTTTGTCAACGGCATTGCCCAGATTGCTCCTTTCGATGCAGCCTCAAAGCAGGCGCTGCTCGAAATCGATGGTCTGTCCAACCGTGCAGAGCTGATTATCCAGCTGCTCGAATTTTTCGGGCGTCAGGATGGCGATGAAGGTCGCGTCACATTGCAATGAAAAAACAGACAGGCGATGAGCCGATCGGGTTATTTGATACCAAATTACTCGATATTTTGGTTTGCCCGATGACACGGAAACCGCTGCTCTATGACGCAGATGCACAAGAGTTGATCAGCGAAGCCGCTGGTGTCGCTTATCCCATAAGGCAGGGCGTACCGGTGATGCTGATAGAGGAAGCGCGAAAGCTTTAGAAGCTGGCTCGCAGCCCGTCGACGACAAATTGTACCGCCAACGCACCCAGCAAAACGCCTAGCACCCGGGTGATTACCTGTTCGACCTTGTGACCCAGAATGCGCATCATTGGCCCTGCGAGTAGCAAGCCAATCAAAGTGAGCATCAATACCGCCGCCAGCGCCCCGAGAATCACCAATGTGCTATCCAAGCCTTCATGACGCGCCATCAGCAACATGACGGCAGCAATCGAACCCGGACCAGCAATCATCGGCATTGCCATAGGGAAAATAGAGACGTCTTCTATCTCTGGTTTGTCGATAATATCCTGCGCCCGATCTGTCCGTCGTTGCGTGCGCTTTTCAAACACCATTTCCAGTGCGATGATAAAAAGCATGATGCCGCCAGCAATGCGAAAGCTGTCCAGGCTGATGCCCAGAGCACCAAGAAGTTGCTCACCAAAAGCGGCGAAAACTGCCAATATGATAGCAGCAACGCAAACGGCGCGAATGGCCATATTTCGACGCTGTTTTGGGGATGCATCACCCGTTAGACTGGCGTAAATCGGAGAACAGCCGGGGGGATCAATTACTACGAAAAAGGTAATGAAGGCGGAAACAAACAGTTCAGTCATTGGGTCGGCGCTGCAACATTGTCAAAAATGATTTCTTCCCATTCGACGCCATTCCACATCCGGACCAACAGCGAGCGCGACTGATCGGCGGAACTTTCAGCGCTCCAGAACATCGTGCGATCAGTCGAAAATCCGCTCTTATTTTTCTCACCACTTGGCGCAAAGGGTACGATCGGCAATGCGCCCTTTGAACAGGTTGCCACACGGGTAGTAACAAAATCAGGTTCTGCCAGCGGTTTGTCCAAAGGCACACCGTGATCAAATATCCATTTCCATTCAACATCTTTGCCGCGCAGACGCCGGTTTTGTGCATCCTGTTTTTGCCAGATGGTCGTAAAATAACCTGTGCCGCCGGAAGCGCCTTGCCATGCGCCGGTCGCGACGCCCATGCTTCCGTCGCAGGACATGAAAATTTTGTGGGCTTGCCATTCGGTCGCCCGCGCTGGATCAACCTTGCCTTTCAACCATATTGGAGCGCTTACCAGTTCCGGCGTAAACATGATCGCATCGGGCGCAGCGGTCTCACGAAAGGCTGTCCATTGCCCTTTTTCCCGTGCCAGCCGCGCGAATGAAAGCTCGGCTTTGACAATATCGCTGGGGTTGGCCGTCGGCTTACCCACGGCACGAAGAACACGTTCGCGATCGCTTGGTCGGCCATTGCTGGCACAGCTGGTGAGCAATATAGCTATTCCCAATGCCGCAAATAACTTTTTCATGGATTAGAGTCCTTCAGGCTTAGCGAGGCCAGCACGCGCAGATGCGGCGACCAATGTGTTGCGTAGTAACACAGCAATAGTCATCGGCCCAACTCCCCCGGGCACGGGAGTAATTGCACGGACGTGGTTCATTGCTTCTGCTGTCGCGACATCGCCGACCAACCGGCCTTTTTCCTTGCCGGCTTCGGGAGCCAGCCGGTTGATACCGACGTCAATCACAACCGCGCCTTCTTTCAACCAATCCCTTTGACCATTTCCGCTCGGCCAACGGCAGCGACGACAATGTCCGCGCGGCGTATCACATCCGGCAGATCGCGAGTCCGGCTATGTGCCATGGTAACGGTACAGTTTTCGGCCAGCAGCAACTGCGCCATCGGCTTTCCGACCAAGATCGAACGCCCGACGACCACAGCATTTAATCCCGAAAGATCACCGAGTTGATCCTTGAGCAGCATCAAGCTACCAAGCGGCGTGCACGGCGTTAGAGCCTCTTCGCCATTGGCCAGCCGTCCGGCATTGATCACGTGCAAGCCATCAACATCCTTGTCCGGGTCAATCGCCATAACGACGGCTTTTTCATCGAGATGATCCGGCAAGGGCAGCTGCACCAGTATTCCATCGACAGCCTGGTCTGCATTTAGTTTTTCGACCAGCGCAATCAAATTTTCTTGCCGGGTATCAGCAGGCAGTCGGTGCTCAAAACTTTCCATACCAGCAGCTATTGTGGCCTTGTGCTTGGACGCAACATAGACTTGGCTGGCAGGGTCGTCACCGACCAAAACAACGGCTAGACCAGGTGCGCGCCCTGTTTTTTCATGAAATTTCGGGACAGCAGCTTTTATCCGTTCTCGCAGTCCTGCAGCGAAAGCTTTCCCGTCGATTATCGCCGCGCCGCCATTGCTCATATTCAATTGCTCACAAAACAGGGATCAGCGCAGCGCCGAGCGGAGGCAAGATTGCATCCTGCAATATAATGATACCTATAATGACCACCATCGGCGTCAGATCAATCGAGCCAAAGTCTGGCATGATCCGCCGGATCGGCCGGTAAATTGGCGCGGTCAGGGCGTCCAACGTCGTCCAGATGGCCCGGGCTATATCGTTTTGCAAATTGATAACGTTAAACGCAAGCAGCCAACTCATAATCGCTTGCACGATGATGACAGTGATCGCGACATTCAACAATATGCCGATAATCTGAAACAGGGCAAAAAACATGGACCGAAACCTTTTTCTCTCGTGATGGCCATTAAACGATAGTGGCACGCAATGCCAAGCAATCTATGCCAAAAATTAGTGTATCAACAATATAATACAGTTCGGCAATTAATCAACCGCTTCGAAATCATCACGGATCAACGTACCCGCGCCCTTGCTGGTAAAGATTTCCAGCAGCATCGCATGTGGCACGCGGCCATCCATCACTACGGCTGCATCGACCCCTTTCAACACTGCGCTGACACAAGTTTCCAGCTTCGGGATCATCCCGCCCGATATTGTACCATTTTCCCTGAGTCGCTTGATTTCCCCTGGAAACAAATCGGTGAGCAGCGCACCTTGTTTGTCCAGCACCCCCGCCACATCGGTCAATAAAAACAGACGTGATGCTCTCAGCGCTGCTGCAACTGCGCCGGCCATTGTATCTGCGTTGATATTATAGGTATGGCCATCTTCGCCCACACCAATGGGCGCAATGACGGGAATCATCCCTGCCGTAGAGATTGTATCAACCACGCTGCGGTCGACCCGTTTCGGTTCGCCAACAAAACCCAGATCAATAATGCGTTCGATATTGCTGTCCGGATCGCGTGCCGTGCGCCTGAGTTTGGAGGCTTTCACAAAACCCCCGTCTTTGCCGGAAATCCCGATCGCACTGCCCCCGGCTCGCTCTATCCAGCTAACGAGTTCCTTGTTGATCGCGCCAGACAGAACCATTTCCGCAATCTCGGCGGTTTCCTTGGTCGTGACCCGCAGACCATCGACAAATTCGCTTTCAACCCCGACCCGCTCCAGCATCGCGCCAATTTGCGGACCGCCGCCATGGACGACGACGGGGTTAATACCGACAGCTTTTAGCAGCACCACATCCTCGGCAAAATTGCGCGCCAGTGCAGGATCACCCATGGCATGGCCGCCATATTTGATGACGAAGGTCTTGCCCGCATAGCGCTGCAAATAAGGCAAGGCTTCGGTAAGCGTTTCCGCCTTGGCAAGCATCGCTGGATCGGGCGCGTGATTATTTGGTTGGTCAGTCATGCTGTCTTTCAATCCAGCTTCACGGCAAATGCAACATCTTTATCAATTTTCAGGCGGAGCCGCGATTTTGGCGCGCGCCAATTGTTTCACCTTCTCCAGCGTCATTTTGACATGGCCCCTGGGGTCCTGCGCACTGTGTGCCAAAGCAATTTTGCTATCTTGATCAATCACATAGCTGGTCCGATTGGTCAGTGCGAGCGTGGGCTCCATGCGCACCTGATAACCATCCATCACATCATCATCAGCGCGAGCAACGGCAAATTTATCTCGGCATTCCTCGACAGAGAATTTGGTCAACTCGTCCATGCTGTCTCCTGACATACCGATTACAGTAGCACCAGCGGCTTCGAAATCGGCGGTCGCTTCAGCAAACATATTGGCTTCGATAGTGCAGCCTTCGGTAAAGGCTTTAGGGAAGAAATAAAGCACTACCGGACCTGTTTTCAACTTGTCCGAAAGGCTGACTTTAAACGGCTTGCCAGCCAGCGCGCCCATAGTTTCAAAATCAGGCGCGGCAGCGCCTACTTCCAAAGGTTCGGCATTGGCACTACGCGAGCTATAGACATAGGCCCCGCCGGCAAGCAGCAGCGCAGACATGACAATTATAATCCAGCGATTCATCTACTCTTCCTGTTCCAGCACGGACTTGAGTGCATAAAGTTGGTCAAGCGCGTCACGCGGACTCAATGCATCAATATCCAAATCCCTCAGCGCCTCTCTCAGCATATCGGTTTTCTCATCCTCTTCGGCAAGGCTTGCGGCGAATAAAGGCAGATCGCCGAGCCCGGCAGCCAAACCGCCTGTTTCCGCCTTGCCCGCTTCCAGCTTGTCGAGCACCGATTTGGCGCGTTTCAACACCGGTTTGGGAATGCCAGCCAGCTTAGCAACGGCCAGACCATAGCTGCGATCCGCCGGACCTTTGGCCAGTTCGTGCAGGAGAACGAGATCCCCTTTCCATTCACGCGCCCTGACGTGATGGAGGGACATCGCATCGAGCTGGTCCGCCAGCCGTGTCAGCTCATGATAATGGGTCGCGAACAAACAGCGGCATTGGTTAGTCTCATGCACCGCTTCAACCACCGCCCAAGCCAGTGCAAGACCATCATAGGTGGACGTGCCTCGCCCGACTTCATCAAGAATGACAAAGCTTTTCTCCGTCGCCTGACTCAAGATCGTCGCGGTTTCGACCATTTCAACCATGAAGGTCGAGCGGCCCTGCGCGAGATTGTCGGAAGCGCCCACCCGGCTGAACAGACGATCCACCAGACTCAATTTTGCCGAAGCGGCAGGAACGAACCCCCCTGCCTGCGCAAGGATCACAATCAATGCATTTTGCCGCAAGAAGGTTGATTTACCGCCCATATTCGGCCCGGATACCAGCCAGAGCCGTTCGTGATCGGACAATGCGCAATCATTGGCGACAAACGGATCGCCTGAAGCGCTCAGCGCTGCCTCAACCACCGGATGGCGGCCCGCGTTGATCTCCAGTATGTTACCGCCAGCAAATTCGGGGCGGCACCATTGCCCCTCTACAGCACGTTCAGCCAAAGCAGATGCGACATCAATCCGTGCCAGCGCATCGGCGCTAATCGCTATCGCGTCCTGGCGATCCAATAGCTTGTCGACAAGCTCCTCGAAATGCGCCGCTTCTGCTGCCAGGGCATGCGCCCCAGCCTGTGTCACGCGAACAGCTTCTTCATGGAGTTCGGTCGAATTGAACCGTACCACACCCGCCAGAGTCTGACGATGCGTGAAACCGGAATCCTCGGCCATCAAATTGTCGCCATGGCGCGCAGGCACTTCGACAAAATAGCCCAGCACAGCATTATGCTTGATTTTTAATGTGTTGATGCCGGTTGCTTCGCGATAGCGCCCTTCCAACGTCGCAATCGCCTTGCGCCCATCGGAGCCGGCGCTGCGCAGTTCATCTAGTGCGGGGTCGTAGCCAGCAGCAATATACCCGCCATTTGTCATGTCCGTTGGCGGTGTTTCCACCAGAGCGCGTTCCAGCAAATCCACCATCGCCGCGTGACCGTCCAGCGCCGGGAGCAGTGTGTTCATCAAATCGGGCAGCGCAATATCCAGCGCCAGTTGTTCGCGCAGCAATCGCGCCCCGCTAAGACCATCGCGAATCTGGCCGACGTCACGCGGACTGCCACGTCCCGCCGAAATCCGGCCCAAAGCACGGCTAATATCCGGCATCGCTTTCAACGCGTCACGAACAGCGTCACGAATGGCTGGCGCATCATGAAACCATTGAACGCCGCCAAGGCGCAGGTTGATCTTGGCTTCTTCGAATAGCGGTGCGGCTAGATCGCGGCCCAAAAGCCGGGCACCGCCGGGTGTTACGGTTCGATCGATATTGTCGAGCAAGCTCCCTTTGCGCTCACCCGCCATGGTCCTCTCAATCTCAAGGCTCGCCCGTGTGGCTCCGTCGATCAGCAGATATTCCCCGGCATGGCGCTGCACCGGAGGCTTGAGAAAAGGTGTGTCCCCCTGCGCGGCATGTTCAATATAGGCGATCAGACCGCCTGCCGCCGCCAATTCGCCGCGGGAAAAATCTCCAAAACCATCCAGTGTGGCAACGCCGAATAACCCTTTGAGCTTACGCTCGGCTTTCTGGCTGTCGAAATCTTCTTTCGGCCATTCGGTAGCGGCCTCTAAACGCGCCGCCAGCAAGGGGCTGCAAATTATTTCAGAGGGCGCGATTCGGGACAATTCGGCGGTAAGCGCATCTTCGGAAATCTGCAGCAGTTCAAAATCACCGGTTGAAATATCGCTCGCGGCTATGCCGATCTGCCCCTGTACCTCTGATACCGCAACCAGCATATTGTCTGAGCGTGCGTCGAGCAGCGTATCTTCAGTCAGCGTTCCCGCAGTAACATAGCGAATGATATCGCGCGCAACCAAAGCCTTATAGCCTCCGCGTGCCTTAGCCTCCGCCGGTGTCTCGGTCTGTTCGGCAATCGCAACTTTGAAACCGGCGCGGATCAGTTTCGCGAGATAGCTTTCGGCAGCATGGACCGGCACACCGCACATGGGGATTTGCTCGCCAGCATTTTTCCCGCGCGAGGTCAAAGCAATATCAAGGGCAGCAGATGCCAGCTTGGCATCTTCGAAAAACAGCTCGAAAAAGTCACCCATACGATAGAAAAGCAGGCAATCCTGCGCCTTTTCTTTCAGCGCAAAATATTGCTCCATCATCGGCGTACGTTTGACATCAGTCGGCGCAGACTTGGGTTTCGGCGATGACTTGGACGCACTTGCGCTGGCCTTGGCCTTGGCCTTGTCTGATTTTCGCTTAGTTGCTTTTTGTTGAGTCTGGGCTGCCATGGCCATCCGATAGCCCAGTCCAGTCGCTCAGAAAAGGCCATGTATCAGAAACTTGCCTGTTGCAAATAGATGAACCGCAGATGAAGCAACACTTGCCCAAGCCATGACAATCAGAGTAGGCAGGGTCCGGGACGCGGGAGTTTTGGCAGATAGCGCCAAACCCGAACTACGGAGAGACAATTTGGCCGACAAGAATGATAGCAATGTAGAGTTTTCTGAGCGCGAAGCATTATTATTTCACTCCCACGGACGTCCTGGCAAAATCGAAATTGTGGCATCCAAGCCCATGGCCACCCAGCGCGATTTAAGCCTCGCTTATTCGCCCGGCGTAGCGGTGCCGGTTCGTGCCATCGCTGAAGACCCGTCAACAGCTTATGATTACACGGCCAAGGGCAACCTGGTTGCCGTCATCTCCAACGGAACGGCCATTTTAGGGCTCGGCAATTTGGGCGCTCTCGCTTCCAAGCCAGTGATGGAAGGCAAAGCGGTATTATTTAAACGTTTCGCCGATGTCGATTCGATCGATCTGGAACTCGACACGGAAGATACAGACGCGTTCATCAATGCGGTGGAACTGATGGAACCCAGTTTTGGCGGCATCAATTTGGAAGATATTGGTGCGCCTGCCTGCTTCATTATTGAGCAGACCCTGCGCGACCGGATGAATATTCCGGTTTTCCATGATGACCAGCACGGCACGGCAATTATTGCCGCCGCCGGTATCATCAACGCCTGCCTGCTCACCAAGCGGGAAGTCAAAGATATCAAGGTTGTAGTCAATGGTGCCGGCGCAGCGGCCATTGCCTGTGCCGCGCTGATCAAGGCTATGGGCGTGCCGCATGACAATCTCACCATGTGTGACCGCAGCGGCGTCATCTATCGCGGGCGCGATAATGTTGACCAATGGAAATCGGCGCATGCGATTGATACAGACGCGCGCGACCTGACCGAAGCGCTCAAAGGCGCCGATGTATTTCTGGGTCTTTCCGCCGCTGGCGCGCTGAAACCGGAAATGGTCAAGGATATGGCCGATCAGCCGATTATATTTGCGATGGCCAATCCTGATCCCGAAATTACGCCGCCCGATGCCAAGGCAGCGCGTCCGGATGCGATTGTTGCCACCGGACGCTCTGATTACCCCAATCAGGTCAATAATGTCCTCGGCTTTCCGTTTATTTTCCGCGGCGCGCTGGATGTCCGCGCAACCCGCATCAATGACGAAATGAAGGTCGCGGCCGCCAACGCGATTGCTGAATTGGCCCGTGAACAGGTGCCAGAGGAAGTGGCCGCTGCCTATGGCGGACAAGCGCCGACATTTGGCGTAGATTATATCATCCCTGCGCCATTTGATCCGCGCTTGATGGATGTAGTCTCTGCTGCGGTCGCCAAAGCGGCAATGGACAGCGGCGTCGCACAAAAGCCTATCGAAGATCTGGATGCCTACCGGCAAAGCCTGAAAGCGCGGCTCAACCCGACAACATCTGTATTGACGCAGGCCTATGAGGCCTCTCGCAGCGCTCCCAAGCGTGTGATTTTTGCGGAGGCAGAAGAAGATGTCGTGCTGCGTGCAGCAATCCAATTTCAAGATGGCGGCTATGGCACGCCGGTACTCGTCGGCCGCGATGATCGTGTGCGCGACAAATTGAAAGAGCTTGGCGTGAGCGACCCTGATCGCTTTGAAATCCACAATTCGCGCAACAGCCCGCTAGTGCCTGATATGGTCAACATGCTCTACGATCGCCTGCACCGGAAAGGCCATATGGAGCGCGATATCAAGCGCATGGTCAATCAGGACCGTAATATCTTTGGCTCCGCTTTATTGGCGATGGATCAGGGCGAGGCCATGATTACTGGCGTTACGCGCCCCTATGCGCAGACGTTCAGGGATATTGCCAAGGTTATCGACATTGAAAAAGGCCGGACGCCGTTGGGCATCCATGTCATGGTCGGGCAGAGCCACACAGTGTTCATGGCTGATACGACGGTCAATGAGCGGCCTTCTGCAGAGGAACTGGCCGATATAGCAGAACAGACCGCAGCAGTGGCACGCAAAATGGGCCATGAACCGCGCGTCGCCTTCCTCAGCTATTCGACCTTTGGCAATCCGGCAGGCCGCTGGCTGGAAAGCATCCGTGAAGCTGTTGCGATATTGGACAGCCGGCGGGTTAATTTCGAATATGAAGGCGAAATGGCTCCCGATGTCGCGCTCAATCCCAAACTGATGGCGAACTATCCGTTTAACCGGCTCTCCAGTTCAGCCAATGTATTGGTAATGCCAGGCCTGCAATCAGCCAATCTGTCGGCCAAACTGCTGCGCGAACTGGGCGGCGATGCTGTGATCGGCCCGATGTTGGTCGGTCTTGAGAAATCAGTGCAGATTGCGACTATGGCATCAACGGCATCAGAGTTAGTGACGCTGGCAGTCTTGGCAGCAAGCGGGATCGCAAAATAGCGACGCCGCTGATGCTCATCAGCTTTGATAAATGTTATGGGCGCGTGGGGTCGTTACTGCGGCCTTGCGCGCCTGGTGCGCCCACTGCGCCGATATTGCCGAATAGCTCTTGAAAGAATGACCGTTCGCGGCCCAATGTCGGGGTTGTATCGCCTTCCGGGCTGATACTGGCAACCAGCTCCAGACCTGTCCGTTCAACTGCTGTTACGTTGCCTGCCTGATCAAAGTTGATCCGCATCACCATCTGGTCTCTTGGCGTAGGTGAATTAAACGCAAGCTGTTTCGTCTCGCGCGACACATAATACCAGGTATTTTCATCAAATTGACCGGTGAATGTCGGCCGGCCGAGAGAAGCTTCTACGGATTGGCGGTTATCTACTCCGGGTTGAATGGCGTTGGTCAGCACCGGGTCAACAATATAACCTTGATGGCCACGGACCTGCGAACAGCCGGATAGTAACAGTCCGCCCGCAACCAGCCCGGTCAGCACAAATTGCATTTTCAATTGGCTACGCATCAACTCACTTCTCCAAAAAGCCACCTGTTGAGATGGTTTGCCCAAAAAACGGGCCAAAACAGGAAGGTTTCAATCATTGCAGCGGGCTAAATACCGCTTATGGTAAAACCCATTGCATCTCGCAGTACAAATATCAATATCCCCTGTATGTAGTCTTAACATAAGCGACCTTCAGATCTTCTCACTATCCATCAAAATCAGGGTTCAAATATAATGTCATTTCTAAACGATCTCCTGGGGCGCAAAAACCCGAATCTGGTGATGCAACCGCTGTACAATGCTGTAATTGCAGAAGGGCGACAGCTTGATTGGTATGAACAGGGCGCAGTCCCGGATACGCTGGATGGCCGGTTTGACATGATTGCTGCGATTTTATGTGCCGTAATGATCCGCCTCGAACAGGCAGAAGAGGCAAGACAGGAGATTGCCTGGCTTACCGAGCTATTTGTGACAGATATGGAAGGTCAGCTGCGCCAGATTGGTATCGGTGATTTGATTGTCGGCAAACGTGTTGGCGAAATGATGGGTGCGCTTGGCGGGCGGCTTGGTGCCTATCGCAATGCGCTGACCGGCACCGCGGATCTTGCAGAAGCATTAACTCGTAACCTGTATCGCGGCGAAGCGCCGGCCCAAGAGGCATTGAATTTCACCACCAAATGTTTTTCCAGTTTTTACGATCACATTGTCAAAACCGACATCGGCCAAGTCATTGCCGGGAATATCGCTAGGGCCAATTCATGACCGCATCATCTCCGCTTCCTCAACCGGAATTGTCAAAGATAATAAAGCTTTCTGAAATTGGCAGCTCAGCTTTGACAGGGACAATTGTTGCGGATGATGAAGAGCGTCAGGCATTGGCAAAACGCTTTGACCTACCTTCTATAGAATCAATCACATCGGAATATCGCCTTGCGGCGAAGGAACATGAGATCAGTTTCACCGGCACCATTCAGTCCAGTCTGCATCAGGCTTGCGCGATCAGCGGTCAGCCATTTCCAGTACAAATCGATGAAATATTTAACATCATATTCGTCGAAAAAACTGAAATACCGGCCAGTGATGAAGAAATCGAACTGGCGCCTGAAGACTGCGATGTAATTGAATATGATGCGGCGCAAATTGATCTTGGCGAAGCGATTGCACAAACACTATATTTGGCGCTCGATCCCTATCCTCGCGGACCAGATGCGGATCGTGCTGCAGAGAAAAATGGCTTGAAAAGTGAAGAGGAGGCGGGACCTTTTGGCGCGTTGGCGGCACTGAAAGACAAGCTTGGCTAAGCCGCCGTTTTTTCTGCTTCCTTCTGCCCTGCTGCTTTTATCAGCTTCTTCTTCAAACTGTTCAATCGGGCTTTGCTGGTAATCTTTCCACCGAATAGATCGGTAATGTAAAACGTATCTACAGCGCGCTCACCATAGGTCGCAATATGGGCGCTGTGCACGGTGACTTTTGATTCAAACAACACATAAGCGAGCTCATTAAGTAAAGCCGGACGGTCTTGCGCGGTCACTTCAACCACCGTGAAGCGATTAGAAGCGTCATTGTCGACCATTGCATTAGGCACGATATTAAATGCGCCAGCCCGTGAATGAGACAATGGGCGAGCCTCCAGCTTGGTCGCCAATTTCGAACGATTGGCTAACGCATCTTCCACCGCCTGCTTCAGCCGCTCCAGCTGTGTATCCTCCGCAAATGGCCTGCAGTGTTGGTCTTGTACCAGAAAATTATCCAACGCCATGCCATCGCGCGTGGTGTGAATACGCGCGTCAATGATATTGCCGCCCGCAACGTGGATGCCGCCTGCAATCCGATAGAAAAGACCAGGGTGATCGGCCGCGTAGATGGTAACGAGGGTCGCACCGCGTTCCGGATAGGCTTCCGCTGATATCGCGAGATTATCATCACCTGCATGGATCATCAGCCGGGCATTATGGGCGATAATATCATCCGGTTCAGCGATCCAATAAGGATCAGTCAACCGTTTGACCAGTTTCGTGAATTGCGCTTTCGGTAAGTCCAGCGTTTCTGCCAGCGCAGCCTTTTTCTGGGTTATCCGTTCCCTGCGGCCACGCTGCTTATGGCCGAGCAACAACATTTCCTCAGCAGCCTGAAACAGGTCGGTCAGCAGCTGTCTTTTCCAACTGTTCCAAACGCCCGGCCCGACCGCACGAATATCCACCACCGTCAAAACAGTGAGCAAGCGCAGCCGTTCGATGCTTTTCACCTGACTGACGAAATCCTGAATGGTTTTAAAATCAGACAGGTCCCGTTTGAATGCCATTGCCGACATAAGCAAATGATGCCGCACCAGCCATGCCACCAACTCGGTTTCGTAGGGCTCTAGCCCCAGGCGCGGGCACAGTTTCATGGCCACTTCCGCGCCGAGTATACTGTGATCGCCGCCCCGCCCCTTAGCGATATCATGCAGTAAGGTCGCCACGAACAGCACACGCCGATTCTTGAGTTTCTTGATTGTCTCGGTCGAATTCGGATGGTCGTCCACCAGATCTCCACTGCCGATCCGCGCGAGCAGTCCGATGGCGCGAATGCTGTGCTCGTCCACAGTATAGTGATGATACATGTCAAATTGCATCTGCGCGACAACGCGGCCAAAGTCGGGGATGAAACGACCGAAGATCGAGGCTTCATTCATCCAGCGCAGCACCAGCTCTGGATCGCGCGGGGAACACAGCACATCAAGGAACAACTTGTTCGCGCGTCGGTCTTTGCGGATTTTGTTAGTAATAAGCTTTGCATCCCGGCGCGCTGCGCGCATCGCCAGGGGATGAATTTCCAGTTCATGCTTGTCGGCGAGCTGGAAAATCTCAATCAACCGCACCGGATCTTCTTCAAAGAAATTTTCATCCGGCAAGGCAAGCCGTCCGCGATCCAGCGTAAAGCCATTCAGCTTTTTCGGGCGGCGCGTGATATTGGGAATGAACCGGCGTACGCCCGCATTGTGGGTCTCGTCGAGATGAGCGAGAAAAACACCGGTCAGGTTGCCCACCACTTTGGCGTTGAGGAAATAATATTGCATGAAGCGCTCTACAGCGGACTTGCCGGTCCGCTCGGCAAAGCGCATGCGCTTGGCGACACCAGTCTGCAAATCAAACGTGAGCCTGTCTTCCGCGCGACCAGTCATATCATGCATGTGGCAGCGCACGGCCCAAAGGAAGTTGGCTGCTTTGCGAAAGCGTTTAAATTCGTCAGTGGTCAGCAGGCCAACATCAACCAGCTCCTCGGCTGATGCGACACGGTGAATATATTTGCCGATCCAGTACAGCGTCTGCAGATCACGTAGGCCGCCCTTGCCTTCCTTGACATTGGGCTCAACCACATAGCGGCTATCGCCCATACGGACATGGCGGGCGTCGCGTTCTGCCAGTTTTTCAGAGACAAAAGTGCGGTCTGTACCGGATACTACGTCGGCAAAAAATCGCGCTTTCGATTCTTCGTAAACACCAGTATCGCCCCAAATATAACGTCCTTCCAGCAAGGCTGTCCGGATACTGAGATCTTCATTCGCCATCCGCACCATCTCGTCGATGGAGCGGCTGCTTTGACCGACTTTCAAGCCGAGATCCCATAGCCAATAAAGCATCGCTTCAATGGCCTGTTCGGTCCAGCTGGTTTGCTTAAATGGGGTCAGAAAAGCGATATCGACATCACTATGCGGTGCCATCTCTCCGCGCCCATAGCCGCCCACGGCCATCACAGCGATCCGTTCACCGGATGAAGGATTGTTCACCGGATATTGGTGGCCCACAGCAATGTCATGGATAATCCGCACCAGTTGATCGATCAAGAAAGACTGAGCTGCTGCGGCTTCGTGGCCAGCCGATGGTTTTTCGATCAATCGCCGGCTAATTTCGGCCCGGCCATCGGCCAGTGCCTGTTGTAACAATGGCAATATTTTCGGACGGGCTTGGGTTATACCATGTTCAGCGATCAGCGCCTCAATCGTCTCCGCCAATGTACGGCGATTGATAATATCCCGCTGCCGGACAATCCGTTTCCCCGGGTCCGCCGCCGGCTTAGGTATATTGGCGCGTGCGTTCATCCCGTACCGGCCAGCATTTCCCGGTGCTTCTTCGCAAGCACGATTTTGGCAATTTTCGCTGTTCCCAGTTTCGGCAACGGTTCTTCATATTCCCAAATATGCACCGGCATCTTAAATGGTGCCAGCTTGTCTTTCAGGAAGTCCAGTAATGCGTCTTGTGACAGGTTTTCGCCCTCCTTCACATGATAGACCAATGCCGGAACTTCGCCGAACTTTTCATCATCAACACCGAAAATGCATGCCTCGGCAATGGCGGTATGGGCATAAATCGCTGCTTCGACTTCCTGACAGCTAATATTCTCACCGCCGCGGATGATAATCTCTTTCTTGCGGTCGACAATATAGAGATAACCATCGGGGTCGAGATAACCGATATCACCGCTGCGAAAATAACCGTCGTCGGTAAAGGCGTCTTTTGTGGCTTGTTCGTTGTTCCAATAGCCGGTGAAATTCGCGCTGCTGCGAATACAGACTTCGCCGCGTTCGCCTTGCGGAACTTTCTTGCCATCATCATCCAATATGCCAACATCCACAATCGGCGGGGTCGCGCGTCCGGTGCTATCCGGCTTCTCAAGATAATTTTCATTGGTGTTCGAGCAACCCACACCATTGGTTTCCGTCAAGCCGTAGCCGATCAGCGGGAAACCTTTGCCCATGCCTTTCTTGATCCGCTTCACATGATCCACCGGCCGCGGCGCGCCGCCAGCAGCCATGGAAACACAGGTGCTAAGATCATAATCCATTAGTTTGGGGTGCGAATAAATCTCCATGCTCATCAGCGGCACGCCCACGAAATAAGTGACTTTTTCTTTTTCGATCAGACGCATGGCTTCTTCCGCATCCCACTTTTTCATCATCACTAGCTTGCGGCCAATCGCAAAGCTGACCAGGATCAACGGCACGGAAGCCGTGACATGAAATAACGGTACAGCGACTAAGGCGGTTGGCTGAATATCCGGCAGAGTTCCCGCCTTTTCCATCAGATGCGCCATGACGGCAAAAGCACCGACAAAACTCATTGCGCCCTGAACAACCGACCGATGCTCTGCATAAGCGCCTTTTGAGCGTCCTGTTGAGCCAGAAGTAAACAGGATAGTCGCGTTATCCTCAGGCCCCATCTGGGGCAGCGCGGTTTCCGCATCGCCTCCGTTGGCAAGACAGGCCTTCAAACCTTCAAGCGGCGGCACGTCATGTTCGAACAGAATAATTTCGGCCCCGTGATCGCGACCCGATTCGGTCAGGCGCGCAGCGCGCTGTTTGTCGGCAAAAACAATCGAACAGCTGACATCTTCAATACCATCGGCCAACTCATCGCCCTGCCACCAACCATTGAGCTTGGTGGATATACCGCCCGCCATGGTGATCGCCATGTCGAGGATGATCCAGTTTGCCGAATTGCGCGCCGCAATCCCGATCCGGTCGCCTTTCTGAACGCCATGCCCGGCCACCAGTCCGCCAGCCAGCACCCGTGCAGCGGCATAAGTTTCCTTGAAAGTCAGCCGGATATCGCCATCGACCAGAAACTCCTTGTCCGCATGCTGCATGCAGAAAAAGGCAAAATAATCGGAAACATTATTGGGCGCATTTTTGAAAATGGGCATGTCCACGCCATATTTCTGGACGCTATCCAGCTCCAAAAGCTGTCCCGGCTGCGTCATCGCGGCCAGCGTTTCGTCGATCATCGTGTCTAATGGCGATGGCATTTCTTTTTTCTCCCGCAAAGTCAGTATGGGTTTCTCTCTTGGTATCGGAGAATTTCCCGTTATATGCCCTTGCTATATGACGATGAAACCTGATGGGGAAAAGAGTTGATTGATATTATTCTTGCAAGTGCGGCGCAATTTACGCGATTTGAGGAATTGGGACTGTCTCCCAACGCGCTTGACCTCGGTTTTTTCCAATTAAAATGGTATTCGCTGGCTTATCTCGCCGGTATATTGATCGGTTATTGGTATCTTACGAAACTGATCAAGGAACCGGGCGCTCCATTGGCGCGCCGTCATGCCGATGACATGATCTTTTACGCGACGCTGGGGATTATTCTTGGCGGACGATTGGGCTATGTATTTTTCTACAAGCCGGAAATCCTGCAAAACCCGATCGAGATTTTGCAAGTATGGAACGGCGGCATGTCGCTCCATGGCGGTGTGTTGGGCGTTGTGCTGGCGATCTGGTATATATCGCGCAAAGAAAAGCTGATTTTTCTGCGCATTTGCGACTATATCGCGTGTGTCATCCCGTTTGGCCTGCTTTTTGGCCGCCTGGCCAATTTCGTCAATGGCGAGCTATGGGGCCGGGCTACCGATGTTCCTTGGGCCATAATCTTCCCGATGGGCGGAGAAGTCGCACGCCATCCCAGCCAGCTTTACGAGGCCGGCCTGGAAGGTCTGCTCTATTTCATCATCACTTCGCTGCTCTTTTGGAAAACCGATGCGCGCTATCATCCTGGCAAGCTGGTCGGCACAGGCCTGCTGGTTTACGGCCTCAGCCGGTTCATCGTCGAATTTTTCCGTCAGCCGGATCAGGGCCTTGAGAATCTCAGCTGGGGATTGACCATGGGACAGACACTGACGGTCCCCATGTTGCTACTGGGCATCTATCTGGTGTTTACCGCCAAAGGCCGCCGCGTTCGTGTTGAGCCAACCGCCGGAGACAAAAGCGTTGCCTGAGAGCCCGTCGGCCGCTCATATCCTCGCTGAAAAAATCGACCGGGACGGGCCGATACCGCTCAGCGAATATATGGGCGTTGCCAATGCGGCCTATTATGCAACCAAAGACCCGATTGGCGAAGATGGCGATTTTGTCACCGCGCCAGAAATCAGCCAGATGTTCGGGGAACTGGTTGGTATCTGGCTATCCGATCTTTGGATGCGCAAAGCCAAGCCTGACAACAGCCATTATATCGAACTCGGACCCGGCCGCGGGACGCTGGCATCAGATGCGTTGCGCACGATGGCGAAATTTGGCTGCAAACCGCAAATCCACTTTGTCGAAACCAGCCCGGCCCTGAAAACCAAACAAGCCGCTCTCCACAACAGTGCTGCATGGCACAAGACCATAGACAGTCTGCCGACTGATGGCCCGCTGATGATCGTCGCTAACGAATTTTTTGATGCTTTGCCGGTAGAGCAGTTTATTTCGACGCAGGCGGGGTGGCGCCGCCAAATGGTTGCGCGGGAACGCAACAAGTTCATCGCCATTCCCGGCACGACAACTATCGAAAACCAGGTTTTAAAATCCTCTGCTGGCTTGCCCGCTGGTACAATATTGGAAAGTTCTCCCGCTAGCGTCGAGATCTTGGGCGACCTGTCTAACCGGGTCGCCAAACAGGGCGGCGCTATTTTGATCATCGACTATGGTTATGATCATCCCGGCACAGGCAGCACCCTGCAAGCCGTGAAAAATCATCTGCCTATCAGTCCGTTTGACAGCCCCGGAACGTCGGACCTCACCGCCCACGTCAATTTTCACAGCCTCGGCAATATCGCCAAAACGCGGCTGTTATCCGTTCATGGTCCGACAGAACAGGGGCAATGGCTCAAGACGCTTGGCATTGATCAGCGAGCGAAAAAACTGGCTGAGAGCCGGCCGGATCAAGCCGAAGAAATCCGGGCCGCCCATCACAGGCTGACCCATGTGGAAGAAATGGGCCGGTTATTTCGGGTAATGGCGGCGATATCGATGGACTGGCCGGAACCCGAGGGTTTTGTTTACAGCGGTAGCTAGAAAACAGGCTTTGACAATACTGAAGCGGCCGCTAGCCAACCCATTCGGCGACTTCCAGAACAACTTTGTTCGCAGCCGAATTCAGAGCCTCTCCAACCGGTCCAGCCTCGGCCGCAAAGACATTTTCACTGGCTTCAAACCGGCGTTTTTCAACCGGTTGGCCATCGCGCATTTTCACGGCGTCATAGGTGACAGTGACGGTCAGGCTGGGCCCGTCCAATCCGAAATTGATCAATTCGCCGGACAAATAGGTTTCGGCTCTGCCACTTGCCTGCGCGGGTGTCAGTACGAGCCGATCATTTTTGGCGGCGATAGTTTCTGTCAGCAACCCCTGAAACAGCCGCGCCGGCTTATCCACCCATATGGCATCTTTGAGATAGGCAATAGTGGTAGCGCCTGCCCGCACCGGAACCCGCACGTTATTAAGTTTTTGCGGCGCTGACGGCAAACGGACAACAAGCGCACCAGATTGCGGCCCGGACCGCGCCGCGCCAGCGCCCGGTTTGCTGTCGGATGTCAGCGACAGCAGATAAGGCGGCGGCTTGGTACCGCCGAAACTCACACAGGCACTGAGCAAGCTGAAACCTGCTAATATTGCCAATGATTTGCCCTTACGAATGGTGGTCATGAAGCCAGCCCTTTCAATTGAATGCCTCTATTTGCCCGGCTCATAGTCCGGTAACGCAGGGGCCGATAACAATGACCCGGCACCGCCCTGATCAAGACGCTCCGTTACTTTGGTCAGTGATTTGGTCAATGCCTGCATGTCCTGAACCAGTTGATCCACTTCCGGCAGTGTTTTGTTCCCAAATTGTTGAACGCCAGGGCGAGCGTCATCAAGCACGACGCTCAGCGCCGCCATGCTTTTTTCGGCAGCGGCCAAGGTTTTGGTGAGGTTTTTCGCCAATGGTTCGCCATTATCGTTCAACAGCTGATTGGCGTTATCCGCAACGGCGGAAAGCTTCTCGGCCGTTTCCCCGGCATTGCGGATGGCAATAGTTGACTCAGCCATGAGCGCTTCCAGATTGGGCGCCTGCTGCGCCAACGTACCGGTCATCCGCTCTGTATTGGCCAAAATACCTTCGATAGATTCCTGATTCTTGTCAGATAGCAGCAAGGTCAGTCGGTCGGTCAACGTTGCCAGTCGTTCGACCACCAGCGGCGCGCTGTTCAGCAGTTCGCCAAGCGCACCGGGTTTGGTCGGGATTACAGGCACGCCTTCCGGTCCCAAATCCGTGATCGGCGGCGCGTCCTTAACAGCGCCATCCAATTGAATGTTCGGCGGAGCGGTGAAACTGATACTTTGGATCGTGGCTGTTGTACCCTGCAAAATCGGTGTTTCTTCACTCACCGTAATGCGCACTCTCACAAAATCAGGATCTTTCTTCCACAGTTCGACAGACTCAACTTGCCCCGATGGGACGCCCGCAAAAGTAACGCCCGTGCCTTTGGCAAGGCCGCCCACAGATTGCGCGAAAAATATGTCATATTCCTTGGTCGCGCCATCGCCAAAGCGAACAATCCAGACCAGAAACACCGCTAACAGAACCAGCAACGCAAGGGTGATACTGCCCACAAGTATATGATTAGACCGTGTTTCCATTATCTCACCTTTATGGCCAGCCGAAACGGCCCCTGCAACCTATCTCTGTGTTGATCCGACATTATCAATCTCTCCATCATCGCTGTGATGCCGCCATACGCCCGCGCGGACCATTGAAATATTCCTGTATCCATGGGTGATCCATGGCCAGAAGTTCGGGTATCGTGCCGACCGCGATCACCTGTTGATCAGCTAGTACAGCGACCCGATCACAAATCGCGTGCAGCGTATCCAGATCATGGGTGATCAGAAATACCGTAAGGCCCAAGGTCTGTTGTAATTCACGGGTCAAATTGTCGAAAGCGGCGGCTCCGATCGGATCCAGCCCAGCCGTCGGTTCATCCAAAAACAACAGCTCAGGGTCCAGCGCCAATGCGCGGGCAATTCCGGCACGTTTTCGCATCCCGCCAGACAGCTCGGAGGGATATTTGGGCGATGCTTCGGGCGGCAACCCCGACAGGCAGACTTTGTATTTCGCAACTTCCCGGCGAAACGCCCGGTCCATATCGGGGTAAAATTCGCGCATCGGCACCATCACATTTTCCGCGACGGTGAGCGTGGAAAACAGCGCGCCACCCTGAAATAGTACCCCCCAGCGCTTACGCACGTCAATCGTCTCCGCTTCCGACCGTCCGAGCAGCGATTCTCCAAAAACCTCAACAGAGCCTTCATCGGGTTGTTGCAGGCCGATAATCGAACGCATCAGCACCGACTTACCCGTTCCCGACCCGCCAACAACGCCTAAAATCTCGCCTTTCCGGACGTCTAGGTCGAGATTTTCATGCACGACTTGCGAACCAAAGCTGTTGCGCAGCCCTTTGACGCAGATGACCGGTCCGTCAAAATCACGGTTCACAATCATGGAGTCCTCTTCCGCCATCAGTTCCACCCGATCCAGCTGAAGAACACTGCGAAAAACGCGTCGAGCACGATCACCAGGAAAATGGCCTGCACCACTGCTGCAGTAGTGCGCTTACCGACTTCTTCGGCATTGCCCTTGACCTGCATCCCTTGATAACAGCCGCAAATAGCGATAATCGCGCCGAATACAGGGGCCTTGACGAGACCAACATAGACGTCCGTAAGCGGCACGACTTCCCTGATCCGCGCAAAAAAGGTCGCAGGCGGGATATCCAGTTCTACCCAGCTCAACAGCCCCCCGCCGATAATCGCGACCACGGACGCATAAAATCCCAGCAATGGCAGCATGAACACAGCCGCCAAAAAGCGCGGAAGCACCAACGCTTCTACAGGTGACACACCGATAGTACGCATTGCATCGATTTCTTCGGTCAGCTTCATAGTACCGATTTGTGCAGCAAAAGCCGAGCCCGACCGCCCCGCGACCATGATGGCGGTCATCAAGACACCGAGTTCCCGCAAGGTCAGTCGTCCAACCAGATTGACCGTGAAAACCTCGGCGCCAAATTGCCTGAGTTGCACCGCGCCCTGCTGAGCAATCACCAGTCCGATGAGAAAGCTCATCAAACCGATAATGCCAAGCGCGCGGACACCGACAACATCAAAACGCTGGATCACAGCGTTCCAGCGGATACGGCGGGGATGCAAAATCAGGGAACCGGCAGCAGAAACAACGGACCCGAAAAATCCGATCAAGCCGGCCAGGGTCGTAAAAGCAATCGTGGTTGATTCGCCTACCTCATTCAGCACGCGGATCAGCGGGTTCGGCGGCTCAGGGCGCACTTCGGCGGGCTGGTCGACCCCCCTCACAGCTGCAATCAGACGTTCGGCCTCGTTGTCCACTCCAGCAATTTCCGCACTGTTATCGCGCGCAGTCCGGTGGATAAGCCAAGCGCCCACCGTGTCGATATAGCCGATATCAGTCAGGTCCAACTGCTGCACTTCACCATCATAGCTTTGCAGCCGCTCTGGAAGGTCACCAATAGCGGCGATGGAAAGATCACCTGAAAAACGGAGTATAATGCCTCCGTCTTCGGTTGTTTCTTCGATAAAATCGCTCGACACTGTCATCCTGATCCTTGGTGACTGAAAAATATCAAAAGCTCAAGTAATTATGATGCTTCATGATTTGACGATTTTTTACCGGCACTGCTAAGGGGACCAAATTATTGGGAAACTGGGCGTGATGACGAAATTGGCTATTTACGATATGGATCGAACAATTACGATCCGCGGTACTTATACGCCGTTCTTATTGCACATGGTTTTCGCGCGCGCGCCATGGCGGTTGGCCTTGCTTCCACTGCTGCCATTCGGGTTTATCGGCTATGGTCTGAAATTGATCAGCCGTAAGACTCTCAAAACCTATAACCAAAGGCTGCTGCTTGGGAGTAAGCCGAGCATCAAAAAGCTGGAGCCGCATATTGAACGCTATGCGGATAAAGTAATGCGGGCCAATAGCTATGCCAAAGCAATCGGTCAGGTCGAAGCAGATCGGGCAGAGGGACGCAAGCTCGTGCTCGCGACCGCATCCTACGAACTCTATGTCAATGCGATAGCCGCGCGTCTGGGGTTTGATGATGTCATCGCCACGCGCTTGAAAATCGACGAACAGGGGCAAGTACTACCGGAAATTATCGGTGAAAATTGCTATGATGTCGCCAAGCTCGACCGGATCAAGACTTTTCTAGACGACCAAGGCCTGACGCGCGACAACATCCATATCCGGGCCTATTCCGACCATGTCAGCGATGCACCTATGCTTGAATTTGCCGATGAAGCGGTTGCGACGACGCCCAGCGCGCCTTTGCGAGCACTCGCAAAGAGACGCGGCTGGAAAATACTCGACTGGGCCTGATAGCAGGCTTTCCTACATTCGGGCCGCTATGCTATGTAGATAATGGCTCTTTCTCAGTCTTAAATATCGTGCATCGGCAAACCTATGCTAGCAAGAATATGTTTCCGCATTAGGGGGTGTGACCCTGTGTGACCCTATCCATTTTTGCGCACACCAACTTGGCTTAAACCGTTTCCAGCGCCTGCTCAAAATCGGCGATCAGATCATCCGGGTCTTCCACACCAATGGAAATACGCACCAGATTGTCGGTGATGCCCAACGCCGCCCGGCGATCATCGGGCACAGACAAGTGAGTCATCGCCGCTGGCAGACTTGCCAGGGTCTCGGTTCCGCCCAAACTCACCGCAAGCTTCGCGATTTTCAGCGCATCGAGAAAGGCAAAGGCCTCTGCCTCACCGCCCTTGATGAATACCGAGAAGGTGGAGCCAGCGCCGCTGCAATGGCGATCATAAATATCCTGTTGTGAAGCATCGGAAATGAAACCGAGATAGCCGAGTCCTTCGACTTTCGGATGGTCGCGCAGAAACGCACAGACTTTCTCTGCATTTTCGCCCGCACGGGTCATGCGCAATTCCAGCGTTTCGAGACTGCGCATCAGCATCCATGCCGTGTTAGGATCACAGATTGTGCCGATTGTGTTCCGGATCGCCCGGATCGGGTCCATATGGGCTTTTGAACCCAGAACACCACCAGCGACCAGATCACTATGCCCGCCAACATATTTGGTCAGACTGTAGATCACGATATCGGCGCCATGTTTCAGCGGCTGCTGCCACAAGGGGCCGAGGAAGGTATTGTCAATCGCGATAGGAGGCGAAGCTTCATCTTTAAAAACCTGATTCCGCGCCTCGGCTACGCCTTCGATGTCTACCAGCGCATTGGTCGGGTTAGCAGGACTTTCGAGATAGATAACAGCAACTTTGCCGCCATTATCTGCCGCTTGTGTCTTGGCTTTTTCCAGCAATGCGGAAACCTCATCCGGTGTCGCACCGGCAGGAAAATCGATGAAGGTCACACCAAAGCGGCCCAAAATCTTGTTAATTAACGTTTCGGTGGCGGCATAAAGCGGGCCACTATGGACCACCACATCGCCTTGATTGACATTGGCGAGCAAAACCGTCGCAATCGCCGACATGCCGCTGGAAAATACCAGAGCATCTTCCGCTTCGTCCCAGATGCTGAGGCGGTCTTCGAGAATTTCCTGATTGGGGCCGTTGAAGCGCGAATAGACCAGACCATCAGCACCCCCCGGACGTTTACCGGTAATGCCTTCGAAATGACGCTTGCCCGCAGCGGAATCTTCAAAAGCGAAGGTTGATGTCAGAAAAATTGGCGGCTTGAGCGACCCTTCTGACAGGACCGGGTCATAGCCATGACCCATCATCAAAGTGGATGGCTTCAGCTTGCGTCCACCAATTTTTTCAATCGGTGCTTTCGGCATCCGGCGCGGCGTTACCGGAACAATTGGATCGTCGTTCTGATCGGACATTTTCTCTCTCCAGCCTAAATTATCTTGAACGCGCCATGCCGCAAAACTTAACTGATTACAAATGAAACTATCCAGATGCAGCCGATGATGATCGGGATACCGGCAACATCAAGCACCAACCCCGATTTCAGCATTTTTGGCAATTCAATATGGTTGGTGGACCAGGCAATCGCGTTCGGCCCCGTGCCGGAAGGTAACATGAAGCCCCAGCTTGCGGCCATCGCCGCTGGCATGGCAAGCAGGATTGGATCAACGCCAGTGGCAAGGATAAGGCTAGCGACCACAGGCATGATGCCGCTGGCAGTCGCCACGTTCGACGCAAATTCGGTGACCAGGATGACAAGCGCAACCAGTGCGATGGCGATCACGATTACGGGCACGCTCTTGAGCGGTTCCAACGCCAGTCCTAGCCAGTCGGCAAGTCCGGATTCGATTATCCCAGCCGCGAGTGCCAGACCACCGCCGAACATCATGATTACACCCCATGGCGCTCGGTCCGCTTCGTCCCAGTTCAGCAGTCGACGTCCGGTGCCGTCAGGCAACATAAACAGCAGCATGCCACCCAATATCGCGATACTGCCATCATGCACGGCACCATCAGGCAGCACAGCCTTGATCTGAGGCAGGAACAACCAACCGAGCACAACGAGCGCAACCACTGGCACAACACGCTTTTCTGGCAGACTCCAAGTTCCAGCGGACCCGATAGCTTCCTTTGCACTTACCCCGTCGAAACTATGTTTGCCCACTTTCTGCACCGTGATGAGGATCGCTGCGCAGACGGGCAGACCAATGATGACAATCGGCAGCCCGAATTTCAGCCAGCTCAGGAAATCGATATCCATACCGAGTGTCTTGTTGATCAGGCCAGCGGCAATGGCGTTGGTCGGACTGCCCACCAATGTGCCAAGCCCGCCAATCGATGCGGCAAAGGCCACACCCATGATCAGCGCCCCGGCAAAGCCATCTGTCTCGCCATCCTTGATTCCGCCAGCCACCAGCACCGCCACCGCGATCGGGACCATGATCAGCGTCGATGACGTGTTGGAGATTAGCATGCTCAACAGGGCGGTCGCGGCCATGAAGGCGATCAAAATTCCCCATGCGCTTTTGCCCGCCATGCTGACAATTGCGAGCGCCAGCCGTCGATGGAGGCCAACCCGCTCAATCGCCAGCGCGAGAAATGCGCCGCCGAGGATCAGGAACAGGATTGGTGAATAATATTGGCTGGCGGTCGTGCGGACATCCATGACATCCATTACCGGCAGCGCCAAAAACGGGAGCAACGCGGTCGCGGTCAACGGCACCGCTTGTGTCATCCACCATGTCGCCATGAGAACCGTCAGCGCAGCAACATGCCATGCTGCTGGACTCATAGCGGCTGGCGCTGGAAGCATAAGCATCGCAACAAACACCGCTAGGCCACCGATAAGTCCGACGCGCTGGGCGTTCATATATTTCCCCGATCCTTGTGCTCCTGCATAAGCAGGAGCCCATCTCCTAAACATCCATCTAATCGCAACCGCGGTGGAATAGCAATCGCAAGTCTTTCGTTGAGCCTGTTACCAAGCCAGTGCATTTGGCGGCCAGACCGGGAGATGGCCCCCTGCCTGCACAGGGGCAAAGCTAGGGTCGCAAACCAATCAGCGATATCTGCCGACCATAGCCCGCTTCCCCGCGATGGCAGGAACGGCGGTAGCTGTAATAGCGCTCTTCATTGGCGTAAGTGTCGAGACCGAGCTTATCGATTTTCATCACGCCTGCCTTGGTCAAGCGATCGGCCACATAAGATTCTATGTCGAACTGGAAATGACCGGCTTTACCAGCTGCAAAATACCTTTCATTTTCAGGATCCTTCTCGACAAAACGCGCTTGAAAACCGACATCGACCTCATAGCTTTCCTGCGCGATGCAAGGGCCTATGGCGCAAGCGATATTATCCCGCGATGCGCCCAGCTCTTCCATAGCCGCCACAATATGATCGGTAACTCCACCAATCGCGCCTTTCCATCCGGCATGGGCCGCGCCGACAATCTGCGCTGCCGCGTCGAAAAACAGCACCGGCACACAATCGGCGGTCAATATACCGAGCAGCAGTCCTGGCCTATCTGTCACCATCGCATCGACCCGTGGCCGTTCATCAATGGCAAAAGGCTCCGTTACAATTGCCACATCGGCGCTATGCACCTGATACAAAGTGACCAATTCGCCATTCGGCAAGACCGCAGCCTTGGCCTGTTGACGATTTTTGATAATGGCATCTTGGTCGTCATCGCTGCCAAGACCGACATTGAGACCAGCATAGATGCCAGTGGAAAAACCGCCTGATCGGCCCAGAAATCCATGAGCCGCGCCTTGGAGCAACGGGGCTTTCGTGACATCCACCGCCGATCGGGTTGGCTCAGGCAAGGCTCTTGCTCACCTGCTCGGACACATCTTTCGATAGCCCCGGCGCAGCGGCAATTTTTTCCAGCGCCAACCGCATCAATTCCGACCGGCCGCGCTCATAGCGGCGCCACCGACCCAGAGAAGGAATGAAGCGCGCGGCGGTCTGAGGGTTCTGACCATCCAGCGCGATTACCATGTCAGCAAGCATTTGATAGCCTTTACCGGATGCATCATGAAACCGCACTGGATTGTTTGTAAATCCAGCATAAAGCGCGCGCACCCGATTGGGATTAGAAAGCGTGAAATCGGGATGTTTGGCAAGGCTTTCGACCCGCTTCACCGTATCGCCACGCTGGGACATCGCCTGCAGCGTGAACCATTTGTCGAGCACCAGCGCATTATCCTTGAAGCGCTTGAAGAAATCTTCAAACGCCCAGGTCCGTTCGTCCGCATCCATGTGCGACAACACGCCAAGTGCGCCCTGCATCGCAGTCATATTGTTGGCCTCACGATATTGGTCAAAGGCCAGCTCAGCAGCGTCCTCCACCTGCGATGCGGCAATATAACCCAACGTCACGTTGCGAAGCTTGCGATCGGCCCGTGCCTCAGCATCCAGCGAAAATTCACCAGGCACACATTGCTTGTAGAGACGGCGGAATTTGCGTTCGAACTGGACGCCGATTTTGCCGCGCAATTTCTCGCGGGCATCATGGATCGCTTGCGGATCGACTTCGACCATCTGGTCACCCAGAAACGCTTCGCTGGGCAGCAACAGCAATTCCGCCAGGAATGCCCGGTCGATATTTTCATCAGCCAGTACCGCGCCAACGGCTTGCAGGATGACATCGCGATCCGCCGGCGTGCCGGTGATCTGCGCAAGGAGATAGCTGGTCATCAGCTGCTGCATCGCTTCAAACCGCGCAAACGGGTCATCGTCATGCGATGATAAAAAGGCCAGTTCTTCGGCGGTGCGGCTGCTCTCCAATATAATCGGTGCAGAAAACCCGCGATTGATCGACAGTATCGGATGTTCTTTCTGTCCTTCAAAGGTGAAGCTCTCCTCCGGCCTATTGAGCGTGATGAGTTGCTCGCCTTCATGCGCTTCCGTTTGTGGATCCAGCAAAGCGATTTTTAGGGGGATGACCATGTCTGACGGTTCAGGCTTGGCTCCGCTTGCAGCCAAACTCTGCTTGAGAGCCAGCGTCGCGGTTCCGGTTTGCGGATCATGGCTCAATTTAGCAGACACACGTGGTGTACCCGGCGTGCGATACCAGCCGCGGAACTGAGAAAGGTCAATGTCTCCCCCTTCTTCCATCGCGACGACAAAATCTTCACATGTTGCCGCCTCGCCATCATGGCGGTCGAAATATAGATCCGTGCCTTTGCGAAACCGCTCGGCGCCCAGCAAGGTCGCCATCATGCGAATAACTTCTGCGCCCTTATTATAGACGGTCGCGGTGTAGAAGTTGGAAATCTCCTGATAACTGTCCGGTCGGATTGGATGGGCCAGTGGCCCGGCATCTTCGGGAAATTGCGCCGCACGCAAAATCCGGACATCTTCGATCCGCTTGAGCGCAGCAGAACCCATGTCCGCAGAAAAACTCTGATCACGATAGACCGTAAAGCCCTCTTTCAAGCTCAGCTGGAACCAATCCCGGCAAGTCACCCGGTTGCCCGACCAATTGTGGAAATATTCGTGTGCGACGACGCCTTCGATACCATCAAAATCGGCGTCGGTCGCGACCTCGGGGTCAGCCAATATGTAGCGCGAATTAAAGACGTTAAGCCCCTTGTTTTCCATCGCGCCCATGTTGAAGTCACTGACTGCGACAATATTGAACAAACCCAAATCATATTCACGGCCATAGACTTCCTCATCCCAGCGCATCGAGTCTTTCAGGGCCTGCATCGCATGACCCGTGCGCGGCAAATCGCCATCACGCACCCAGATGTTCAGCTCCACTGGCTTGCCCGAACGGGTGGTAAAGCTGTCGGTATTGGCGACCAGATCACCGGCGACCAAAGCGAATAAATAGCTCGGTTTGGGCCAGGGGTCATTCCACTGCGCCCAGTGACGACCATTATCGCCATCGCCTTCGCTCACTTTGTCGCCATTGCAGAGCAACACCGGAAACAGTTTCTTGTCGCCCTCCATCCGCACAGAGTAACGGCTTAATATGTCCGGGCGGTCAGGGAAGAAAGTAATTCGGCGAAATCCCTCTGCCTCGCATTGGGTGCAGAGCATACCCTGTGAGGCATAAAGTCCCATCAGCTGGGTGTTTGTCGAAGGGTCCAGCTCAACCGTAATTTCCACTTCATGCGCCGACCCTGTAAGTGGTATCTGCAAATTTCCATCGATTAGCTGCCAGTCGGTCCACGGGGCACCATCAACCTTGACAGAGGTGGGCATAAGCCCATCCCCATCAAGCAACAACGGTTCTTGGTATTTTGCCGATTTGGAGCGCCTCACATCCAGCATGGAATGTACCACCGTTTGATTCAAGCCGAGTTGAAAATCGAGAGCGATTGTCGGAATGAACCAGGCGGGCGGGCGATAATCTTCGCGGCGGATGATGGCGGGGTCGGTCGCAGGCGTGGCCGCGTCGGTCTTTTGGATATCTAGCATGGACTCAGCCATAAGAGCCATTTGCACACCGTGCAATTGCGTTTATGCTTCCGATCCGGTGTTTATATGCTCGATCTAAAGGGAATTTCCAACGATGACTCATATGCT
This sequence comes from Parasphingorhabdus cellanae, assembly GCF_017498565.1. Taxonomy (NCBI): domain Bacteria; kingdom Pseudomonadati; phylum Pseudomonadota; class Alphaproteobacteria; order Sphingomonadales; family Sphingorhabdaceae; genus Parasphingorhabdus; species Parasphingorhabdus cellanae. The sequence continues at coordinate 1,747,725 of NZ_CP071794.1, forward strand.
GATCTTCGGATTGGGCTATACAGCCAACCGTCTTGCGGACCGATTGCGCAGTGATGGGTGGCAAGTCACAGGAACGCGGCGCGAAGCATCGGACGGAGCAATGGCTTTTGACGATAAAGCTTCAGTCTTAGCGGCAATTGACGAGGCGACACACGTCCTTTCGTCCGTCCCGCCTGCTCGCGACGGCAGCGAACCGGTGCTGGGTGACTATGCCGCAGCGATTAAGGCCGCGTCCCTGAAATGGACCGGCTATCTCTCGTCCACCGGCGTATATGGCGATGTCAAAGGTGCATGGGTCGATGAGAGCGCTCCGATTGGTTCGGGACGGCGCAAGGCCCGCAGCGATGCTGATCTTGGCTGGCAGACATTACGCGACGACGTTCGCATAATGCGCCTGCCAGGTATTTATGGCCCCGGTCGCAATCCGATAACACGGGTGCAGCAGGGCAAAGCCAAGCGTATTGATGTCCCCGGACAGGTGTTCAGCCGTATTCACGTCGACGACATAATTGCCGCCGTGATAGCGTCTTTTGATGGACCCGCGGGCATCTACAACATCTCAGACGACCTGCCAGCGCCGCAGCACGAGGTGATCGCCCATGCCGCCCGGCTCATCGGAATCGAGCCACCGCCATTGCTATCGTTGGAAGAAGCTGACTTATCGGCATCGGCTCTGGGATTTTATGAAGAAAACCGCCGGGTCGCCAATGGTAAAGCAAAGCGTTCATTGGATTGGGAACCGCAATATCCTGATTATAAAGCGGGCATGGCCGGGCTGTCGGAATAGTCCGAACCAACCTGTTTCACGCCATCTTTCAGTCCAATATCATTTTTGCAAGCGCGGTCCCGGATAACCAGGCACACTCAACTCTAGGCCCCAGCATCCAGTCGCCACAAACCCCGATTTTGAGGTCATCATCATAAAGCGCGCTATATTGTGTGCGACCCGATCGCGCATAGCGCCAGCGATGGGCAGAGGCGATCAACGGCTCTGGAAGTCGCGTGCCGGAAATTTCCGCGAACCGGTCAGAAAGGTTGGTGACAACTTGATCCTGATTGTCTTCAAGATGGTCCGTCGACCAAGTCGGTGAAGCTTGAATCACCCAGCTTTCCGGCCCTTTTCTCCCCGGTTTGTCGGAGTTACGTGCGGCCCAACCAATAACCGGGTCATCGCGAAAAATGGGCTTTTCCAACCCCAAAGATTTCTCAAACGCCAGCATCAAGGTCCAGCACGGCTCTGAAACAGTGGCAGCGGCAGTGGCGGCGAATGTTGGCTGCCATGGCTTCAGCAAATCAGCCGCCTGTTCAGCGGGGATCGCGAAGACAACGGCATCGAACAGCGCGTCTATGGCTGCAGTGCTGCCTTGTAATTGCCAGCTATTTTCTCGCTTGAGCAATTTCTCTATCCGCGTCGCCCAGGTCACATCATGACCGGTCGCAAGTGCCTTTACCGGCGCGTTCATGCTCGGCACGCCAACCCACGCTTCTGTTCCCGCAGCAGGCCATCGACTGGCTACACCCTTATCTCCCCATTTATCCACAATCATCTGAAAATCCGGATCGCGAGCGGTAAAATATTGCGCGCCATGGTCAAAGCTAATGTCTCCGGCAGTAGTTTCTATGCGCCGTGTAGACATTCTGCCACCGGGGCCACGCGCCTTGTCAAACAGGGAAACCTGATGCCCGGCAGCCACTAATTGGTTAGCACATGCCAGGCCGGATAGTCCGGAACCGATGATGGCAATTTTCATAACTATGTCTTTCAGCCGTATGGCGTTGTGGAAGCATTGGAGACTATGCCGCGTTTTAGGATTTAACAATTGCTGCCTATGGGGAACTAGCACCATGCAGCGATCAGGCAATATGTCCCAAAGAACGAGTGTGGAAAAATGACAAACGTAACAGTCTGGTATGATGGCAATTGCCCGTTATGTATCCGCGAAATCGGTCTGATGCGGCGGCTTGATAGGAAAAACGCCATCGAATTTGTGGATCTCACCCGCTTTGAAACACCTTGCCCCGTCGATCGTAAATTGATGATGGATCGCTTTCATGCGTCGGAAAATGGTACGTTGCACTCAGGCGCTGCTGCATTTGCAGCTATGTGGCGCGCAATTCCGCTACTGCGTCCGCTGGGCCTGGCTGCGCGGCGACCCTGGGTATTAAATCTACTGGAACGCATGTATCTGATTTTTCTGCGTTGGCGACCACGCCTGCAAAAGCTGGCAGGAGGAAAGGTAAAATCATGATCAGACCGAAACCCGATCCCGTCAGCAAGGGCCAAGAGAGTGTGTGGGACTATCCCCGCCCGGCTATTGCTCAACCATGCCCCTCGCGAATTGTGATCGAGCATGCAGGACTGATCGTGGCAAATACGCGCTCCAGTATCCGTACGCTGGAAACCAGTCACCCGCCCAGCTACTATATTCCGCCCGAGGATATCACGCCAGGCATGCTGCGCCGAGCAGAGGGTAGCTCGTTTTGCGAATGGAAGGGCGCGGCTGCCTATTGGGACGTGATCGTCGGCGACGTTGTCTTGCCGCGAGTCGGTTGGAGCTATCCCAATCCCACCGAAACATTCGTGATGCTGCGAGACCATATTGCTTTCTATGCCGCGCCTTTTGATCTCTGCAAGGTTGACGGAGAAACTGTTACGCCACAACCGGGTGAATTCTATGGCGGCTGGATCACGAGCAAGCTAGCAGGCCCTTTCAAAGGCATCGCGGGAAGCCGGGGATGGTAAGAGATGGCCAGTGATAATGATGATCCAAAAGGCCGGTCCGTTCCGCGCGGACGGATGTCCCGGTTTGGGCAGTTCGGCCGTCTGGCTGGCGGCGTCGCTGGCGGAATGGTTGCCGAAGGCGCACGCCGCCTAGCCAATGGCGAACGCCCGGCCGTGCGCGACATGATGCTGACGCCCGGCAATGTTTCAAGAGTTGCTGACCGATTGTCTCACCTGCGCGGGGCAGCGATGAAGCTGGGTCAGATGATCTCAATGGATTCCGGTGACATGCTGCCACCGGAGCTCACCGAGATCATGGCACGGTTGCGCCAAAATGCGCACCGTATGCCGCCGCAACAATTGCAAAAGGTGTTGGCGGAACAATGGGGCAAGGACTGGCGCAAACGCTTTGCTCATTTTGGCGCAACCCCGATTGCCGCCGCTTCGATCGGACAGGTGCACCGCGCCATGCCCCCTGACGGCCGAGATCTGGCCATTAAAGTACAATATCCTGGCGTGCGCGAAAGCATTGATGCCGATGTCGACAATGTTGCGGCCTTGCTAAAAATATCCAATCTCTTGCCGCGGGAACTTGATATCGGGCCGCTATTGACGGAGGCCAAAAAGCAGCTGCATGAAGAAGCGGATTATGTTCGCGAGGGCAAATATCTGACCCGGTTCAGGACATTGCTAGCTGGTTCCCCTGAATATGTCATACCGGTTCTCGACGAGGAATTTACCACGGACCAAGTGTTGGCAATGAGCTTTGTGGAGGGCAAAGCGATTGAGACGCTGGAAGATGCGCCGCAAGAAACCCGTGACACAGTGATGAGTTTGTTATTCCAACTGGTCCTGCGCGAGATATTTGAATTTGGCGTTATTCAATCCGATCCCAATTTTGCGAATTATCGCTATCAACCGGATACCGGCAAGCTGGTGCTGCTTGACTTTGGCGCGACGCGGCAAGTCGATGCCAATATAGCCAAAGCGTATCACCGCTTGATCCTCTCAGCGTTCGACGGTGATCGCGACGCCGTTCGTAAAGAAGCTCTGGCGGCTGGTTTTGTTGGCGAAATTGCAGTCACAAAACACCGCGCCCGGATTGATAGCATGATCGACATCATTCTTGGCGAACTGAACCGCCCTGGCCTATTTGATTTTAGCGACCGTCGCTTTGTGGCCGCATTGGGCGAAAAGGGCATGGATATTGCGGCGGACAAAGCAGCCTGGCATATCCCGCCAACCGACCTGCTGTTCATCCAACGCAAAATCAGTGGAATGGCCCTGCTGGCCGCCCGCCTAAAAGCAAAAATAGACGTGCGTGCGATTGTGAGTGCGCATCTGGATGTCGATTTAAGCACTGAAGGCGCTTCATGATCTATTGAAACAGGCCAGTGCCTGCATTCGAGGCAAGCTAATAGTCACAATTTTGTTGCCGATCGAAGTTATGCGCCAGTTGACGATTCCGATTTGTTGGACCAGATGCAGAACAGTTCGATTCTACAGACTGGATAATGAATGGCACGAAGGAAACGTAGCTTCGCAGTTATTGGTCTTGGCCGGTTTGGCAGCAAGATCGCTCGGGAACTGGTCGCGTATGGCAATCATGTTATCGGCGTCGATGTTGACGAGAGGCTGGTTGGCGCGATTGCAGATGATATCACCGAAGCGGTAATTGCGGATGCACGCGATGAAGGCGCTTTGCACGAAGCAGGACTGGCCAGCTATGATGCGGCGATATTGGCCATCGGATCGGATTTGGAAGCCAGTATATTATGCCATATGAACCTCAAAAGCATTGGCATATCCGACATCACGATCAAGGCGTTTGATTCGCAACATCGCCGGATCATGGAGGCGCTTGGCGCCGACGATATTGTCATCCCGGAAGAGGATGCCGGTGAGCATATTGCGCAACGCCTTCACAATCCTCTGATCGAGGATTTCATGGAAATTTGCGAAGGCAGTTATGTCGCGCTGGTAGAACCGCAAAAGGCTTATCTGCGCAAAACCCTTCAGGATCTGAACGTCGACGGCAATCTCGAAGTGGAATGCCTTGGCATCATGCGCCACAGTCTGTTCATCAACCCGACATCGCATCAGGAAGAATTGCTGGTACCCGGTGACCGGCTATTGGTTCAGGGTAGCCGCTCAGCGATCCGAAACTTTGCGGACGCGCGATAGGCATGGGCAAATAATGCACCAATATTCCGCAACCATGTCGATAGCTAGGTGACGGCTATTTCCCAATTTAGCGGTCGTAATATTGGCCTCCCACCCCCGATATTGCTGGCGCTGCTATATGGGTTGCTGGCGCTTTCGGGCATGGCGCTTCTCAAACTCCCCTTTGCGGCAACCATCAACCTGACATGGATGGACGCCTTGTTTACATCGGTATCGGCGATAACGGTGACAGGGCTGGTGGTCGTGGATACGGGCAGCGACCTATCTTTTTTCGGTCAGGCCGTTGTACTGGCCCTTATTCAACTTGGCGGACTAGGGTTGATGACTTTTGCGACCCTAGTATTGTCGTCGCTCGGCCTGCCCATCGGATTTGAACATCGGGTCTTTCTGAAAGAGGATTTGGGCCAAACATCACTTAGTGAGCTACTTTCCCTGGTAAAAATTGTATTGCGGGTAGTCTTGCTATGCGAGGCGATGGGCGTCGCGCTTTTGTGTTTTGTAACTGTTCCAGAATTTGGTTGGGGGATGGGTTTGTGGCAGGCTTTGTTCCATTCCATATCGGCATTTAACAACGCTGGATTCGCGTTATTTCCTGACAGTTTGACGCGGTGGGCGACCAACCCGGTCATCAACCTTTCAATCCCGGCGCTCTATATTATTGGCGGTCTGGGCTTTGGCGTATTGTGGGATGTATCGAGGCATCGGCGCTGGAACCCGCTCACTTTGCATTCCAAGCTGATGCTGGTTGGAACGGTTGGGCTTTTGCTGTGGGCATTTATATTATTTGCGGTGTTGGAATGGAATAATCCAGGTACTCTGGGGGCGTTGGACAGCACGGCGGACAAGCTGTGGGTGTCGTGGTTTCAGGCTAGCACCCCGCGCACCGCTGGCTTTAACACCACCGATATTTCGCAACTACACGATCCCACGGTGCTCTTGTTCATCTCGCTGATGCTGATTGGCGGTGGCAGTACGTCAACAGCCGGCGGCATCAAAGTCACCACGTTCATCGTCCTGTTGCTGGCCACTTACGCCTTTTTCCGTCGCCGTCCGCGCATGCGCGCGTTCGGCCGCAGCCTGGGATTTGAAGAAGCGTTGAAAGTCATGGCATTACTTACCATCGCCGGAATGGTGATATTGACCGGCATGTTCCTGACCACCATCAGCCATGATGGCGATTTCCTGAATTTGGCCTTTGAAACCGTGAGTGCATTCGGAACCGTTGGCTTGTCACGTGGAACTACCGGGGAACTGGATACGCTTGGACGACTCACCATCATTGCGATCATGTTCCTCGGGCGTGTCGGCCCTCTAACGCTTGGGTTTTTTCTGGCTACGACCACGCCGACGCGGATCAAATATCCCGAAACAAAGATCTATCTGGGATGATCTAACTGGCGATAGCCGAAACCTGCTCCTGATATGTCGGCGTAAAGGTAGATAAGGCCCGGCATAGTCATCCCTATATCACGCACTCCTGATCAATTGCCCCGGCCTTGCGCCGGTTGACTGGTCAAACCTGCGGATCACTTCGCCGGAGACTATCGTCGCATCATAGCCGCTCGCGCGCTGATGCAGGCGCTGACCGCCTGCGGGCAGATCGCGGACAATTTCCGGCAAGTGCAGTTTCAAGCCTTCCAGATTGATGACATTGATATCGGCCTTGGCGCCCTGCTTCAGCAAACCGCGCTTGGGCAGCCCGACCGCTTTGGCCGCCTTGTGGGACAGCATGTGCACCGCTTCGGCAAGATCAAAGCGCAGCTTGCCCGGATTCTGTACAAATTGGGTCAGCAAAAAGGTCGAATAGCTGGCATCGCAAATCGCACCATAATGTGCACCGCCATCACCCAGGCCGGGAATGCAATGCGGATGGCTGAGCATTTCATGCGCGCTATCGAGCGTGGCATCCTCATAATTGCCGAGTGCCGCCAGGAACAGGCCCTTGCCTTCGGTCTCCAACAGCCGGTCATAAGCAATTTCCTGCGGCGAACAGCCTTTGGCCTTTGCCTGCCCGGCCATGCTCATTTCCTTTGGCGGGGCGTAATCCGGCGGATCATCGAGCGGGAAGAGCCAATTCCAATCCCGCGCCAACTCGTTAAACGGGTGGCCCTTTTCGAAGTCCTCGGTGATCAGGGCTTCGCGCAATTGGGGATCGCGCATCGCCGCGACCTGCTCTTCGACCGACAGGTCGGCAATTTTGGACCAGCTTGGGCAAAGCACAAAAGGATGCACGGTCAATTCCAGGCCAGCGATCAAGCCAATAGGGCGCGGCATGATTTGCGCGGTGGCCTTGCCGCCGCTGGCATTGGTCTGATCAATCATGTCGAGCACCTTGCGCCAGCGCGGCGGGCCGTCATTTCCGGAAGCAAGCGTAAAGGTGGCGGGCCGGCCGCTTGCCTCCACCACGCGTTCGATCACCTTATATTCCTTGTCCCAACCGACGAAAGCATCGAGAACGACTTGAAACGTGCCGGTTCCGGCATCGGCCATACCGCCGCAAATCGCTTCCAGTTCCTGAACATCCGCCTCAAATGTGGGGATGCTGCCACCATCGGCAGTCTTGTGGATCGACAAGCGGGAAGTAGCAAAACCCAGGGCGCCTGCTTCAATCGCTTCTTTCGACAACTTGCGCATCAAAGCCAGATCTTCGGCATTAGCCGGCTCTCGTGAGGCACCGCGTTCGCCCATGGCATAAACCCGTAACGGCGAATGCGGGAGATAGGCTGCGACATCAATATCGCGCTTACCCTTTGCGACGGTGTCGAGATATTCCGGGAATGTTTCCCAATTCCACGGCAAGCCATCTGCCATCACAACACCGGGAATATCTTCTACGCCCTCCATGACATTGATCAGCATGTCATGATCGTCTTTTCGGCAAGGCGCGAACCCCACACCGCAATTGCCCATCACGGCCGTCGTTACGCCATGCGAAGATGAAGGGCTTAACTCCTCCGCCCAGATACATTGTCCGTCATAATGCGTGTGCACGTCGATGAAACCGGGTGTTACGATTCGATCGCGCGCATCGATTTCTTCTCGGCCACCGCCTGTAACCTGTCCAATCGCAGTAATCTTCCCGTTGGAAATCGCGATATCGCCCTCGATTAGCGCCCCGCCGCTGCCATCAGCAATAGTACCGCCCCGGATCACCAGATCATGTTCCATCGTCATAGCCTCTTTCTCATCCTCTGATCACGCGCATCACGCCGCCTATCAGCGAGCCTAGCACGAAAATATAAATAGGCGGCATGCTGATATAAAGCCACAGCAAGCGCTTTTCAGGCGCCTTGTGATAGCCCAAAGCATAACCAATCCGCATAAAAGGCCAGATCAGACCGATGGCCGCCGCCCAAACCGGACTGACGACATAAGCGAACAACCATAGTCCCGGCAGAAACAGAACAAGATGCTCCAGCGTATTGTGATGGGCGCGAACATAGCGCTCATATTCCGGTGGGCCGCTATGTGACGGGACTTCAATTTTGAACCTGCCCCGCGCCAGTCCAGCCTTCAAAAGAGTGAAATAATAGGCCAAAAGCGCCAGCGCGCTGACAATCACAACATAGCTATAAGGATCCATAGTCCACCCGTCTCCCGACCATTTGACGCAATGATCATAGACAGCCGGATACGGATAACCATACTGCATTTGGATAAGATCGTTGGCCAACAGGGTCTAAGTCGGTCGGTAGCTATATTGGCGGTCGCGGTTCAGCGCCCTTATATTCATCTGGCTACATCAACTGGTCTTCGGCTTGCGCGCTCTGAGCGCCACCAACAATCCCGCCATCGCCAAAAGAGCGCCGACGGCCGGCAATGCGGTCCAGACATAGTCCTCAAACAGGGTCGATAATATCATCGCCACGACCGGCACGAGCACGCTGGAATAGGCCGCTTTGCCAGCACCTATTTCGCGCAGTAGGGAAAAATAAAGCGGGAAAGTAATCACAGAACCAACAATCGCGAGATAGACGATCCCACCGAGATAGGCCGCACGCATTTCTATGACCGGTGGCCCGACCGTGATCCAGGACAAAAGAATGTTGATCGCCGCGCCCCAGAACATCGCCCATGCCAACAAGGTCAGGATCGGGTAGCTTTTAAGCTTTGGCAAAGCCTGCATCACATTGGCGACAGAGGCAGACAATATCCCGCCGACGGTCAGAGCCACGCCCAATAAAACGTCGGCCAGTGTCGCCGGAGAGCTTTTATATTCATGCCAGAAGAGTAACGCGATTCCCGCTGCAGCAATCGCTGATCCGGCCAGGAAGGCCCCATTGATACGCTGGCTCAGAAATATGCGTCCCAATATCGCGTTCGGTACCATCAATAGCGCGAATAGCACCGCGACGAGGCCGGAGGTGATATAAAGCTCAGCATTATAGACAAAATTAAAGTTGAAGGAGAATTGGGCAATGCCGATCAGGATCGCCCAGAACTGACCTTTTGCACCCAGCCGAAAGGGCAGCCGCTTGAAACCGACCAACACGAACATGGCGGCTGAGGCAATTATGAACCGGTAGCTGACCGACCAGCTCGGCGGGACATCGGAGATCTGGTCTTTGATGACAAGCCAAGTCGAGCCCCAGATCAGGGAAACCAACAGAAACGGAAATAATATGCGCGGCGTCAGCAAACCCGGTTCGCCGCCCTGCTCAGCGTTCATAAGGCGCCGATAGCCTCTGCCAATGGCCGGATATCTTCAGCGCTTTGGTTCCAGCTGGTTACCAGCCGTGCCTGTCCCTCACCCCAATCATAGAAATCAAATCCTGCCCGGCGCAAGCTTTCCGCTTCCGTTGCCGAGAGTTTTATGAAGATTTCATTGGCCTCAACCGGATAGAGCAACCGGTCACTGGCGGCTCCAGCGATAATTTGCGCGCCCTGATTGGCCGCCCGCGCATTGTCGAGCCACAAGTCATCTTCGAGCATCGCCAGTATCTGCGCGGTAAGATAGCGACCCTTGGACTGTAAATGGCCTGCACGTTTGCGCCGATAATGGGTGTCGCGGGCCAGTTCCTTGTCAAAGAAAACCAAAGCCTCTGCGCCCATGCCGCCATTTTTGACGAAGCCAAAGCTCAACGCATCGACACCCGCTCTCCATGTGACATCGGCCGGGTGACAGCCGAGCGTCGCCAACGCGTTCGCAAAGCGCGCACCATCCATGTGCAGCCCCAGACTGCGCTGCTTGCAAACTTCCGAGACGGCGGCAACTTCGTCCGGTGTGTAGACAAGCCCATATTCCGACGCATTGGTGATGGAAACGGCCGCCGGCTGCACCTGATGCACGTCATCCCGGATCGCAGCACACATGCTATCTATGGTGTCGGGCAAAAGCTTCGCCCCTTCTCCACCTGCCAGCATAAGCTTCGCGCCACCGGTATAAAAACCAGGAGCGCCCGCTTCATCCTGTTCGATATGCGCTTCCTGATGGCAAATCACTCCCTGATGCGGCTGGCACATCGCTGCCAAAGCCAGCGAATTTGCAGCTGTTCCGGTTGCGACCCACATCGCCTCGACATCCGTTTCAAAAAGATCGGAAAAAACGCCGCTCAACCGCGCGCTTAGAGCATCACCGTCATAAGCCGTATCCTGCCCGTTGGCCGCAGCCAAAGCAGTCATCACCTTGGGATGGACAGAGGCAGCATTGTCGGAGAAAAATCGCATGAGACCGCCATGCTGCGTAGCAGTGGCCGCGTCAAGATTGGGATTGGCGGCGTTCGCTATTTAGGACGGCAATTTATACCGGCAAAGGACCTAAAATCCGTTAAAACTCGTTAGCAGCACTGCGCCTTGCAACGTCTGCGGGCCTATCCGCAGCTTCTGGCAAATCACCCCTTTCGCTATTCTTCATCTGAATATGCTCAAAGAGTTGATCAATCTGGTTCAAAGCTTTGTCTGTCATTAATATATGCGGTTGATTACCGCCTTGCATGCTTTGTTCGTTATACAGAAATCCGTCTGCTGACAGCAGGTCCACATATCGCAGCGTCAATTTTTCCGGTGTTTTTGTCCTTGCTGAAATATCCGTCAGTCGCAATTTTTCACCAGACCGCTTTGCATCATAGAGTTCCAGCAAGACATCCCAAATATTGCCCTTACAATATTCATCGGGAAACAGGTCGGCTCTCGATCGTCTGAGGTCGATCGCAAATTGCCCGAGGTCAAGCTTCCTTGTCGCGCTGTCCCGTTGCTGGTTTTCCAACCGCTCCAGTCTTTCAAGAATCTCTTCCAACAGCGCTATTTGTTCGCGTGCATCGTCCATGATGTATCTCCATTTGAGACTTAAGGGGGCAAACTCTCAATTTCAATCGTCAGCGACTTCCCACTAAAGATAGTGTCCTGAACCATTGTCACGCAAACAGGGGACAACTTGAAAAAAAGGGCAAACAAGCCCATTGTCTATCCGAGAAGGAGAGTAGCAGGGCATGGCTACCAACGATCAGGATTTGCATATAGGCGATGTTTTCCGGGAGATTGCGGCATTATCGTCCTTGTCGGATATACTCGAGCTAGTGCGGATGGCGGTTACAAGTCTTGGCGCAAACAGAACCAGCTATCATTTTACCCCCAAGCTGAAATCGCAAACCGATCACACAGTTCAACTGGCAACGTCAGGTTTTTCCAAAGAATGGCTGACGCTTTATGAAGAAGCAGGTTTCCGAAAAAGCGATCCAATCCCGGATATCATAATGCAACATGGCGAGCCCATGTTGTGGCGGGACGCTCTTGAATCGCGTCGGCTGAATGAAAATGAACGGCGTTTTGTGGATCAACTCCAAGCGCATGGTCTGATCGAAGGCGTTGGAATACCACTTTTTGGACCGAAAGGGCGCGATGCCTATTCGGCATTTACATTTGATCCCCTAGAACTCACTTTTGATGACAGCATAATAGCGACAGTTGCTGCTTTAGCGAGCGCTGCCCATATCAGGATATGCTATATTCTGGATCAGAAATTCGAGCGAAAGGTTCACTTGTCGGAACGGGAAACGCAAGTCATCCGGCTGATTGCGCACGGTCGCTCAAACAAGGCGATTGCCGCAGAGCTAGAAATTGGCGGATCAACTGCAGATACATATGTCCGGCGGGTTTTTGCGAAACTTGATGCAAGCGATCGAACAGGAGCATCAATTCGTGCCCTTGAGCTCGGGGTCTTACGACTCTAATCTTACGAAATCAGGCTTTTTTCCGCTTCGGATACGGCGCGATGGGAACTTCTGCTGCGGGCAGATAGATGGTTTCCACATTGGGAACCATTTTATCGTCTGACCGCAGATCTGTGGCTTCTTGCAGAGCTTCGGCTTTTCCATAGAGGAAACCCTGCACCTGATCACAGCCTTCCACCCTTAATTCTTCCACCTGGTCTTGGCGCTCGACGCCTTCGGCCGTCGTGGTCATGCCGAGATTCTGGGCCAGGTTGATAACGGACCGAATAATCGCCCGGCAATCCTCGCGCGTATCAATCTCGCTTACAAAACAGCGGTCAATCTTGATCTTGTCGAACGGGAAACTGCGGAGATAATTTAGCGAACTATAGCCGGTTCCGAAATCATCCAGCGAAATGCGGATGCCGAGATCGCGGAGCGTATGCAGGGTCCGGATATTGGTCTCGCTGTCGTGCATCAGGATGCTCTCGGTTATCTCCAGTTCCAACCGCCCCGGATCAACACCAGAATGCGCAAGGGCATTGACGATCGTCGACACCAGGCTTGCACTGCGCATCTGGGTCGGGGACAGGTTTATCGCCACCGTCAATTTTTCATCCCAGTTCGCGGCATCGTCCAGCGCTTTGCGTATGACCCACTCACCCAGCTGGACGATCATCCCGGTTTCTTCAGCCACACCGATAAAATCATCCGGCATGACCACACCGCGAGCCGGATGCTCCCACCGCAGCAGAGCCTCATAGCCAATCTTGCTTTGCGTTTTCAGATCTACAAGCGGCTGATAATGCAGACGCATTTCATCGCGGCCAAGCGAAGTACGCAAATCAAGCTCCAGATTTCGCCGCGCCTCCGCCGCCACATCCATACCCTTTTCAAAACAGGCAACTCGGTTTCGTCCGGACCCTTTGGCTGAATAGAGCGCCAAATCGGCATATTTTAAAAGCTGATTGGCGTCCGTCATATCGGGTTCCCATGCCGCCACGCCGACGCTGACCCCTGATACAATATTATGATCGTCAATCAGGAAAGGTTTGCCAATACGCGACACAATTGCTTCGGCCACCTGTTCAGCCGAAGTCGCGCGTTCGCCGGTCAAGAGCAGCGCAAATTCATCGCCACCAATCCGGGCAAGCAGATCGCCCGGCTTGGTCAGCTTCTCCAGCCTGCGCGAAATCATCTGCAGCAACTTGTCGCCAATCGGGTGACCCAAAGTGTCGTTAATTGCTTTAAAATGGTCGAGATCGAAAAAGATCAGGGAAACCGTATCGTCAGCGCTTGCTCTGTGGATGGTGCGGTTAAGCGTATCGGTAAACAGACGCCGGTTGGGCAAATCTGTAAGGCCATCAAAATGCGCCATATAGCTGACTTTTGCTTCGGCATTTTTCTGCGCGGTAATATCTTCTATCACACCCCGGAAAGCAGCGTGGTCGTTACCTTCGGTTTCGTTGGTGATCGCGCGCGCGCTGATCGTCCACCATTGCTGTTCACCGTCGACATCAACAGAAACGGTCAGATCACGAAATGACCGCCCCTTATCGATATGGTCCGTTAGCAATGCGCGTTGATCTTTATCTTCAATCAAGGATATCAGCTTCATGCCATTCATCGCTTCACGCGGTTGATGCGCCGCCTCAGCAAAACGTTCACACACATCGATCAAGCGCCCGTCCGCATCGGCTGAAAACAACCAATTGGATGCCTGCTCTTCAAAATCATTGAGTAGCAATTTAACAGTTTCCGCTGATCGCTCGATTTCTTGCTTGGCAACAAGCTGATTGGCAAAGTTCTCGAATATATTGTTACCATTGGCATATAATACCGACCCAAACATCGTCAGCAATATGATCGCGGCATAGCTTTCAATCCCGCCAAGATAGAGCAAACCGGCGGTGAGTCCTACATACATGATGATAGTCCAGGCGCGCGATGCCTCTGGAATATGCCGATAGGAAACCACGGCCGTGCTCATCTTCCCCGCACCGATGATGGCGAGAAGCATAAGTTGATTGGAAGTCGCAACCGGCAGCAGACATGCCACCCCTGCACCCCACATATGCGCGTAGCCTGCCCCGTTAAAAACGATGTGCCGTTTCAGTTTGAGCATCTGGCGGCGGGACATATCCGTAGTTTTGGAACGCTTGGCCAAGTGAAGACGGGTGATCGAGAGATAGGCAAACATACCATACCAAAGGATATGCATGGCAAGCGGCGCCTGATCAAAGAACAGGAACGACAATATCGCTGCATTCACCAAATTAGCGAATACCGTCACGCGAACAGACTTACCATGTTCGGTAAGTTGCTCCCGCAGGATTAAATCCTGATCGGACTGTTCCTGTCCCCAGGCATTACTATTTGCAATCATCTTAGTCCCCACATCCGGCGGGGTAGCGGATAATCGTAAATATTTTACTATTATGCCTATTTTACATAGGTTTACTGGCTAGCACATATGCTAGCGCTTCTTTGCTATCTTCACCTTGTCAGCCTGGGCGCGTTTCTTGATCGATTCTTCGCTACGGGTCAGCGCTTTGGATATCGCTTTCAAAGTCATACCCTTTTTCGCAAAAGCATGGAGCTTCTGGATTTCCTCGCTGTTCCATGGCTGTTTGTGGCGTTCAAAATGCTCTTTCATTATAGCTCCATTCCTATGCCGCGCAGTGCGTCTGGCGCCTTTTTCTTGACCGGGAAGAACCCTTTTGTGGCCAAGGGCCAGATCGCGGCATCATAATCGCGGATTATCCACCGGACGTTATTTCCGTTGATTTCCTTGCCAATGGCATCTTTCAGCGCTCCTACCGGCAGCCATGGCGACAATAGCCGTTCCAGCTTTGCATTGGCCAATACATCCCTCAGTTTCTCGCCCTTGTTCCACATCACGCTATCGCAATCAAAATGCGCTGCAGCACGGGTCACAGCATCGCTAACGGCTCCGTTTGAAAATGCACTGACCTTTTCCGAAACACCCTTGGGGCTCTTGCCATCTGGTCCACTCACACCAAGGATCAGCGATGGTTTTTGCGGCAATATGAGGCTCTCGGGATGGCAATCCTCTTCATGCACCAAAAGCGCAAAGGCCGAGGCGGCAGGCGGTGCAGGTGGTATTTTGAGCGGCCGCAACTTGTAATTTTTGTCTTCTTCCAGCGGGATCGCTTCGGCGGCCAAGCCTGTCGGCGCAAAACGCCCATCGGTAAATTGCGCGATATTCTCTTTGGTCGCGAGATAGGTTTTACCCTTGGTGTGCAATCCGCCAACCCAGCGCCATGACAAGGTATTAGATGCCGCGTCGCCGTCCAACAAATGCTGGAGGAAAAAATCTGCGCCCAGTTGCCAAGGCAGCTTCAGCGTAAAAATCCAGACACTAGCAAACCACATGCGCGCATGGTTATGGAGATAACCGGTTTCGACCAGCTCTTTCGCCCAGTGATCAAACGCGTCGATACCGGTCCGCCCCTCGGTCGCCTGCTCGTAAATCTTGCGAAGACCGCCCTGCGCTTTCAGCTGTTTGAATGCGGCATCCCGGCTCGTGACATAGTCGGCCCAAACTTCCGGCCGCTGTTCCAGCCAGCCTTTAAAATAGCCACGCCAGAGCACTTCCGAGACAAATTTATCGGCACCCGTCGCACCATGGGCCTTGATCGCCGCCGCTATCAATTCCTGTTCGGTAAGCAGTTTGTGCCGGATATAAGGCGATAGCTTCGAAACATTATCACGCCATTTATCCTGTTCGATATCAGCATCCGCGCCATAGTCAAAATTGCGTTTATGCGCGTAATTATGACCCATATTGGCGGTAAAATTGGCAAGCCGCGATAAAGCGGCGGCTCTTGTTGGTTGGTGTTGTGTCATTGCCGCCCCTATCGCAGCTATGCTGACGCTTGCCAACTGTGCCGTTCGGACAGGTAGATCAAGCCTGCCAACAATCTGCCATATGATCATCGACCATGCCAATCGCCTGCATATAGGCGTAGATGATCGTGCTGCCGACGAAGCTCATCCCGCGCTTTTTCAGGTCTTTCGAGATAGCGTCGCTAATCGGGGATGTGGCCAGCATTTCGGAACCGTTCTTAGGCCGATTGACTATCGGCGTGCCGTCGACATGCGCCCATAGCCAATTGTCAAAGCTACCAAATTCCTTTTGTATATCCAGAAAGACCAAAGCGTTTTTGCGGGTGGAATAGATTTTCAGCCGGTTTCGGATAATCCCTTCATCCTCACGCAGCGCCTCCAGCTCATCATCGGTCATCGCCGCCACGCGGGCGATATCAAAACCGTGAAAAGCACGGCGATAACCATCCCGTTTCCGCAGCACGGTTTCCCAGCTAAGGCCCGCTTGCGCGCCTTCCAATATCAGGTTTTCGAACAGTGTTTGATCATCATGTTCGGGAACCGCCCATTCCTCGTCATGATAGACGCCGTAAAATTCTTTGCCTGCTTGTCCGCCGAAACAGCGATGTTTTCCGTCTGTGCCGATTACTGTCATGGTTGGAGCTTATGGCGGTGCCAAGCCTTTGGGAAGCCCCTATGGCATTGCCATTTTGCTGGCTTATTCGGCTGGTTGGATTTCCTGGTCTGGCTTCTCCGCCGGCGGCCACCAGCCGATCTTCACTTTTAACCAGTTAATCGCGCGCGGGATAGGTGCATTGCGGTCCATCCATTCGGCATATTCTTTATAAGCGGGATCATTCAGCAGGTGTTTTTCTTCCGTTTTCGCTCGCCAATAATAAACACCACTAACCGCCGCGATAATGACGGTATTACGCACCATATCGGTAAAGCTGCTTGAGGTGACGAGAAACGGCATGGTCGCCAGCCACCAATAGAGGTTTTTAGCGACATAGGCCGGATGTTTGGTAAACCGATAAGGTCCGTTGGTCAGGATACCGCGATGGGTAAGGTTGGAAAAACGCAGACCGAAAGCCACCGTCGCCCAGGCATATATCGCGGTCAGGATAACCAATATCCCACCCCATATCGCCAGCAGAATATCATGCCCTTCCAGCCAAAAGGCCCAATCCGCGGTGTTGACATGATAGTTGAGCGGACCGTCCATCAGAATAAATGGTGGGTAGCAAATCAACGCGGCAACCCAGCCCGCAAGATAAGGATTAGCCGTGCGGATATGTGCATCCAGCGGCTTCATCGTTAGCAGATAGCCCACCGTGGCGAACTGCACGTCGACCACAAACATCGCGATAATCAGCCAATGGGCGATGGCCACGGGATTACCCATGACCTGCGCTAGGTCGAGGCGCACAATATCGCCAAATCCGCCCGGTACGATCGAAATCATGAACGCAAGAAAAAAGCCTTTTACAGCCCAAGCACGCAGGTGGTGATAAATCTGTTCGCGATCATATTCACCGCCGCGCTCTTTGCTGCCTGCGCCCATCAGAAATTGCCCGAAATGCCAGGCACCGTCACGTGGTTCAACAAACCGCCGGTCCATCCACATCACATAGGGAATGGACAGGCCCAATAGGAACGGCGCAGCAGCCTCCATCATGTCCATCGAGAACTGATATTGACCGGTCCAATACCAGCGACCTACACAGTAAACGAGGGCAATAATCGCCCAGGTTCCCCAAAGGCCCGCTAGCTTGGCCACGCTGATATCAAATGTCTGTTTGAGCGGTTTCGGGTTTTTCCAATCAATGCCAGTGGATGCGCGCAAATGCACCTTGTCATATAATAATGACCAGATCACCATCGGAACTCCGCAAGCCGCGCAAGCGACCAGCGCCGAATAAGGGCCGTCCATGCCATATTGCCGCGCAATCAATATCCAGGACACCAAACCAAACAGACCTGCTACACCCACGCCAGCCGACACCGCCGACGGCGGACGCGGATCGTGGACCTCTGATTTGCGTGCAGACATAGCACAGGCCTTTAACCAGAAATGGTAATTAACCAGTGAACATCGGTTTTGGACCCGAATATTCTAGGAATTACTGACGTAATCCGCTATATTTTCTGCGTAATTGCTAGTTCGCAAATTTTTCGACCACTTTATAAATTATTGGATCACTACATAAAATGATCATGGGAACCAAAATGAGAAATCTCACCCTCGCTACTGGATTATCAATCATTCTTATCGCCTGCAGCAACGGCGACGATGCCCAGGCTACAAAAAGTGGCTCGGAGGAGGCGCAGGCTTCGTCCGATATCTCGCCGGTCGATCGCAAACCTTTTGAAAAAGCGGAAGTGGCCAGCTTTGACGAGCCTTGGGCGATGACTTTCCTGCCTGATGGCCGAATGCTGGTCACAGAAAAGAAAGGCAAGCTGCTGCTGGTAGACCAGAAAGGCGCCAAGACCGAAATCGGCAATGTGCCCGAGGTTGATTATGGTGGTCAGGGCGGTTTTGGTGACGTCATTCTCGCGCCTGATTTTGAAACTAGCGGCCTGATTTATCTGAGCTGGGTCGAAAGCGGCGATGATGATACGCGCGGCGCGGTTGTGGCTCATGCCAAGCTTGATTTGCAAGGCACCCAGCCGGATTTAAAAGAGCTGAAAACCATCTGGACCCAAAACCCGAAAGTGACCGGGCGCGGCCATTATTCCCATCGCATGATATTCTCGCCCGATGGCAAATATCTTTTCATTGGATCAGGTGAGCGTCAAAAATTCGATCCCTCGCAGGATATGACCGGAAACCTTGGCAAGATTGTCCGGCTTTTCCCCGACGGCAGTGTCCCACAAGATAACCCATTTGTAGGTCAGGACGATGCGCTTCCGGAAATCTGGTCGTTGGGCCACCGTAATATTCTCGGCATGGCTTTTGATGCCGAAGGGCGACTTTGGAACCAGGAAATGGGGCCAAAAGACGGTGATGAGCTGAATCTGGTTCAGCGCAGCGCCAATTATGGCTATCCCATCGTCTCCGAAGGCGATCACTATGATGGCAAGAAAATACCCAATCATGACACGCGCCCGGAATTTGCTGCACCAAAAATAGCCTGGGTTCCAACCATCGCGCCGTCGGGAATGATCATCTATTCCGGCGATCTCTTTCCGGCATGGAAGGGCAATGCCTTTATCGGGGGCCTCGCAAGTGAGGCGATTATTCGTGTATCCTTTGATGGCGAAACGGCAAAAGAGGCAGAGCGCTATGCTATGGACCAACGCATTCGCGAAGTTGAACAGGGACCCGAAGGCGCTCTATGGGTACTGGAAGATGGTGAAGGGGGCCGGCTGCTAAAACTGACACCAACCAGCCGTTAAGCGGTCGAAGATACCGATGCCAAGTTAAGCTTCGCAAACCATGTTGATCATTAGCTAACGGCAGATGCGATAACCCATGGTGCCGCGCTGTGCCTGATCAAAATGAAAATGGTCGGCATGCGCGGCATTATAGTCTGGCGACAGCACGCTGGAAAACAGATCACAAGATCCATCGCGAATGATGCGGAGAAACCTGCCTTTCGGTCCGTCCTCATCCCAATGCCCGCTCAAAGAAATCACCGTACCATCAGCGAGCGTAAACGCGGCGATATCAATCGCATTGCCCGTTGCATGCTCGCTCCAGGCGTCGCCGCCAGCAATTGTTCGGCAGCTATACGAACCGAGATGACGGATGCTCACCACGCGCTGCCCGAAAATTTCCCTTGCAGCAGGTTGGACCACTTGATCCTGCCAGACTGTCAGTCCTGCTACCACGGGACATGAGGGCGCCACTGTTTGCGGAGCAAAGCTTATCTGCCCGGTTCCCGGTTTCAGTAACCGGACATTGTCGTCCCGAACACATTGATCAGTACCGACAGGCGGCAAGGGTTCGTAAACAACGCCGGCGGCATCCAAAAGCATCCGGCAGCCGGCAAAATCATCTCCCAGCTTGGCCAGTTTTCTGCCGGTAAATATCCCGATAGGGTGATCCAGACGAAGCTCCGTCCAGGGTAAGTCCTGCGGCCGCTGCCGCAGATAGGACAGTGCAATCAGCACGAGAACCGCCAAAATCGAAAGATATATGAGAAATCTGATCGAACCTCTGACCCATCGCAACAGCGTCATTGGTCACCGGTCCTCGGCGCTAAATCTATCGCGAAGCAGCAGTGGTGGTGCCCGAAAGATCACTCAGGAACTGGCGCACCCGCTTGGCATTGGCGCCAAGATCATGGACACCCACCCGAGATACAGAGCGCATATCAATAATGCTGGATGCACCATTTTCCGCTGAACGGGCGCGGATCACTACATCATCCTTGAACCGGAACAGCGATATGGTTGCCGTCGCCTCCAGATTGCCTGACGCCGGATCAACGCTGACGACTTCCCAGCCACGCGCTTCTGCTAGCCGTTTCGCCTTTTCAATCACTTCTGAAACGGGCCGGTCAATTCTCACCGAGCGGATGTCAGGATAAGCGTCCTGGTGAACGGTGGCCCAGCGCTGACGCGGGTTCATTCCGCGCATTGCACTGTCATCAGCACCAGGAATATTATCCCAGTTATCCGCCCGCAATGTCAGAGCAGAAAATTGCGGTGGGTCAGCCAGATCGGTTGTGATGTCGTGGATCGCAGGCAGCGACGCAATCGTTATCGCATAGCTCGCCAGGTAACCAATGAAACCCAGAGAAACGATCGTGCCAAGACCAAGTAACGGCCAGCGGGTTTTGCGATCTTTCCGGCGATCCAATATGATCCCGATGATAGCAATGATCAAAGCGATCAGAGCCACCAGACCGGTCCATGGCAATGCGCCGAGACCCGCTTGCCAGCCCCATAAACCAATGCCAGCCCCAAAAGCCGCGCCAAAAAATACGATGACAGCAGCCAAGGCCAGAACCAATACTGTCCAGCCTTTCAGATCCTTCCGTAAAATGGCCAGTTTTCCGGCCGCTGATCCGCTGGTATCAGCACTAGACTGATCCATTTGTGATTGCTGGTCCTGTTGGTTGTTCACGCGTCTTGCTCCCTTGAATTTCTTTCTTTTAGACATGGTTACGCCATAGTGCAATCAACACTGCAAGCCCTGACCGGTTCCTTTCAATGTGCCGCTCGACAGCACCCTTCAATAGCGTTAAACGCCTGTCCTCTTGAGATGCTCCACAATATTGGATCCGTGATTTGACGACCATCATACCCCTTGCCGAAATTGATCCTGCGCTGGTCGAAGATCTGCTTGACGCCGCGTTCGGCAAGCGCCGCAGCCAGCGCACGGCCTACAAGGTCCGGGAAGGCATGGAGATGCTGGAAGGGTTGAGTGTCGCGGCTGTCAACATGGCCGCCAACGAACTGCTAGGCTCTTTGCAATGCTGGCCAGTTGCGCTCACCGATGACAAAGGAAAAATGCATCCGATGATCATGGTGGGGCCGGTCGCCGTCTATCCCGATTGCCAGGGCGACGGCATTGGACAGGCACTTATGAACGGCCTGCTTAAAGAATTGCAACAGGATGAGAGCCTTCCGCTCGTGATGATCGGTGATCCAGCTTATTATGACCGCTTCTTCAATTTCTCGCCTGAACGCACTGGCGGATGGACCCTGCCTGGTCCATGGGACCCGGAGCGATTGCTGGTGCGTGCTCCAAAAGATGCGCCATTGCCTGAAAAGGGTAAGCTGGGGCCGTGGCAGAAACCCGACCCCGCATGATGGATTGGCGGCCGCGTCATTATCTCACTTAAAGCCAGCACTTTACACGGCCCCTCACCCGCAATAGGCCATAACCATGCCTTATACACCGCCGCCCGAACTCGCCTCCCTCTCGCTTTCCGATATTGCAGAAATGGTCGAAGCCCAGACATTACCACCGGTGGACCAGTGGGCGCCGACGGAAACGGGTGACAGTGAAATGCGCATCGCCGCTGACGGCACCTGGTTTCATCAGGGATCACCGATCACCCGCCCCGCCATGGTGCGCGCTTTTTCCACGCTGCTGCGGCACGAGAAAGACAATAGCTATGCGCTGGTGACACCTTATCAAAAGCTCCATATTCAGGTGGAAGATGCGCCATTTGTTGCAGTCGAGATGGAGAGTGAAGGTGAAGGCCCATCGCGCAAGCTCGCCTTCCGCCTCAATACCGATCACTTGGTCATCGCCGATGACTGGCATAAACTGAGCTTTCCCAAGGCTGACCCAAAATCCAATGGAGATGGCCGCCCTTATCTGCACGTCCGCGGCGGTCTGGAGGCTGTATTAGCACGACCGGTTTACTATGAGCTGGCCGAACAGGCGCTGGCTGATGATCTTGATCCGTTCGGTTTATGGAGTCACGGTGCCTTTTTCCCGATCGATAAACCAGAATGACGGGCATGCCTGATCTCAGGGCACATTTAGCGCGGGCGCTTAAAAGCGGTCATGCCAATAATCTGGATCATGCGCTGTCCGACGAACGTGATTTCGTTAAAGATTTGGACAGCTTGCGAGATGCCGCCGTGCTCATCGCAATCACTGACCGACCGAAACCCGGCGTCATATTGGTCCAGCGACCTGATTATATGCGCAATCATCCGGGACAAGTCGCTTTTCCCGGCGGCAAGATTGATCCCGAGGACAAGGATGCCATTGACGCAGCCCTGCGTGAAGCGAATGAGGAAGTCAGCCTTGACCCCGCGCAGGTCGACATTATCGGGCCAACCGACCGCTATCATTCGGGCAGCGGCTATAATATCCAGCCGATATTAGCTGTTATCCCGCCCGACCTGCCGCTCATACCCTGTCCAGAGGAGGTGGACGACTGGTTTGAAGCACCGCTCGATTTCGTGCTCGATCCGAAAAACCAAGCCGCGCATGTCGGCGAATGGCGCGGCGAGCGGCGCGAATATTACCAGATTAATTGGCAAAAGCGCCGCATCTGGGGAATTACCGCCGGTATATTGGTCAATTTGTCGAAGCGACTGGATTGGACATCATGACATTACCGCCACAAAAAATGCCGCATGCCTCTTGGCATCAGCGACAGTCATTGAAAGATTTGATCACAGTTCTCGATGGCCATAAGGGCGCCACGCGCTTTGTCGGCGGCGCGGTGCGCGACACGGTATTGGGGCTGCCGGTCAAAGATATCGACGCCGCCACAATGTTGAAACCAGACGCTGTTATGGCGCGGCTGAAACAAGCAGGCATCAAGGCAGTTCCAACGGGCATTGAACATGGCACCGTAACGGCTGTCACCGACGATGGCCCGGTGGAAATCACCACGCTGCGCCGCGATGTATCGACGGACGGGAGGCGTGCGACAGTGGCGTTTAGCGATAACTGGAAAGAAGATGCCGCGCGGCGGGATTTTACCATCAACGCGCTATTTGCCGATCCAGAAACGCTGGAAATCTCTGACTATTTTGGCGGGTTGGCCGATCTCGAAAAGCGCCATATCCGCTTCATCGGGTCTGCGGAACAAAGGATCGCCGAGGATCATCTGCGGATCATGCGTTATTTCCGTTTTCTCGCGCGGTTCGGACAACATGCTATCGACCAGGCGACATTTGATGCCTGCCGCAACGCTTCGCGCGAGCTTTCCAAATTGTCGCGCGAACGGGTGGCGGACGAGTTGATGAAACTGCTCGGTGCCGCTGATCCGGTCTATGCCGTACAGGAGATGATACAGGCGGATGTCTTTGCCAATATTGTGTCTGAAATTGATGCCAATGCGGGAGAGATATTGGCTATGTTGATCTTGCGCGAAGAAGCACATAATATCCCGCCCGATCCGATAAGGCGCTTGGTTGGCCTGCTTCCCAAAGATGCAAACAAGGCGATAGAGATTGTCACCAGCCTCAGATTTTCAAAGAAAATGCGCCGGGCTGTGGCCAACCGGTTGACGGCTTCGAAACCCCATGTTCCAAATATTCCCGCGATCGCCTATCAATATGGCAAGGATGCTGCACAGGATATCGCGTTGCTCTTTGCCGCAGATGACCAACTCGGCACCGGCCTCGCCAAACTAGATGACTGGGTCAAACCGGTCTTTCCTATAACGGGCGGCGACTTGATAGCCATAGGCCTTGAACCCGGGCCGATTGTGGCAAAGAGCCTGGAGGCCGTTGAAGCCGCTTGGATTGCCGAGGGTTTTCCCGGCGAAAATCGCGTACGCACGCTTGCGCGCCAGATCATAGAAAACGCTTAGCCCCCCAATACGATCGCAAAAGGACAAATATATGGAAATCAAAAAGGACATGGTCAGTTTTATCACCGGCGGGGCGGGCGGTATTGGACTTGCCATTGCAAGTGCGCTGGCGGCGCGCGGCGCCAGGATTATGTTGGCCGATATCGATCAGGGCAAATTGGACAAAGCCGCAGCTGCGCTGACTGCAAGCGGCGCTGATGTCGGCACCGTCTTATGCGATGTCGCGGACGAGGCACAGGTCCGTGATGCCGCCAATGCAACGATTAATCGGTTCGGCAAAGTCCATATCGTGGTCAACAATGCCGGTGTTGCCCTGGGCGGCACACCCGGCCAAATCGCGATGAAAGACTGGCGCTGGATCGTGGACATCAATTTAATCGGCGTGGCACATGGTGTGGAGATATTCACGCCGCTGATCCAAAGCCACGGCGAAGGCGGTTATTTCATCAACACCGCTTCGATGGCCGGTCACGGTGCCGCACCGGGAATGGCGCCTTATAACGCGACCAAATTCGCGGTAGTTGGCTATTCTGAAGCTTTGAAGCAGGAACTGGCACCCAGTAATATCGGTGTCAGCATCCTCTGTCCGGCATGGGTCAAAACCAACATTCACCGCAGCGCTTTTGACAAACCCACGGGCGGAAGCGACGAGAGCGATCCCCGATACAAGGAAATGGCTGCTGTCATCGACGCCGGAATCGACCCCGCCGACGTCGCGGAATGGACCGCGCAATGCGTTGAAGCAGACCGGCTCTATATCTTCACCCATCCCGAATTTTCCGGAGCCATTGATTATCGCCACGCGATGATCAATGCCGACTATGATGCCTGTTCTGAATTTCCAGCGTTTCAGGAAAAGGACGCGCAATAATATGACACACCTCCAGCTTACCGCACGACCATAGAAAAAGGCTCCACGCATCAACGGGGAGCCTTTTTAATATCGAACCTTGACCCAGCAACGCTGGATCAAAGAATTTATGCCAAAGCTGGTTTGGCCGTCAGCGACTTGCGATTACGACGCAGCGCGCTGCCGACGAGACCAAAGCCAAAGATCATGAACGCCCAGGTTGCTGGCTCTGGAACCGGCGCACCAATTTCCAGTACAACATTGTCTACGATGGGACCAACATTGTCTGCGCTTAGCGAACCGAAATTGAAGGTCAATGATCCGGCTTGGCCGGCGGTGAAGAAAAGCGACCGCGTAGAAAATGGATCATTGCCTGCGATATCCGAGAAGGAGAACTGAAAGCCTTCGTCAGACAGTGTTGGCGCAAGGATGACATCGCCACCGCCGCTGCTAAAGCCAATATTAAAAATTTCGGTTGTGACGCCACCAAAAGAATATCCGGCAAAGAAATTATCGGACTGTCCAGCATTTCGCTGATTACCGCTCACATCGAGAGAAAGCCGAACGAGATCACCTGTATTGAACGCAAAAGAAGAGATACTTGTAAGGGTTCCAGGCCCAGGCGAACCATCCAAATCTATGCACGATCCGGTCACGCATGAGATTCCAAAACCACCGCTTGCAATCAAATCGGTCGAACCACTGCCGGTTGTATTAAAATTGGCATAGCCGGTGTAGTTTAGCTGCGAAGCGCCGCCGTTTTCACCATCAAAATTGTCTGAAAAGACAATACCGGCATTTGCTGGCGCAATTGTGGCTGCAGATAGTGCCAGCGCTGCGAAAAATTTCTTCATCATATTTCCCTTCGCCAGAACGACCGGCGTTAAAACGTTAAAATTGACGAAATCGAATCGAGCGCGACCCCTCACGACCATTCGTTGAACCGCAACTGGCCTAAAAAAGGGTGCAAAGTCAAATTTTTAGCAAGGATTTGTTAACCTTTTACAAGTCTGTGTCAAAATGAGACTTTGCGTTACACGTCAATCAAACTTCCCCGTCTTCGGGAAACCTGTCGGCGGCAAACGCCCAGCCGCCCCGCGGGCTACCCGCCACATGGTCAGGTCATGTTCGGTGCGGGTGCGGCCGGTATCGCCGCCCATTGCCCAGCTCAGGCCTTCTTCCAGCTTGAACACCGTGGCGTCAGATAGTCCGCCGTCTTTATAACGTTGCAGCATAACGCCCTGTCCCTTGGCCATTTCCGGCATTTCGGACAGCGCAAAGACCACCAGTTTCCGGTTCTCGCCAATCGCCGCGATATGATCTGCGCCCTCTGGCACTGGCCGTACCACCAGCAATTTCGCATCGCCTTTCAGGTTAACGACTTGCCGTCCCTTCTTAGTCTCGGCGACCACATCTTTGATATGGGTGATGAAACCGCGGCCCCAGGTGGAGGCGATGAGCAGCTTGCCGGCCATATCCGCCGCCATCATCGCAATCGGCTCGGTGCCCGGATCCATATCGACCATCGAGGCCACCGGCTCGCCAAAGCCTCGGGCTCCAGGCAATTTGTCCGCGCCCAATGTGTAAAACCGGCCATTGTCACAGCACATCAGCAACTTGTCGGTCGTCTGTGCATGGAATGCAAACTTCGGGCCGTCGCCTTCCTTAAACTTGAAGCTTTCGGGCGCGCTGAGATCCGCATGCCCCTTCATCGCCTTGATCCAGCCGCGCTGCGACATGATCACAGTGACTGGCTCTTTCTCGATAAACGCTTCTAGCGAAATTTCGCGCGCAGGCGCTGCTTCTTCCAGCATCGTGCGGCGCGCACCCAGCGCGGTATCCTCGGCATAGAGTTTGCGCATCGCGGCAAGATCTTTTTTGAGCCGTGTCTTCTGCCGCGCCGGGCTGTCGATCAGCTTTTCCAGACCCTCGCGTTCTTCGAGCAACTTGTCGCGCTCACTGCGCAGCTCCATTTCTTCAAGCTTGCGCAACGACCGCAACCGCATGTTGAGGATCGCCTCTGCCTGACGGTCGTTAAGCTTGAACTCCTCCATCAGCATTGGTTTCGGCTCGTCATTATTGCGGATAATCTCGATCACGCGGTCGAGATTAAGATAGGCGATGATATAGCCTTCCAGCAGCTCCAGCCGCGCATCAATCTTATCCATGCGGTGGCGCGAACGGCGCACCAGAACTTCGATCTGATGGACAATCCATTGTTTCAGGACTTCGGTTATGCCCATGACCTTGGGCGTGCGGTCCTTGTCGAGCACATTCATGTTGAGCGAGAAACGATTTTCCAGATCACTCATCCGGAACAAGGCGTTCATCAGGTCACCGGGGTCGACCGCGCGGCTTTTCGGTTCGAGCACGATACGCACGTCTTCATCGGATTCGTCACGGATATCTGCCAATATGGGCAGCTTTTTATCCGCAATAATCTGGGCAATCTGCTCAATCAACTTGCCCTTTTGGACCTGATAAGGAATTTCAGTGACGACAATCTGCCACGCGCCGCGCCCTTCAGCATCTTCCTTTTCCCATTTCGCCCGCACACGCATCGCGCCGCGACCGCTTTCATAAGCCGCATCAATGACCGATTTCGGATCAACCAGCGTGCCGCCAGTGGGAAGATCAGGCCCCTTTATGATCGCCATAATTTCGACATGTTCCGCCTTGGGGCTATCAATCAGCAAGGTCGCGGCATCGATAATTTCATGAACATTGTGCGACGGGATGCTGGTCGCCATGCCGACCGCGATCCCGCTTGCGCCATTGGCGAGCAAATTGGGAAACAGGCCCGGCATGATTTCCGGTTCTTCATCTTCGCCATTATAAGTGGGCTTGAAATCCACCGTGCCTTCGTCGAGGCCATGCATCAGCTCGATCGCCGTGCGGGTCAGGCGCGCCTCGGTATAGCGATAGGCCGCGGCATTATCGCCGTCGATATTACCGAAATTGCCCTGCCCGTCGACCAAAGGATAGCGCATCGCAAAACTCTGCGCGAGACGGACCATCGCGTCATAGACCGACTGGTCGCCATGGGGATGATATTTACCGATGACGTCCCCGACCACGCGCGCGCATTTCTTATAGCCTTGCGCCGGATCGAGTTTCAGCAGCCGCATCGCCCAGAGCAGGCGGCGATGCACGGGCTTCAGCCCATCGCGCAGATCGGGCAGCGACCGCGCGGTAATCGTCGACATCGCATAGATCAGGTAGCGCTCAGACAGCGCCGCATCAAAAGGCGCATCCACAATCGCGTCAAATTCATCTTCAGGTTCAGCGCCAGGCGCATCGGTAACATCACTCATGGATTGAGCGATAGCAGGGTGAATTTGCGCTGGGTAGTGGGAAAGTGGTGCCGCAAAGATGATAGGCGTGCCCCGGCGCAGGCCGGGGTCCATCTCCGAACGGGTTGCCTGATCGGAACCGTGATGGTGGGCGCGTCATCGCGCTCTGCATGTTCCATATCCGCGGCGTAGAATTCCTGGACAGAAGATGGGCCTCGGCCTGCGCCGGGGTACGGCTGCACTCCAGCAATTCATCGACAAAAATACACGTTTCGTCGTTGACTTATTCGAATCACGCCCTAAACCTGCTGCCCCAAAGTTGGAGGAGTGATGCCATGCGCAAGACTATATTCACAACATTGACGGCCGCAGCGATGCTCGGCCTCGCGGCGTGCAGCGGGGTCGATGAAGCGGCAGTGCAATATGATATGGCCGAGGCGGACATCACGCAATCCGCCGCTGATGGCGCGATGCAGGCGGAACCTGCTGCTGCCATGTCGCCACCGCAAGAAGGCGCCGAGAACAGCACCGAAATTCCGGTCAGCAAGCCCCAGATCGCCTATAAATATGACTATGGTTTCCGCTTGCCCTCCGCCGAAATTCCCACAGCGCAGCAGGCCCATATCGCCCTGTGCAACCAGATGCCCGACAATGGCTGCCGCGTGCTCAACATGTCCAATAGCGGCGGCGAAGGGGAATATGGCACCGGCAACCTCCATCTCGAAGTCGCGGCGCCCAAGGCCCCTGCTTTTGGCGAGCGGCTGGCCGAAGCAGTCGATCAAAGCGGCGGCAGCCAGATTTCCGCGACCATTGCCGGCGAAGACCTGTCCAAGAAAATCGTCGATACCGAAGCCCGCCTGCGCAGCCGGGTGCTGTTGTCCCAGCGGCTGACCGAATTGCTGCGCACACGCAAGGGCACGGTTGCGGAGCTGGTCGAGGCCGAACGCGCCGTGACCGATGTCAATGAAGAGATTGACCAGGCGCGCAGCTGGCTAAAGGAAATGCGCGGGCGCGTGGCCTATAGCACGGTCATCATCAACTATTATTCCAGCGCGCCGGGCTCCGGCAGCTTCTCCGGACCCATTCGCGAGTCATTTAACGACATATCATCGATGCTCGGCTATTCCATCGGGGCGCTGATCACGCTGATTGCGGTCACATTGCCGTGGATATTGCTGCTTGCGCTCGCCATCTATCTGCGCCGCCGGTTCAAGGGCGCAGATCGCACCTTTTGGGGCCATAAAATCAAACAAGATTCCCCAGCAGAGGACTGATTGCACCGCTGACCGCTTTGGCTTATAGAAAGCCCGAGCTTGCCCCGATCGGTCCGGATCTGTTGATTCGCACGATCGGGGCTTGGTTTTTGAACCTTCTTCCTGTGAGTAGGAACCCGTTATGTCCCGTCGTCGCCAAATTTACGAAGGCAAGGCCAAGATCCTCTATGAAGGACCCGAGCCCGGCACGATCATCCAATATTTCAAGGATGATGCGACCGCTTTCAATGCCGAGAAAAAGGGCACGATCAGCGGCAAGGGCGTGATCAACAACCGGGTGAGCGAGCATATTTTTACCCTGCTCGGCCATATCGGCATACCCAGCCATTTCATCCGCCGCCTCAACATGCGCGAACAATTGGTCAAACAGGTCGAGATTGTCCCGATTGAAGTCATCGTCCGCAACGTCGCCGCGGGATCCTTAAGCAAACGTCTGGGCATTGAGGAAGGCACGCCGCTGCCGCACACCTTGCTCGAATATTGCTACAAGGATGATGCGCTGGGCGATCCCCTGGTGGCGGAAGAACATATTGCCTGTTTCGGCTGGGCCACGCAGGAGGAAATGCAGGATATTTCCGCGATGGCGATCCGCATTAACGATTTCATGGCCGGAATGTTTGCCGGAATCGGCATAAAATTGGTCGATTTCAAGCTGGAATTTGGCCGACTTTTTGACGGCGATTTTTCTCGCATCATATTGGCCGACGAAATCAGCCCGGATGGCTGCCGGCTGTGGGATATCGAGACCAATGAGAAGCTCGACAAGGACCGGTTCCGCCGCGACTTGGGCGGAGAAGCCGAAGCATATCAAGAAGTTGCCCGGCGCATGGGGTTATTCCCCGAAGGCGGCCTCAGCGAAGTACTCGATCTTGATAGTGAACGGAAAAAGCGCGGAAAGTAACCATAGTTTTTCGGGCTATTGTTAAATGATGATGCGCATTGTCCGCTCAAGGGGCGGGCAAAACAGCCATAAATTAACCCGATGGTTTACGCGAATTTAACCATTAGACTGATAGCACCGCCCTCATGTGGAACTCATGTGAGGAATTTTTCCGATGCGCCTTTTGATCTTGTTAGCCAGTACAACAATGCTTGCCGCATGCGGCGGCGCCGGCCCCCAGTCAGCGGGCAGCGGCGCTCCCCCAACCGGATCAGGTGGCGGCGGTGTCGGAGATGGCAGCGGGGAAACCCATACATTTGTCAATCCGACCGAACAGAGGACCTACAAAGCAGTTGGAAGTACACACAGCTATCAATATCAGGTAATCGAAGCTGGCAGACCCGGCGCTAGCCAAGGCGCACAGCTCTATCGAGGCGATGCGAAAACCGTTCGGAACTCTAATCTTTCCGTCGATTATAACCCGCGTGACGCTATTTTTAATGTCAGCTTCTCAAATGGCTTGGCCGGCACATCTGCTACCAGTCGGTTTCAAGATCCCTTGCATCGTACCGATTTTGGCGGGGCGCTAGAACCGCAATTCGGCACACCCGATCTGGAATCCGCGGCTTTCGGATTTGAGGGAATCAACTATCTTGAAGCAGGCAGCAGCAATAATCTTACACGCCGACCCGGCGGAGAATTTATTTTTGATCTCATCGACACTGGGGCACCCGGTAGCCGTGATGTGACCACGTTCTTCTACCAGACCCCTGGCACGGAGACCCAACATGTTACATTTGCTGGTTATCTCCGCAACACGGCCGGCGTCGTTCAATCCGAAATAGACAATGCAGATGGCAGCACCAGCACCATATTAACCCAAACCAATACATTCGAACGTGGTGCTTTTGCTTACGGCGAGCTGACGGCAACTGATGCCATTCCAACAACCGGTACAGGCTCTTTCGAAGGCGCAATGCTAGCCTCGATGGTATTTAACAACCTGCCGGATGCAATCGGCAACACCGACACCTATTTCCAATGGATCGCAGGCCGGGCAACGACCGCCATCGATTTCGGCGCCAACACATTTTCGCTGTCGCTTGATGGCAATGTTAGCGCCCCGTTGTTCGACGGCACCAGCCGGGCGCACAGCGTTTTCGAAAATGCGCAGTTCCGCGCCAACGGTGCTGGCCAGATCGATCTGGTCGCAGCGGGCGGTTTTTTAGGTCAGTTTAATGAAGCATGGGTTGTCAATCCGGGCGGAGGACGTCTGGACATAAACATCGCCGGATCGAGCATTGATGGCGCCTTCTATGGCCCCAATGGTGAAGAGATTGGCGGCGGGTATCGTATTGTCGGCGGCACGCCAGATGAGCGGATTGATATTCTCGGGACCTTTGTTGGCCGGAACGGAAACTAAGGACCAAACATGTCCCTACAGGTTGCCACAAAACGAGCGCTTCTGATGGGAGGCGGTCTCGCCGCTTCTCTATGCGCTGTGCCAGCGGTCGCTGAGGACGCGATCAGCGATGATGGTGGTGCAGCAATCGCAGCAAATAATATCGTTCCGGCATCGACGCCGAAATGCGATGCAACCGGAACCTGTCGATTTCAGGTTACCCCTGCGCAGCTGCTGGCCAAAGCACAAGCGCTGGTTCAAGCCAAAGAATATGACCGCGCACTGCCGTTGGTTGAAGTTCTTGGACAAGTGCCAGGTTTGCGGATGCAACAGCAATTTCTGGCCGGCTATATTGCGGTCGAAACCGGCGATCTGAAAAAGGCGATCAAAACGTTCCGTTCCATTCTTGACGAGAATCCCGGACAGACCAGAGTTCGGTTGGAACTCGCACGCTCCTATTTAATGAGCGGAAAAGAGGCGAGCGCGGATTATCATTTTCGCCTGGCGCAAAATGATGACAATTTGCCGGATGAAATAGCCCGAACCATCCGCAATACCCGCAGCATTTTAAGAGATCAGCGCGTTTGGCGCTTCAGTTTCGATTTTGGCTTTGCGCCCGATACCAATATTAACGGTGCGACCAATGCCGAGACCATCGATGTATATCCTGAAGTCATCAGCCCAATCTTCGGTCCCGGAAAGCGAGATTTGACGCTGGATGAGGACGCTAGGCAAACCTCTGGTATCGGCCAGACCGCAGGATTTTCCGGCGGTGTGCGTTTGAAAGCGAGCGACAGACTTGCCTTTCTGTTTGATGCAGAAACCAGAGTTATCAACTATAAAGGCAAGGCATCGGACGATATTATTGGTCAAATCGCGGCCGGCCCAGAATTTCGCATCGCGCGTTATGCCAGCATTTCGTTGCAGGCTGTCGGCCAGCAGCGTTGGTATGGCGGGCGATTGGTCACTCGGGAATATGGAGGTCGCATGGGCTTTCAAGCAGCTCTCAGTCAGGGGCAGCGTCTTGGTATTCAATTGGATGGTCGCCGAACCGAATCGAAGTTGAGTGATAGCTTTAGCGGCTGGCAAATCGGCGGCAATGCGACATATGAGCATCTGATTGGCAAATCGCTAATCGCAACCGCCGGCGTTTTTGCCCAACGCAGTCTTCTCAAATCGGACGAATATTCCAATCTAAATTATGGCGTGAACTTGGGAATTGGCGGCGAGCTACCCTTCGGTTTGAATGCCGGTGTATCGGGGAGTATCAGTCGGTCCACCTTTGACGAGGTTGAGGATTTCTATTCAAGGGAAAAACGCAAAGACTGGCGGAGTTTCGGTCGTGCCTATATTGGCAGCCGCAAAATCAAGTTTCTCGGTTTCTCGCCGTCCGTCGATTATAATTATTCGCGCGTCGACAGCAATTATGACCTGTACCAGATGAACCGGCACCGGGTGAATTTCAAACTTGCGAAGTTTTTCTGACGGTAGCTGATTTGCGATGGCTATTCTTGGCATCGCCCGACAACCAACTCTTGCTCCTTGCGGCGACCACGCTATAGGAAATAGCGCATCACGTCGGCCATCGGAAAAGCGAGATTCATGAAGATAAGAATATTTGTGACATTGAAGAACGGTGTCCTCGACCCTCAGGGCAAAGCCATTCATCACGCGCTCGAAAGTCTGGATTTCAAAGGTGTGAAAGATGTTCGCGCGGGTAAGCTTATCGAGCTGGATGTTGCAGATGATACAAGCGACAGCGACCTTAAAAAAATGTGCGAAAAGCTGCTCGCCAATACCGTGATAGAAAATTTTGAAATCGAGAAACTGACCGATCAAGCGACAGAAGAAGCCTGACCGATGAAATCCGCTGTACTTGTTTTCCCTGGTTCCAACTGCGATCGCGATATGGCCGTCGCGCTGGAAACCGTCACCGGGAAGAAGCCGCATATGGTGTGGCACGGTGATAGCGCGCTGCCTGACGGGCTCGATATTATCGCGATTCCGGGCGGATTCTCTTATGGAGATTATTTGCGGTCAGGTGCGATGGCTTCTCGCGCCAATATTATTGATGCTGTGGTGCAGGCAGCTCGCAAAGGGATCAAGGTTCTGGGTATATGCAATGGCTTCCAGATATTGACGGAAATCGGCCTGTTGCCGGGCGCTTTAATGCGTAACGAGAATATTGAATTTATCTGCAAGGATGCGGTGCTGACCGTTGATGGGGCCGGTTCGGCATTTACATCTGGCTATAAGGCAGGTGAGACAATTTCGATTCCTGTGGCCCATCACGATGGTAATTATTTTGCAGATGATGAAAGCTTGGACCGTTTGGAAACTAATGGTCAAGTCGCGTTTCGCTATGCCGAAAATATCAATGGCTCTGCACGCAATATTGCGGGTGTTTTCAATGCTGAAGGCAATGTCCTGGGCATGATGCCGCATCCCGAACGGGCTATTGATAGCAAACATGGCAGGACTGACGGCTTGCGATTGTTCCAAAGTCTTTTAGGCTAATCCGATCATTATTTTACCGGCGGCCACCGGGTTGCCACATAAAGTGTGTCGATACAGGCATCCAAATCCCGAAACGCATCGGAAGCGGGCCCAGGATCCCTTTTGTTCAGGCGGAGCTGCGCCAACCCTTTTCCGAGAAGGGCATGCCGCAGCGCCAGTTGCAACAAGCCGATCCGGAAGCGGAAAAATTCTTGTCGTTTTGCCTCGCCTGCGATTTGCTCGCTAAGCCTGACAATCAAAAACAGGCGGTCGATCACCAATTCATTATAGCGTGGATGGGGCCCGCGATGCAGCGGGCGCCCGGTTTCTAAAGCTGTTTGTTCATCAGATGGCAGCAGAACCCCGTTTCGATCGAAGTCATCAAAGTCGAAACTGTCTGATAGATCGTCATTTAGCGGCTTGATAATATCGGTCATCGAAGCCGCCTGCAGCGGTATCAGATGATGGCGTTGATAGTTGGGATTATATCCCACTGCATTTTTTCGGTTTACCGCAGAAAAACGAGTGATAGCCATCATCCGCAGGAAAGGTGGTTGCGGCTTTGCAGTCAAGTATCAACGGTGTCATGACGTGAACCAATTGGTCGATATTGGTGCTATTTATCTTGGTAATAATGCGTATGCCCACCGGGCAGCAAAATCAGTGCATATAAACAAAAAAAGGGCCGGTCGGAAGACCAGCCCTTTTCATTATTTCGAGATTGAAAGTTATTAGTTTCCTGAACCAGGACCATACATAACTTCAACACGCCGGTTTTGTGGCTCACGAACGCCGTCTGCGGTTTCAACGCGAGGACGCGATTCACCGAAGGCTTCGCTGGAGATCGCTCCGCCGCCGATGCCGCGTGATTCGAGATAAGCCCGAACCGAAGCGTTACGACGTTGGGACAGACCAACATTGTAGCTAGCGGAACCAGATTTATCAGCGTGACCCGCCAACATAACCTGGGCCGAACCACAATCACCATAAGCTGTAACCGCGTTATCCAGAACAGTAGCTGCTTCTGGCGTGATGTCTGACTGATCCCAGTCAAAGAACACGATATACGGTCCAGGCGCACATACTGCAGCCGGTGGCGGCGGCGGTGGTGGCGGTGGAGGCGGTGGTGGTGGCGGAGCAGGCGGTGGTGGTGGTGCCTCTGGCTCGCCGCCAAAGTTGTAGATCAAGCTACCCAATACGGAGTGTGTCCGCAAACGGGTGCTGACGTCCAGACCGCGCTGGTCAACCAGGTCGATCTTGTCCGCGTTGAAGAAACGATATTTCAGACCAACGTCCCAGCTGTCGCTCAGTGGCGCACGGATACCTGCAATCGCCTGCCAAGCAAAACCGGTGTCCGAATCGTCAAGATACGGTCCGGCCAGAATATTGGTGATCTCGGTACGAGCCACACCAACACCGCCGCCGACAAAGCCTTGAATGCCGTCATCGTCGCCAAAGTCGAGCATACCGTTGAGCATGAAGCTCAATGCATTGACTTCGCCGTTAATGTCGGTGGTGCCAGCAAAAGTGCCAGTTCCATTAGCATTGCTTGGAACGCCTGGCGCGCCGATCTGAAGACGATCAGCAGCGGCCATTTTGTAGCCAACTTCCGCTTCCAGACGGAAACCGCCGAAATCGTAACCTACGATACCGTCAAAGTCATAACCAATGTCATGATCAACTTCTGAAGTATTATTATTTGTGCCGATGTCCGATGTAATATCTTCAACCAGCATCGCGCCGCCTTCTACGCCCACATACCATTGGCCATCACGGGCCAGGGCAGGTGAAGCGAGCGCCGTGGAGGCAAGCGCCAATCCTATGGCAAGCTTCCGCATTTATATTCCCCTTCTCATTTAGGTTCTGAATTCACGGCGCTTTGTAACCTTTCCCCAAAGACAGCGCAAGCCGACAAATCACGTAACTGTTGCGAAAATGTCGCCATTTTCGTGATTTACTGGAAAAAATGCCTTCTAAGGTGCTGCAATCCGGCTAAATTGTTAGCCGGAACCAGAATCATTGGACGGGATTTGCGGTAGAATCGTCGCTATTCTTAAAACGGCCAAAATCGAATCGATTGCGGATCGGGCTTCAATATCCACAATAGCGCCATCAACCGGCACATTAATAGCCTCGATAAAATGCCATTCGCCATCGCGATAAACCGCTGATTGGTTGGTTTCGATCACCATAATCTTCATCGATTCCTGTGACTTAACAAAATGCCAGCCACCATCAGACCATCCGACGATATGCCCGGATCTTCCGCTCCATTCTGCCACGGGCGATGGGCCGACCAGCCAGGATTGGCCAGCAACGGGCGACAATATCTGCGGGTCATCGGCAACAGCCTGAACCACGGGATGGATCAAAAAATCAAGTAATAGAAGCGCTTCATTATGAAAAAGCTCCTTGTGGGCCTGTCCTGCGGCTAACAAGGGCAAGGCAAAACGCGCGGTTTCAAATATTGTCATTTATTTTCCTTTGAATAGACAAAACGGACCGGGGACAGTTGCTCCCCGTTTCAACCTATATTTTGACAGTGAATGATAGAGGATCGGAGATATCATGGCGGCCAACCTGCTGTACCTTGATCGGCAGCATGGCCGCGCCGGTATCCCGATAATCTTGAACCTGATCCGCCGGAATGACGACAGATGGCTGCGCTTGTTCGACCGGTGCGTTGGAGCCGATCGTTATCCGGTATTGCTCTGTCTCTTCTGCCAGGGGCGTTTCGATATTATCCGGCCATGCCAGTCCAGCCCGCGACCGCCGGGTCCAGCTGATTTCCAGATCATCGAGCCTATTGAAAGCAAAGCGCGGGTGCACCGGAGACCAGGGCTTGAGCGCGCGTCCCGGGTCATCGATCACCTGCGATACCGCCTCCTCGTCTCCCCTGCCGATCGCCGCAATCCCAGCAGGCTGCGACGGAACATAATGACGGGGATCAATCTCGGTCAGACTGGAACCGTCGAGCAAGACAAAATTCTCACCCGCGCTGTGGCGATCCATTTCTTTTTCGGTACCTCCCAGACCTCTCAAGAAATAGGATAGAAGAAACCGGCCATCGCCAATCGGTTTGGCAAAGCCAAATTGGAAAATTTCCGCGCCAATAGCCGCGATATTATAGCCGGCCGACAACTGCGCCCTGTCCGCGTCATTCAAAACCATATTGCGATTGTGCATTTGCACGACCAGCCTGTTCTTCCGGTCAATAATATGCGCCCCGCTGGGTCCGATTGGTGCTGGCGCGGTTCCGATGATCGCTGGTGCGGCAATCTGCCCGATAAGATCGGTATTGCTCCCGTTTGGGCCGGTCGCGAAAAGCTGGGCATTGCGCCAGCCAATATCGCCAGCAGCCGCGGCATAGAGGCGCGGAACATCGGATACTTGTATCGGCGCATCCAGCGCAAAAGGCAGATCGATCAACGCCAGCCGCGTAACCCCTGCCAGAGCATCCATTTCCTTGACCGGGCGACCATTGTCCGTTGGCCTGTCTGCGGTCACCAGACTGCTGGTCGCTTTCGACAAGCCCAACGCGATACTGCCATGGTTCAGCTCACAGTTCCGGACCAGCCAGATATCATCGCCATCATCTGTTCGAACAAATGTTCCAGGCATGACTGGCTCTCCAGTCCTTGCGATATGGGCCTGCGCGGTGACCCGTTCCTGATAGAGCGACCATAGCTTTGTCTGCGCGATATTCTTTGCCTGTGCCGCCGAGATAGCGGCGGGAAAGTCGCGATCGAGCACCACCCTGCTCATCCCGGGACGAAACGCATTTTGCAAACCGGACTGATAGTCCCGCGCGGGATCATAATAGCGCAGCGTATATTGCCGGGGCAATTTTGTTTCTGGCAAAATTCGGGATTCCGCGCGGTCGACCGGCTGCCCATTTTGCCGGGACAATATATTATCGCCAATGGGCAATATAACCGCATCCGGGTCCAGATCACGCGCGGCCGCTTCCATCATGTGCGAAGGCCAGGATCGGAAAGACGTCATCTGAAAAGACAGCGAAAAATTATCACCAATCGCGTCCAGAACCTCGCGGCGGTTCTGGCCGCCCGCTGCAAATCCATGAAGCGGTTCGTCAACAGATGCGCTAATCTTTTGTCCGGAAACATCGTCAATGATGACGGCCAGACTGACTGTCCCGTCGTCCGCGATAACCTCGAAGGTCAAAGACGGGATGCGATTGCCGTAATCCGTCAGGTCCATATCCTCAAACACCGCCAGCGCCAGGCCACGATAAGCCGGCGTTCCACTGGCCGCCTCCGCACTGGCGATTAGGCCGTCAACGGCTTGATCTTCCTGGCCGCGATAAAAGCGAAAGCCGGTTTCTGTTTTAAAATCGCCGGCGCTGCCACGGAAAATTTTGCCGTCGGCCCATATCCGGCCGATATTTTTTATGGTCCGGCTCGACAGCGCCACCGCAAAACAGGCTGAATAGCTGTAGATCGTGCTCTTGGGGCGGCCTTTGCCGCCGCCCCGTCTTTCTCTTGTTTCCTTGAGATCGGTCGCCCAGATGACCGTTCCGGCGACACGCATCCTGCCAAAAATACGCGGGATTTGCGATCCATAGCTAGAGGTCTGCACGGCCAATTCCTGCAAGCGCGGGCCTTCCACGCCTTTGGGTTTGAAAAGGACATTCTGATCAAATTGCCGCCCAAGTAATCCGCCCAATGCGCCGCCAATTGGTCCGCCCAAAGCTGTACCGACGGCGGTCAAAACCAAAGTCGCCATTCAATCCTCCAAAATTCGAAAAATGGCTTCCAGCGGCCATTGGGCCTCGCCGGGCGTAAAAACGACCTCGCCGAGCCCTGCATGCGCGTGGACAAAGCCGCCTTCGGTCCTGACCATCAGATGCCATTGGATCGGACTGGGCCGCACCAGCACGATATCCCCTTCGCAAAGCGGTTCATCGCGTGGCAGCGCCGCAAATCCGGCGAGCGTCATCACCTCGGCAATCTGCGCGATTGAGCCGCCGCGGATCGAATAGCCGGTGGGGACATCGTAGGCCATATCAGCCGCTCCCAAACATTGCGCCGCCAGCCCGATGCAGTCGAGCCCGTGCTCTGCACTGCGGCCGTGGAGCCGAAAATCTGTGCCGCATAGCTGCAAAGCCATTTCGGCAATCATCGTCGAGGATTTGGCAATCGGTTTGTCTGATGACATAGTCATGCTCCGGGATAGCGAGTGAGCAGGTCGTTGCCGGGCAGATGCGGCTCCCCGCGAAAATTGATGCTGTTGTGAAATCGTGCGCGGCAGGTGGCAAAAGTCTTGTCGCACCCGGCGGTCAGCAGCGCCCGATCCCCCACGGAGACCGGCTGTGTCGGTTGGTCAGCCAGCCGCAGCGCGTCCCCCGCGCCGCCGATAATCGCGAAGCTGAGCCCGCAATTGCGCCCGCTGAGCCAGCGCAATTCGCCATAGATATAGTCGGACGCCCGCCCTTGCAGATCGGCAAATATCAGCTGTGATTCCGCCATTTGCGAAAGCTCCATCTCCGCCTGATGCGCGGCCAGACTGACCTTGCACGCCCGGTCACCCAGACGCGCGCGGCACGTGGGGGAGGTCAGCGGTGCAATCGCCTCGTCCAGAAACGATGTGCCGCCCAGCATCTCCACCCGAAACGCATCGCCGCTGCGCGCAATTTCACCAAATTCGCCGCTGATCAGATGCAGCGGTTCGTCCTCCGGGTTTTCCCAGTTCACCAGCGATATGTGCAGCCGCGCGCCGTTCCAGCGGCCCGCGACCAGATCGGGTTCGGCAATCGCCGCGCTCGTCATCACGCCGGCAATATCAACGCTGTCCATTTCCAGACTGTCCGACAGCGCGATGGTCGAAGGGACCATGCCCGGCGCCGCGCGATAGCGCAGATTGTCGATCACCAGATCGCGGTCATGCGAGACAAAGCCGATGGTCACGCCGTCGCTGCGCTCCAGCCGCCACGCATAGCAACAGGTCGTTAGCGGCGCGTCAAGCCAGTGCCCGTCCATCCCCCCGCTCATGCCCCTTCCCGCAGTTCGATCAGGCGCACTTCGGGAATGTCGCCGGCCAAAAATGTACTGGCGCTGACGTCGAGCCGATCCTCGGCAAAACGGACCGGCACATCGAACAGGAAGCCAGCGGTGATCGCGGCAGGGGCGGCAGGGGGTTGATCAAAGACAATCTCACCGAGCGGGCCAAGCGACCAGTTGCTGACCAGCGCGCCATCAACCGCGACCAGCACAGAGGCCGCGCGCGGCCGGGTTATCCGTCTTTGCTGCGCGTCACCGCCGTTCTCGCCATAATTTTTAATAAGCGCAAAACGCGTCTGCTCACCGTCACCGGTGCCGATGACCTGATCCGTCGCAGTCGGCGGATCGACCATATTGTTGCTGCTATGATCAAAGGGATCGGCAAAGCGAAACCCCTTGGCCGCGCCGCGCCGCGCGCGAAAAAAGGCGATCAGGCGGCGCAGCTCGTCCTCCGACCGCACCCCCGGCCCGGCATCAAATTCCAGCCGCGCGTCGGCCCAGTCGCTATTGCGCTTTTCATGGCCCGACAGGGTGGTGACGATATCGGTCGAAAAGCCCGGCGACACCGCCGCGCCCTGCCCGATGGCGAGCGGAAACTGCACGTCGTCAAACGCGTTCATATCATCCTCCTGTTCCTGAAAATAAGTAAAGCCATCGCGCGCCACCTGCGGCAGCGCCCAGATGAAAATATCCGGCGTACCGCGGGCGCGGGCGGTCTCCACCGCATCGACCATATTGGCCCAGATGAAAGCGTCTTCGGCGCGAAGGACAAAGCCGGAAAAATAATGCTGCCGCGCCATCGGATAGCCGAGCCGCTGTGTGGCCAGATCAATGCCGCGCTGGGTTTCCGACTGGTCGCCCGCGATGACCCAGTCATAATCCTCCAGCTGCAATATATCGAAGGCCGGGCTGGCCCAACCGACGGGCAGATTGGCGCGCTTTGCCTCTGGTGCAGCGGCGTCCAATATCGTTGGCAGATAGGCGAGCAGCAGCGTCTCGACCGGCGCGCCAAGCGCCTCGTCCTTGACCGCTGCGACCAGATCGGCGGTCGATTGAGCCAGCATCTCGCCGGCCTGATCCAGCATCGCCTTTTGCGCGGCGGTTTTGGGGCCGCGTATATCCGCTATGCTGACCAGCGCATCACCAAAGGCCGCACGCGCTGCTGCATCATAGAGGCAGATCCGCCCATCATCCGGCATCACCCACCACCACGGTTCGCCGACCTGAAACTTGATCGCCGCCCCGGCATCGCGCGCAATCGCGGTAAAGGCGCGCGCCACCGCCTGCAGATAGCGCATCGCGGGCGCGCGCGCGGGAGACAAGAGAGCCGATGGCGGCACCCAGCCGGTCAGCGCCGGATCACCATTTTCCGCCCGCTGTTTCCAGTTGTTCCAGCAATGGGCATCAAACAGCTCATAAGACAGCGAGAGGATGACAGTAAAATCCATCGCCGTGGCGCGCTCCACAAAATCACGGTGCCAGACCGCGCAGGGCTGATTGATCGCGGCAAATTCCTCGCCCGGCTGCGGCGCGGACAGGCTGACATACAATCCCGCGCCATTGGTCTCGAGCCGGAAATAATGGCTCATCCCGACATAATGATTAATCGCCCCGCGATAGCCGAGCGCGCGGATCGCGCGCAGCAGGCGTGCGGGCGTCTGGTTGAAACTGTCATCATAGCCGGTCGCCATCGACAGACCGTTTTCCGGCACCATGATATCGCCGATTTCCAGCACCGCGCCGCCGCCATCGGCCGCAATCGCGCTCATCTCGACCCAGCCGGTTTTGGGCGTCGCATAGCGTGTGCCTGCGCCGTCATAATCGGGCGGGATGATCGAGATGAACATCCGGTCAATATCATTCGGATGCACCGGGTCCGCTTCACCCGGCAGCACAAAGCCGCCATCGAGCGCGGAAAATTCCAGATCGATCAGCGCATCGGTCGGCGTGCCGCTGGCATAGTTCCACAGCCGGACATACCAGGCCTTGGGCTGGCCGCTGGCATCGCGCCCCTCAATCGTCAGCGTCGGGCCATTGACCCGATTGAGCGGCATGATCCCCTGCGAGCGCCAGCGGAATTTCAGCCGCAGCCGCGCATAATCGCGATTCGTTTCATAAGCGAGCAGCGGGTGATCGAGCGTATCTTCGCTGTCCCAGATCAACCCCGCCAGATCATCGGAGTTATAAAATACCGCATCGACGCGCAGCGCATCGGGCGCGGTCGTCACCACCGAAGCCATCATCGGGCGCGGAAAATTGACCGTCCAGAAGCGCGGATCAAAGCGCGGGATAAAACCCGCCTGCTGCGCGCCGCGCTCTTTGGCTAACCAGAAACCCATGGCTCAACCCTCCCGATAGGCCAGCGCACCGCGCACGGCGCGCGCGACCTGGCGGCTGGACCGGCGCAACTGGTCGGGTGCGCTGCCCTGGCCATGGTCGGATATGTTGATGGTCAGGCGGATATTGGGCTGCGCCGGTGCTGTACCGGCAGACGGCTCAATCCGCCCGGCCGCGGTCGGCACGAACAGCTCCGGCCCCTGCTCGCCCACCATATAAGCGCGCCCGCCCGTCACCGGCCCGCCGGTCGCGCGACCCGGCAGGCCCAGAGCCGCGCCCAAGAGCGACGTTCCAAGGCCCAGCAATCCGCCACCCGATCCGCCGCCGCCGAACAGGCTGCCAATACCGCTATTCACTGCGGCGCTGGCAATATCATCCATCACCGACAGAGCGACGCTTTTGAGATCCTGAAAATCCAGCGACCCGCGCCGGATCGCCCGGCTGAGGCCGGTTTCGAGTGCAGAACCGGCGCGTTCCATTCCGCGCGCCAGCGGCCCGTCAAGCTGTGCCTTCATATCCGCGACATCTTTTGCAAATCCGGCGGTATCGGCGCGCACGGCGATGACCAGACGTTCGATTTCTTCATCCATGGTTGAGAGTGTCTTTCAGTGTTTGGAGTTGGCTTTGGGTGAGCGGCGGGGCGGTTTGATGACCCGGACCAGCACCGGACAAAGCGGTCAGAACAGCCGCCAATTCAGCAGGCGTGGCGTTCCAAAATTGATCGGGCGTCCAGCCAAGAGCGGCGGGTATCAGCCCAGCGAGATGGGCGGCAGAGGTGCGGAAATTATTGATCATCATTATGCTCAAATCTGAGTGCAACATGCTCCGCGCTGGATGCGAAGCACAGGTAGGATTGCCCCATTCATCCTCTCCCCTTGAGGGAGAGGACAGGGGAGCTTGCGGCCCTGGCCGCTAGCGAAACTTGGAGAGGGGGGAGCGGTTATCGTTAAAGGTGGCGGCTCCCCCTTCCCCTCTCTAAGACTT
Source organism: Parasphingorhabdus cellanae (assembly GCF_017498565.1). Lineage (NCBI taxonomy): Bacteria > Pseudomonadati > Pseudomonadota > Alphaproteobacteria > Sphingomonadales > Sphingorhabdaceae > Parasphingorhabdus > Parasphingorhabdus cellanae. Next base: position 1,791,401 of record NZ_CP071794.1, read on the forward strand.
GCTAGGCAGCAAGCTGCCAAGCCAAGTCTTTTCTCTCCCTCAAGGGGAGAGAAAAACAGGCGAAACCGCAACGCTGCCACCAAACCGACGCGAAGCGGAGGCAAGGCCGACCGGCCGCCCGAGCTTATGCGAGGAAAGCCAAGGCGACGGATGTCGCCGCCCGGCGCCTGAGGTCTTAAAAAAAACTCCCGGCGTTTGAGGGCCCAATAAAAACTTCCCCTTCACCGCCCCGCCAGTATCTGCCGCAGCACGATCTTCAGCACCGGCGTCACGCTTGCCAGCCCCAGCGCCAGCATCGCTTCGCCAAAATCCTCGCGCGTCAGACCATCGGGCCGGTCCCGGATCACGTGCCACAACAGCCCCGCGACTTCGGCCAGGGTCAGCTGCCCATTCGCCGCTCGCTCGACCAGATCGAACAGCGATCCCAGCTCTTCCTCCGCCGCGACGAGCGCAGCAAAACTCGGCCGCAGCACCAGCTGCTCCCCCGCCACCGTCAATTCCGCTTCGCCGCGCAATGCATTCGCCCGCTCAGACATGGGACACCGCGCCGGAGCTTTCGAGGCTCAGCGTATAGCTGCGCTCGCCATTATAATCGCCGGCATAATCAAGCCGCGTGACCAGAAAATCGCCGCGCATCCGCTCGCCGCTTTCAAAGCTCAGCTCATAAGCGTCGATCAACCCGGCGAGCGCATGGTTCTTGACCCGGATTTCGGCATCCGACCCGGTAAACACCCCGGCGCCCGACACCGACACCGAGCGCACACCCGCGCCCGACAACAGCTCGCGCCAGCCGCCGCTATCCTTGTTCGTAATCGCGACCGGCTCGCCATTGACCGACAATTGCGTCGTGCGCAGGCCGGCAATGGTGGAATAGGTCGCTGGGTCCTGCCCGTCGCCGATTTTAAGGAGAAAGGCGCTGCCTTTTTCTGCTGCCATAGTTGGTTCCTTTTTTTGTGGGTGATTTTTATTGGACCTCAAGCGCCGGGGAGTTTTTGTTTTGACCTCAGGCGCCGGGCGCGGGCATCCGCCCGCTTGGCTTTCCTCGCATAAGCTCGGGCGCGCGCCATCTGATTCTTGGCGCGCTTGCCTCCGCTTCGCGTCACTCCGTTGGCAGGCTTGAGGTTGTATACGGCGGTGGCCCCTTTCATCCTCTCCCCTTGAGGGAGAGGACAGTGAAGCTTGCGGCCCTGGCCGCTAGCGGAACTTGGAGAGGGGGGAGCGTCCATCGCTGACCTTAGCGTTTGCCGCCTTACCCCTCTCTAAGACTTGCTAGGCAGCAAGCTGCCAAGCCAAGTCTTTTCTCTCCCTCAAGGGGAGAGAATTGGTGTGTTGAGCACAGGTACAATCTCTCGTCATCCTGAACTTGGTTCAGGATGACGATGAGAGGACCCGCGCGCGATATTCGATCAATCCGCTCCACGGGCTCACCGCGCTGCGCAATATCCGCGTCCGGCGGAAATCGAACGTCACGATCTGCCAACCCTCCGGCTCCGGCACACCATTTTCCAGCGCCGCTTCCGCCAACGCCATCACCCGGTGCAGCCGTGCGGCACTCATGCCATCGTCGTGCACGCTGAGCGCCAAGCTCAATTCCCGGCCCGTCCCGCCCTTGAAGCTCCAGTCCAGCGCGGCACCCGTCGCCAAGGCGATATAGGGAAAGGCAGCGCGCGCGGGTGGGCCGTCATAAATGCCGCTGATTTCATCCAGCAACGGCTGGTGCGCATTCATCGCCACAACCAGCTCTCGCTGCACTGCTTCAAGCGCGCTTGTCACCGGACACCCCGCATCAAAAACGCGACATCGCGCAGACTGTTATTTTCGATAATTTCCGCTCCAAGACCGCGACCGGCAACCACAATGCCATCACGCGTTTCTGCGACCGAAACATCCTCAGGTAATTCCTGGTCCAGCGCCGCCTGCATTTCCGCTTTGGTTTTTTGCAGCTCCCTTGCTGCCACCGCCTCTGCCTTGCGTATTAGATTCTCCATCACCGTTTCTCCTCGGCTTTCAGGATAGTTTTCGGAATGAATCGATGATCGGCAGACACAGAGCCGACAACCATCTTCCGGTCGCCCCAAGCCAGATGATCGCCAACGCGAATGGCATCGGTTTGCCGCAGCGTGAACCGCCACCGCGGCAATGCCGACCGGCTGTTGCCAAGCGCCTCCAAGCCCGTCCCCAGCGGTTCTGCGGAAGCCCAGAATTCGCCAATCGGCACGCTTTGGTTGGTCGCAGAGCCGATGGCGTCACGCTGTGAAGATGGCCGCGCGATGCTTATACGTTCGCGCAAAAGCCCGCTAAATTCATGCCCGGTAAAATTTGACCTGCTCATGCCAACCTCATCCGGCGATGGGGGCGCCATAAAGCTGTCACCGCGCTCGGCGGCGGCGCAGCATCGAGGCCATCGCGATGGGAATAGAGATAGCCCGCCAGCCGGACCACGCCCTGCCGCAAGGTCGTCGGCACTGTCATCCAATCCACTGCCAGCCCGGCATTATAGGTGACCGCGATGCGCTGAAAGTTGCTCGCCGCACGCAGCTTAACCCAACCGACACCGTCCCCATCGATATCAATCGCATAGTCGTTGGCGGGCAACGCCCTGGCGTTACCATCTGGTGCAATAGCTTCCACAGACGTGATCGCTTGCACCGGGCGTCTCTTCAGTTTCTGCCAGTCTGCCCGCGCCGGTATCCGGTCACATAGCGACCGGACTATCAACATTTGTCCGGTGAAATTCTCACACAGATGCGCGGCGCTGCTGGCGAACCGGGCAATGGCAGCATCATCTTCGCCATGATCAAGGCGGAGGAAATCTTTGACCTCCTGGATTAACTCTACCGGCAATGCGGGCAGATCTTTGGGGGGAAGCTCACGGGTCGGGCGTCCTTTCATTGGGGGATGGGGTGGGGTGGTGTGGGAGGGTTTGTTATTTTACCTCAGGCGGTAGTGTCGATGTTGTACACAATGGTGGCCGCTCCTTCATCCTCTCCCCTTGAGGGAGAGGACAGTGGAGCTTGCGCCGACTGGCGCTAGCGGAACTTGGAGAGGGGGGAGCGGTTATCGCTAACCACAGCGTTTGCCGCCTACCCCTCTCTAAGACTTGCTAGGCAGCGAGCTGCCAAGCCAAGTCTTTTCTCTCCCTCAAGGGGAGAGAAGAACCGGCGAAACCTCAAGCTTACCACCAGTCCGACGCGCAGCGGAGGCAAGCGCGACTGCGCGCCCGAGCTTATGCGAGGAAAGCCAAGGCGACGGATGTCGCCGCCCGGCGCTTGAGGTTAATCAAACACAATCAACTCACACTAAAGCGCATCAGCTTAATCGCTTCGCTGTTCATCACCTGACCACCGACGCGCTTGGTCGCATAGAAATGCACAAACGGTTTGTTGGTGAACGGGTCGCGCAGGATGCTCGTCGCGCTGCGCTCTGCGATCAGATAACCGGCGCGGAAATTGCCGAAGGCGATGGACAGGCTGTCCGCTGCCACATCCGGCATATCCTCGGCCTCGACCACCGGATAGCCGAGCAGCATATCGGGTTGTCCAGACGCCAGAGACGCCTGCCACAAAAACGCGCCATCGGCGGTCTTGAACTTGCGGATCTGCGCCAGTGTGGCGCTGTTCATCACAAAGCTTGCGCCCTGCCGGTAGGCGGGTTTCAGCGTATGGACCAGGTCAACCAGCGCATCCTCGCCATCCGCGCCGGCAAAGCCGCCTGCCGCGCCCGACGGCACATATTGCAGCGAACCGAACGCGCGCGCGCCGTCCGGCTCGTCCGTCACCGGCGCGTTGAGAAAGCCGCGCGGTTGGTTGACCCCGGAACCGCCAACAAAAGCGGCCCCCTCGGCCTGCGCAAATTCGCGGGCAATCTCATCGGCCAGCCAGGCCTCGACATCAAAGGCGGCATCATCGAGCATCCCCTGCGACGCCGCCGGGTTGGCATAAAGCTCTCCGGTCGGCGGCGCGATTTCGTTGAAATTGGGCGTGTCGGTTTCGGGCCGTCCCGCCGTCTCGCTGACCCAGCCCGATGGCGTGCCGCCATGGGTGACGAGCTTGCGATAGCCCGCGCTGCCGGTCTGCACAACGGTGGCGATGGACCGGATCGGCGAGATGTCTTTCAGCGTCCGCCCGATCAGCGCGTCAATCTCCTGCGGTACGGCAAAGCCGCCTTCGGGGCCAGACGCGCCGGAAAAGCTTTTCAGCTCGACCCCTGCATGATCGCCCCGGCGGAGATATTTTGTGACGAAATCCTGTGCGGCGGCGGAAGGCGCCATGCCTTTTACGCCGTCCGCGTTACCGGCCAGAACGGGCCGCGCCGATGCTTTCGAAATGTCGTCCATCTGACTTTTCAGGCCATCAACATCCGTGCGCAATACGGCGATATCCTCGGCCATCAGCACGGTGTCGAAACTGTCCTCCAACGTATCGGCTTTCGTTTCGAGAGGGGTATTGGAAATGTCCATGTTATTCCTTTCTTGGGGGTGATGAAATCTCGTAGATGAAAAAAACCACCTAAAATCAGGCGGCTGAAGCGAATTCAGAATGAATATTGGGGTCGACAAAAACCGGCTCCGGCGATAGCCATGGAGCCATGCATTATTTGAACAGCTTGGCAGCGCTGGCTGCTCTTTTCCTGGCCGCGTTTTTTCCGGCGGCACCTCTGGCCGCGCAAGCGGAAAAGCCGGCACCGCAACAAACAACCGAACCGACCACCCAAGGCGCTCCCCCGGTAATCCCGCGACCGCGCCGTCCGCCCAACCCGATGCTCAGCCATGACATTCCGCCCGAAAAGCGCGGTGATCTGTCCGACTGCGCCAGCCGCGACAAACGGTCGATCGAATTTGTCGCCAAAAACTGCTGGCCGGTCCTGCAGGCTTATAAGACCTTGATCCGACTGCGCGGTGCGAGCAAGTCAGCCATTGCCAAACAGGAACGCCAGGCACCCGATGCGATAGCTACCAAAAACCGCGCCCTATCACTAGCCAACCAGCTGCACTCACAGCATGTCGGTGGCCGCTGGCCGATGCAAAATTATGTCGCGCAAAGCGGCTATCAACCGCTGATCGCTATGCTGAAAGCATTTGGCGATCATGAGGCCGCCCTCGCCGCGCATGATGATTATATTGCCTTGCAGGGACGCACGTTGATGAACAATCCGACATTCCTGCGCGGCTATCTCTATAAAGACAAAAGCGAATATCTCCTTGAACTGGGCCGCCGTGATGAAGCGCTGGCCAATTTCACCGCCGCAACCGCGCTTGCCGACCGCGAGCCGATCGACATGATATCCAATGTCGAACATGCCGAGCTGATCGCCTATGATGCGATCATCGCGAAAGACGAGGATCGCGCGCTGGGCGCCATTAATATGTTCCTCGACAAAACCGAGCGCCACAGCCGCCACCAGGATTTGGTCTATTATCCGATCCGGATATTGAAAATCTACATATTGGCGGGCCGGAAAGATTATGATGGCGTGCTGGCCGAGTTAAAGACTTTCAACAGTCTGTCGCGCCGCAATTTGTGCCAACATGACAAGCCGATAGAATTTTACTTCCCGCAAGTTGTCTCTCCCACCCAAAGCGACCCGCGCATCGCCGCCGAGCTGAAAGATTTCGGCTGCAGCGAGGCGATCATTGCCGGATTGGATGACAATATGGCCGATGGTGTCCCAGCTTCGGAAGGGGTCAAACCGCTGCCGCCGCGATAGTAGGTGTTTTTGTTTGACCTCAAGCGCCGGGCGCGGGCATCCGCCCGCTTGGCTTTCCTCGCATAAGCTCGGGCGCGCAGTCGCGCTTGCCTCGCTGCGCTCGGACAATCCTCTAAAGTTTGGCACCGGACCGACGCGAAGCGGAGGCAAGGCCGACCGGCCGCCGCGCCTTATGGCGCGATAGCCAAGCGGGCGGATGCCCGCGCCCGGCGCTTGAGGTCCAATAAACAATGCACCCGAGCCAAGGGCTGCATCGGACAGGTCACCAGCGAGATCTCCGCGACATCGAGAGCAAGTAACGCACGCGGCTTTTGGCCCGCTGCTTGCTGCACGCGATAGCCGAAGCTGAGCCCCTTGATCGCGCTGTTTTTCAACATAGCTGCCGCTTCCCGCCCGGCTCTGGTAGCGGTTGAAAGACTACCGATGACCCGCAGGCCGCGCTGATCTTCACGGGCATAGCTGATGCTGCCAATGCGTTGGTCCGGCCTGTGCTGCCAAAGCAAAGGGAGTGATTGTCCCCGGGCCAGCGCACCGAACGCGCCGGGCCGGATTATGTCCCCGCCCTTGTCGATGCGGTTGAAAATCGCGGCATAGCCAGCGAAGCGGATGGCGCTCATGTAACCAGATTCCCGAACCCCAACCGCATCGCGATACCGATCAACAGCAGTGCCAGTGCGCCGCGAATGATCCAGGTAATCGCCGCTTTCCAAGCGCTCGCCTTGGCATCGCGCCAGGCGCGGAGCAACTCGCGCAGTTCGTCGAGATCATCCTGCGCCTTGTGGTCGGCGAGACCCAGCCGGTCGAGCACGCGTTCCGCGCCGCTATCGGTCGCTTCCTCCACAATCGCGCGGAGGGTAACCAGATCTGCCCCATCGCCTTCCGCCTGCGCCACCAGGCGGGCGAGCATTTCTTCGTTTAGCATGTGTAATGATTCCTTTTTTTGATTCCCTCAAGCGCCGGGCGCGGGCATCCGCCCGCTTGGCTTTCCTCGCATAAGCTCGGGCGCGCGGTCGCGCTTGCCGACGCGATGCGTCGGTTCAGCGCGACACTAAACGCTTCGTTTGAGACCATATAACCGAGCGCAGCGAAGGCAAGGCCGACCGGCCGCCGCGCCTTATTGGCGCCTAGCCAAGGCGACGGATGTCGCCGCCCGGCGCCTGAGGTTCAATAAAAACTCCCGCGCCCGGCGCCTGAGGTTAAAAAGAAGACGCCCGCGCCCGGCGCTTGAGGTTCAATAAAAAACGCGCCTGAGGGCTCAATAAAGACTCCTCCTTCCTCTCCCCTTGAGGGAGAGGACAGTGAAGCTTGCGGCCCTGGGCTTGTCCAGGGGCGCTAGCGAAACTTGGAGAGGGGTGGGCGGCACACGCAAAGGGCTGCGATTGTCGCTCCCCCCCCTCTCTAAGACTTGCTAGGCAGCAAGCTGCCAAGCCAAGTCTTTTCTCTCCCTCAAGGGGAGAGAATCATAAACCCAACATCGCCCGCTTTTCCTCCGGCGACAGAAAATCCGCCGCGCTCACTTGGCTCCACAACCGTTCGCGGTCCTCGGACAGCGCCGGGATCTGATCGCGGTCCACCGCCAGACCCGCATCCTCTCCCCAAGCCCTCAGCGCACCCGACAGCCCGTCCAAAATCTTCCCTGCTAGCGGCAATATCGTCAGCCGCCACAGCGCGCGATTGGCCTCGCGGTAGTTCGCATAGCTATTATCCCCCGGCAGGCCGAGCAGCATCGGCGGCACACCAAAGGCCAGCGCAATTTCCCGCGCGGCGGCCGCTTTCAGCGCGACAAAATCCATATCCGCCGGGGTCATGCTCATGCTTTGCCATTTCAGCCCGCCTTCGAGCAGCATCGGCCGCCCCGCATTGCCCGAACCAGCAAAGCTCGCCTCCATCTCGGCCTTGAGCCGGTCAAACTGATCCGCCGACAGCGCCGATCCATCCGGGCCGGGATCGAACACCAACGCCCCTGAGGGCCGCGCGGCATTGTCGAGCAATGCCTTGTTCCACTGCGCCGCCGCATTGTGCACCGCCACCGCCTTGGCCGCGGCGCCAAGACAGCCGAGGCCATAATGGTCGTCGGTGGGGTGAAAGGCCTTGATGTGGATGATCGCCGGACGGCCCATCGCATCCTGCGCGGCCAAGCGGGTCTGATGCTCGCCAGCCCGATAGGCATAAGCGGCCGGCCAGCCCTTTGCATCCGGCTCGATCGTGATCCGGTCGGGGCGCAGGGCGAAAAGCTCGACCGGCTGGTCGTCAGCGCCGCCCAGTACCTGCACATAAGCATTGCCGTGCAGCAACAGATGCGCCGCGATGGTTTCGAGCAGAGACTGGCCCGCGCTGGTGGCGTTGACCAAGGTCGCGACGCTATCCTCCATCGGCAAGAGCGGCGCACTACCGATGCCCTCAGCGACGATCCGCACGGCGCGCTGCGCGACGGGGTTATTGATGTAAGCGTCGCGCACCTGTCCTTCGTAAGAATAGGGCGCCGCGCCGGTGAAAGAAGCACCGCCATAGGTACCAATATAGCTGCGCCCCAAAGGCGGCCGTGATTGTCCACCCCCGCCCTTGAAGGCGAGGGATAGGGTTTCCCAAAATTTCATGTTTTTTGATTCCTTTGTTTATTCCCTCAAGCGCCGGGCGCGGGCATCCGCCCGCTTGGCTTTCCTCGCATAAGCTCGGGCGCGCGGTCGCGCTTGCCTCCGCTTCGCGTCGGATCAGCGCGACCTTTTACGCCACGTCTATGAGCATCGTCCGAGCGCAGCGAGGCAAGGCCGACCGGCCGCCGCGCCTTATTGGCGCGTAGCCAAGGGCCCGGATGGGCCCGCCCGGCGCCTGAGGTTCAATAAAAAACGCGCTTGAGGTTCAATAAAGACTCCCCACCCGCGGCTTGCGCCGCTTCCCCAGCATCAATTCCGTCAGCGCATAGACCAGCGCGTCGGCACGGTCCGGGGACCGCCCCGGCCCTTCATAACCGCCGCCGATTAGCAGCCCGCACAGCTCGTCCTCCAGCCGCGGGAAAGCGCCCGCATGCAGCACCCGGCCCGCCTCGTACAGCGCCGCCACCGGTTCCGCCCTAGCCACCTTGCCGCGCGACGCGTGGACCAGCCGCACCGGTAGCGAAACATTTGTCGCATGCAGCACCGATTGGACCATCGCTCCGCCCTGATTGGCTTCGGCAATCACCCGGTCCGCGCCCCAATTACGCGCCGCTTTTGCAACCGCCCGCGCCCATGTTTCGGGGCTGGCTTTTTCGGCGCTGCAATCGGCCAGAATCACCGCCTTGTTATCGGTCCGCAATCCCGCGACGATAATCCCGCAGGCATCACCGGTTTGTGAAGCCGGAGGATCGACGCCGATCACGATGCGGACCGCGTTCGCCGCATCGTCGGCCGCCACCCGGCACGCCTCCAGCATTGCCCGGCTCCACAGCGCGCCTTCCAGCTCCTCGATCAGCTCGCCGTCCAGCTCCTGCCGCCCCAGCCGCGTGCCGCCATAATCCGCCTCCATCACCTTGATAAATTCACCAGGCAGGTTTGCGACATTATCCGTCGTCCCGCCCCGCGTAATCACCACGCCTCTGGTCTGGTAATCGCCTTTCACGAGATTCCGCACCAATGCCACCGGCCTTGGCGTGGTCGTCGCGGCAATTTTCGGCGCATGCCCCAGCCGCAAACCCATTTTCAGATTATCCCACGCCGCCAGCGCCTGCCCGCTATTATTCGCCCATTTGGCGATTTCATCGCACCAGCTATGGCTGTGCTGCGGCCCGCGCAGGCCCTCTGGTTCCGCCGCCGAATAGAGATAAGCCTCCGCACCGCTCGACCAGCGCAGCCGTTTGAGCGAAGGCTCCCAAAGCGGGCGCGTATCATCGGGTGCAATCGACAACAAACCGCTTTCCCCCTCGACCATCACCATCCGTGTCTCGGCAAAATTCGCGCCGACCAGCGCAAAGCGCGCGCTGCCATCGGCTTCACAAATTTCGCGGACCCATTCGGCGCCCGCACGGGTCTTGCCAAAGCCGCGGCCCGCCATGATCATCCACACCGTCCAGTCGCCGGTGGGCGCGAGCTGTTCCTGGCGTGCCCATTTGTGCCAGCTCGCTTCATATTCGAGGCGGGTCTCACTATCCATGCAACCCAGGAAAAATGCCCGATCATCGTCATCTTCAATCTGGTTGATTTGACGCGCCGTGATCACATCATGCGTCATCAATCACGCGAACCCTTTTGCCATTTTTCTCCCCTTCGGCATGGCTTTCACCATTATCGGCACCACTATCGAACCCGGCATCGAACCCGCTATCGATCCCGCCTTCGTCTCCGGCATCGTCTCTGGCATCCCCATGCGCCGCACCCGCCTGCTTTTTGCGCCGCTTCTCCGCCTGATAGGCGCGCAAGCGGACGTTGATCTTCTTGAGCTTCTCGTCGAGCGTATCGCGCACCGGTTCCGGCTCCGCCGCCAGTTCGGCCCGCGCCGCGCGGACCAGCGCCACCGACTCCTTATGCAAGCGCAGCAATTGCAGCCCGGTTTTGTGGTCATAGTCGCGCACGGTTGCAACATGCTTGCCATGGTAATAAATCTTGCGCTCCACCCCGTGGCGGGCGCGCTCCAGCATTTCCATTTCCAGCAGCTCGTAACCGGCGGCCAGCGCCTTTAACCAGGCGGCGGCGAAATCAGGGTCAGTGTCTCTCCATAAATAAAGCGTGCTATTGGCAATATCGGCCACGTCTGCCGATTGCTTGATGCTCGACGTGATCGCCAGATGTTCCAGAAAAGCGCGTTTCTTGGCCATCTTGTGCCCGGCTCGGGGATCGCCTTCATGCTCCACCTGTTCATCCGGTTGGGCATCCGGTTGGGCATCCTTTTGTGCATGCGGCTGTTGTTTCCTGTTTTCCATGGTTTCAGACATAACTATCCTTCCGCCCGGATCGCGGGCGTTAAAAAGGGCTGAAGCGCTGAAACCAGGACCAGCCCAAAGGGACCAAGCCATGTTTCAGAGCCGCTCGGCCCGAATCACAATTTCTCGATGTTCCTGTTTTGTACCTAAACAGCGTGACGATGTCAAGCGTTTTGTGCCTATTTGGTTATTTTTGTCTGGTCAACAGTAGGGAAAGCGGGTGTATATCGCAGGCCGGGATTGACCTTGCCATTACAGACGACAGAAATCCAAAACACCGCGCGCTGGTAATTTTCGTTTATATCCAATCGTTTTTGCCCTATGTTCGAACATAAGAAGACGCGGGAAGGGGCTGGGCATAAACTACTCGAAGCGGATAATCTCGCCAGAGAATCCTGATAATGTCATGGGCGCGAGGCTATTTGGGGCATTTCAACTCTTTGCGCCGGATGGCGAGGAGATATCGATATCTAATCAACGCGCCCGCGCGCTGTTGGCTATGCTCTGCGTCATGCCCGACGAACCCGTGTCGCGAACATATTTTAGCAAGCTGCTTTGGCCCGATCGGTTTGAAGCCCAGGCCAAGGCCAGCTTGCGACAATGTTTGCACTATCTGGGCAAATTGCTGAATCCCTTTCAGCACAATATTCTTAGCATTACGCGCGAAACGATCCATCTGAACCGGTCGGCGCTACAGTCCGATCTCGATGCCTTGGAAGACCGCCTTGCCTTCGGCGAAGATGATCAGGCTATTACAATGCTCGATTTTATCGGATCGAAGCAATTGCTCGAACAGATGCAAATTGGCGATGGTTTTGACGACTGGCTGGAAGCACAGCGCGAAACGGTCGAGCAGCGACTGAAACAGGCAGTGAAAAAAGCGCTGGGCAAGCTGGAAAAAGGTGGCGACAAAAAAACCCGCCGCCGTTTGCTGAATAGCTGGCGCACCCGGCATCCTGAGGCCGTCGATATGGTCGCAACCACCACTGACCAAACAAAAACGGATAAATCGAAAAGCAAGATAAAACGCTTCCGATGGCTCGTTGCGGCGGCAACAATTCTGCTTGCTCTGATCGCCTATATCACGTTCGATGCCTTTCGGTCGCCAGCCCCGGCGACCAATCTGGTGCGAATCGAACCTTTTCAGGTGATTGGCGATGACGCTGATCTTGAAAAATTGGCTGCGGATATCACCCCGCAGCTGTTATCGGCGCTTACGGCCAATCGTATTTCCACCATTTTGGAAAACAAGCCAGGAAATGCCCTTCAGGAGTTTGATCTGAAGGGGAGTATCAGTACCCAGGGGGCTGATCGACAGGTTACTCTCCAGCTTTTGGATCATGGAACCGGGCGCGTCATCTGGTCTGAAATATTTGCGCGCCCGCAGAGTCAGATAGACTTATTTGCCACTCATATTGCGTCCAAACCAGCCGGAATATTGCGCTGCATCGCCCAGTTACGGTCCGATGTCTATAAAAGCACGGGAAAGTCGCTGCCTCTTTATGCACAATATTGCGCCGAAAGTTCGGATGGCGATTATAACAAGAATTATGTGCTGTTCTCTGAGCCCATTTATCTGGCGGAACCCGACAATCCCAGTGCCATCAGCCTCTATGCCGATACACTGGCGCGACAGGCCCAATGGGGTGACTCGCTATCGGAAACTGAGCGATCCAAGCTGAGACAAAAGTCTCGAATGCTTATCGATCAAGTCATTGCCGATGATCCGGACGCACCCTATGCGAATTATCTGCTCGCCAACAATATGCCCATGTCCGGGAATTGGGCTGCTGTAGAAAAACTGAGCCTGCTCGCAACAGCGCAGACCAGAATGCCGGATGCCGTTTACAGACATCAAGCGAGCCTGCTGCGACAGGTTGGGCGTTTGAAAGACGCGACCAAAGTGTTCGAGGAGCTGGCGGCTGCTAATCCGGCAGATGTTTTTGCGCATGCACGGCTAGGCTGGATGTATATCTCACTAGGCGATAAAATTGGCGCCAAACGCGCCTTAGCCATGGCCGAACGGCTGGACCCTGACTGGCCCGAATTGCACATCAGGAGGCTGCAACAGGATCTTTACTTGGAGGATGCTGAGTCCGCTTTAAGACGTCTTCGCGAACCACTAGTTATGACGACGACACAACTGAAATGCTCGCAAATTTTCGCGCGCGCGAGATTAGCGGCCAAACCCGATCTTGCAGCGCTTGAGGCGGCTTGCAAAGACGAGGGACAGCACTGGCTGATCCGCATGTATGTCGGGTTGGGCGAACTGGACCGTGCATTTGATCTGGCAGAGCGATTTGACTGGAGCACCATAGCCGGGTCGACCATGATATTATATTATTCAGATACCGCTGCCTTTCGCAGAGATCCCAGATTCTGGCCTCTGGCCAAACGGATCGGCCTGCTGGACTATTGGCAGAAAACCGGTCGTTGGCCCGATTTCTGTGAAGATGAAGAATTGCCCATTGCATGCAAGACCGCAGCTTCAACACTATAATATTCGATCGGCAATTTTCAGCGACTTTGTTTGAAACCCAGCGAATAGGCGGCAAACCAGAGCTTTGACGTATATTGCCTGGCCTGCCGCATTTCGCCCGCAATGATGCTTAAGGGAGCATCAAGAGCTTTTAGCTGTAATTGAGTTGTACATTTGCCCGACGCCGGGACCGCATGGCACCCCCAATGGCTCCAAATCCGAGGATCATCATCATCCATGTCCCCGGCTCTGGAACAGCAGCGGCAAGGACCTGCGTCCCGCTGCTGATCGCGTTGTTCGAAAAGTCAAAGTCCACGATGAGCAGCTCGTTACTGCCCGCACCGGCATTGCAGAAATTTGCAAAAGCACCGACACTACCTGCCGCACAATAACCATCATTGCCGGTCGGGCGCGGGTCGAACTGAAAAAAGCCTTCGACGTCAAAGTCGAATAATAGCTGCGTGGCGGTGGCGCTCAAGGAAGTGCCTTCGACATCCAGGTCGGTGCCGAACGCATCGCCGGAGAAAAGCCTTTCGGTGTTTATGCCATTGTCCAAGACTACACGGTAATCGAGAATATTGTCACGACCCAGCACGCCGATTGTATCGTCCGTGGTGATTGTGAATGTCGCCGTCGCAGCCCCGACATCCCGGGACCCGACAAAGACCGCCGCCGACGCCGGCGCGGCCACCGCAAGCGCCAATGCCGTGGTCGCTGCCAATTGAACTACACTTTTTATTTTCATAATTTATTTCCTGTTTGACTGGTGCCAAAAAGGTAAAGGAAAAGCCCCGGCCCAGGTCAATCCAGCGACCAGCGGAATAACCTGTTTGGCCAAGCTTTAACGGATTTTTAACGCTATTTTAACGAGCGTGCGCGGGCTGCGGCCCCTCACATGCTAACCCGCCTCTCCCAAAACCTCGCGGTAGATATCCGCCTTTTCGTCAATCGCCAGCCGCTGCGCTGGCTCCAGCTTGATCGGGACAGCGAGCGGCTCGCCCGTCGCGTCATCGAATAAGGGCGATTTTTTAAGCTCTGGGTTGAACCGCGCTTTGATGGTGCGGACCAGCAAATTCCATAACATGCCCGGCATGCTTGCGGTTCTGACCTGACCCAAGTCGCCGACGCCGGATGCGATCGCGACATGCTCGACCTCCCGCCCCAGCACCGCATCGGTTTTGCCAGCGTCAAAGGCTGAGAGGATCAGCGACAGAAAGGCAAAGCGGGTGCTGCTGAGTGTATTGGCAATCGGGGTCTGGCAATCGTTGCAATACCAGCGCAGCAGCGGACCGCCGGTGACGGTTACGCAAGCAAGCTTGTCTTGTCCCTGGCTCAGGGTGAATTTCGCGGAGTCCATCTGATAAACATGCGTCCCGGCATGGTCGTCGAGCATCCGCTTTTCCTTGCCGAGATAATGGGCAAAGGCCTGGCAGTCGTTGCAATGGCACACCAGACGGCGGCCGGTTGGCGGGGTTGATTCGGTAACGGCGCCTTTAATCGCGCCGCATTGGCATTGGAAATCAAGGGTTTGAGAGGGGTTGGCGGTGGGGGTCATACGCAGTCCTTATACACATTTTGCAACCCCACGGGGCGCAGGCTTTATCCCCAAAGCCGGGCTCGGTGCAAGCTTATCCTCCCCACCGTGGTGAAGGGAAACGGCGGACGCCGGGAACGTCACCCCATCTGTGGCTCTGCGCTGGGTGGATCGCGGCAGGTGACTCGTTCCACCCTGCGCAGGGGCACAGCGGACTTACAATGCCTTCAAACCGGCACTTTCGACGACATTATGCGTGATATAATCCGCTGCCATCCCGGCCAGTTCGCGGCCGAGATGCCAGTCGAGAATCTGCATATCGGGGATGATCGGCGGGTTGACGAGAATGTCGTGCTCGCCCAGCATTTCCTTCGACGCCATGCGGCTGGCGACGACCATAGATCGCGACATGATCTCGACGATGGAGGGGAACTCCGCCTCGCGCTTGCGGCGCAGCAGCACGTCCTTCATCAGGGTCCAGCGCCCCCGAATATCGTCATATTCGACATTGGTGCGCCAGACTTCATCGGGATCGCCCAGCGACACGACGATATTCGGTCCGGTTTTCAGGCCGTGCATGACTTTCACCGGGACATTATCGAGCACCCCGCCATCGACCAGGATGTTGCCCTCGCCGTCAATGAAGGGCGGTAAAATCGTCGGCAGGGAGCCTGACGCGCGGACACATTCCCACAGCGGCCCGCGCCGGTGGACGTGCAGGCCGTTGGTCGATAAATTGGTAGAAACTCCAAAGAAAGCAATGGGTTGGTCGGCTATGTCCTTGGTCCCGTAACGGCTGCGCAGCTCCGCATCGAACACCGTCGGGTCGAGCAGCGAGTAGAGCGGCAGGGTCAGCCGGCGCATCGCCTTGGCTTTGATGAACATGGCCTCCATCTGGTCCAGCGTCTCGTCCACCGTCATGCCGCGCGCAATCGCCCCGCCCATCGCCGCGCCTGCGCTCGCCCCGCCAATGAAGTCAATCGGGACGTTCGCCTCTCTCAGCGCCTGCACGACGCCGAGATGCGCGCAGCCCAGCGCGCCGCCGCCGGCCAGCACCAAGCCGACTGCACCGCCGGTCAGGAAGCGCGCGACCTTAGCAAAGTCGGCATCGCTGTCGAGCGCGACATGATGGTGCAGCTTGGGATCGCGCGGGTCGATCCACACCGCGCTTTTGGTGATCGTCTTCTCGGCCTTCTCGCGGACCAGAAGCAACGTGCGCTGCGGCGGAGCGATCCAGCGCATTGCGGTCTGTTCCATCGCATTGGGTTCCGGTTCGGCGCGGCCGGGACGCCCCATCATAACCAGCGCATCGGCGTTGCGACAGACCTGGCTGCCCCACTCTTCTGACCCGCTGCCATCAATCAGGACATAGGCGCCCTTGGCCTCCTGCTCCGCCAGCCAGGCCTGATAGGCGGCGCTGTCTGAGGCTTCATTGGTGCCTTGGTCCACCGCGATCACCGGCGTGTCGGCTTTCACCACCGCTTCAAACGCCTCGGTCAACCGCGCCAGAAAGCCATCAGGCAACTGACTGGTTCCGGCGGGGATCAGCGCGATAACCCGCGGCGTGCTGCTGGATACGGAACCGGCACGGCTAGTGGCAACCACCAACCGTTCGGACACCAGTTTGAGCATCGCCTGCGTGAGTTCAGGGTGCGTCTGCGCAATATCGTCAAAGGCGCTGCGCGAGACCTTGAGAACCACAGAGTCGCGGGTCGCAATGACATCGGCGGTCCGCTTTCCGCCGGCAAAAAAGGCGAGCTCGCCTACCGCTTCGCCGGCTTCGATATGGGCGACAATATGGACCTTGTTGACCACCACGCGGAACCGGCCGGATTCAACGAAGTACAGAGCATCGGCATCATCGCCCTGGGCAACCAGGATCTCGCCGCCGGATATAGCTTTCAGTGTCGATACCGATTCCAGCGCATCAATCGCGGCCGCAGATACGCCGTCAAACAGCGCATGCCGGGCCAGATTTGGGCCAGAAACCGGTACTAAGCTCATTCGATCCCCTCAACAGGTGCGACCCCGTTGCTTCGGTTATCGGCGGTTATGCCCCGATAATCAATGGCTTTTCGTGTCGGTCCTGCATCCTAGCCAAAGGCGCAGATCAAACCGCGATTGGGCGCAACCTTGTTGGCCAGCATCTCCAGATAAGCGCTTTGCAAAGCATCTTGTCCAGCCATATGTTCGACCGATAAATGGCCCTGCACGCTAGCGACAAAGGCCGTAAATTGCTCGTCCACCATCGCGCGAAATGTCGCAGGGCCGACTTCTTTCATCAGCGATTCCGCTACAGTCGGCGCAAAGAACAGGACCGGCTTTGGTCCTTTCAGATCGCCGGTTCCATCACGCTCCTCAAAATGGGTGGCCCCGACCATGGAACTGAATTTCAGATTGTCCTGCCAGTGATCATGGATCGCCGCGAGCAGCTTGCTGTTACCGGCAAAATCGACTGAGACGGTGGGTTGATCCTTCACCGCCTTGCCAAGATCATCATAGGTCAGCACTTGATCGTAAAGTCCCGTCTTGTCGACAAAATCACGGTTGGGCGGCGACGTCAGGCCGATACGCTTGATATCGGGGCTCAGATTTTTGGCCACCAATGCCAGACCCAAAGCCGTTTTCGATGAGGCACTGGTAAGCAATACAGCCTCTGCGCCATGCCATTCGGCCTTGCGCATCATGTCCTCGATCAGAAAGCTGGTCGTGAATAGCGGTTGATAGAGTGCACGCTCAGCTTCCATCTGTCCGGCATCCATACCCAGCCGATTATATTGATTGTAGATAATCGCAAGGCCCTGGCGATGTTCCGCGCTATCGACAAAACCGGCATTAGTAACGTTAGCGGGCGACACCACCAAATGGCTGGCCATTGGTAGATAACCATAGATCCGTTCGCCAACCGCAATATCAGCGTGGTGGGATGCCACCACCTTGGCGAAACCCCAGACTGGCACGATACCCCAATCCGCGTCGCCCGTTGGGAAGAAATTCCAATAGCCAAAGCCGTCACCCACCGCGGCATAAGTGATGTTATTGGCGGTCAGTGCATATTTCTCGATCTCCAGCAAAATCTGTCCATCGGCCAGTTCCGGGACCGGGTTATCGTGCCATTCGGCTTGGGGGAGATCGGATTTCTTTACCCAAAGACTGCTGATCTGGTCACTCATATGCGCTGCTCCATCTGAAAAGAATCACGTTATTGGTTTTGATTTTCTAACTTTATCATAGGCTTTCACAAGCGATTGGCAAAAGCATTTGCCAAAAACGGCGGGACTGCTAATCCTGTTGCGATTGTAATTAAATTACAGAGCAAATTTCAGCATCAAAGCATGCGAAACGGGGAGAATTTGAGTGAGTACAGCGCCAGTTTCGGGGTTTGAAGCCGCGATTAAGCCCGTCACCAACGTATCAGACTTTATCTGGGGCGGCAGCTGGAACGGGGAACCGGTTCTCGCCATTGCTGGCCAGCCAATCCCGCCGATGGTGATCATCCTTTTGGGCGCTGGTATCTATTTCATGATCGGCTTGCGCGGCTATCCGCTGCGCCGTCTGTTTCCTGCGCTTGCCGGTCTGTTCAAGAAATCCGATGGCAAGGGCGCAGGCGAGATTTCACCCTTTGCCGCGCTTTCAACGGCCTTGTCAGGGCAAGTCGGGACCGGTAATCTCGCCGGGGTTGCAACCGCAATCACATTGGGCGGACCCGGCGCCATATTCTGGATGTGGGTCACGGCCCTGTTCGGTATGGCGCTGGCTTTTGCCGAAGGATCGCTCGCTGTGCGGTTCCGCGAAAAGACCGCCGATGGCGTCTATCGCGGCGGGCCGATGACCTATATCAGCATTGGCCTAGGACCCAAATGGACCTGGCTGGCAGTGCTCTTCTGTCTCGGCGCGCTGTTTTCCGCGCTGGTCACAGGCAATGGTATTCAGGCCAACAGCCTGGGCGATAGCGCCAATGAACTGTTCGGCGTGGAGGAATGGATTGGCGGCGCGGTTGCTGCCGTAGCGGTTTTTGCGGTCATTATCGGCGGTATCAAGTCCATCGGTAAAGTCGCTGAAACCATCGTTCCATGGATGGCTGCCGCTTATCTCGTGATGGCTTTCGTCGCGCTGATGATCAACCTGCCCTATCTGCCGGAAACCTTTTCTCGCATTTTTGCCGGTGCCTTTGGTTATGACGCAGCCGCTGGCGGGTTTCTCGGCGCCATGATCATGATTGCCATTCGGGCCGGTGTTGCGCGCGGGCTGTTTTCGAACGAAGCTGGTCAGGGCTCGACCCCGATCGCCCACGCTGTGGCACAGACCAATGACCCGGCGGCACAGGGCCGCTTTGCGATGATGGGCACGTTTATCGATACTATCGTGATCTGCACGATGACCGCGCTGGTCATGCTGACGGTGGCCGGTGACTTTACCGTGACTGATGCCAATGGCGTCAAAACAGCGGTCGAACATGCCTGGCAATCCGATCTTAACGGCTTTGCCATGACATCAGGCGCTTATGCTGCCGCCTTCCCGTTTGAACTGTTCAGCATTCCCATCGGCACACTGATCGTCTCGGTCGCGCTAATCCTGTTCGTGTTCACAACGTTGCTGACGTGGAGCTATTACGGCGAGCGCGCGATCACCTATCTTTATGATCTGCTGCCCGGCGCGTCGCTAAGCGGAGAGAAGAAGCTGCATTTCATGTGGCGGGTCGTGTGGTGCGTGGTCATTTTCTTCGGCTCCTTCGCGCCGCTGGAGCTGGTCTGGCGGCTCGGCGATATTTCCAATGCGGTGATGACCTTGCCGAACATTGTCGCGCTGCTGGCCCTATCCGGCGTAGTCTTTGCGCTGGCGAAAGGCAATCGCACCGCAGGCACTGATCATGGGCGTGAAACGCCGGTTGAGCTACAAGAAGAAATCTCGGGAGCGCCGGGGCATTAGTTTGATTCTTTATTTAACCTCAAGCGCCGGGTGCGGGCATCCGCCCGCTTGGCTTTCCTCGCATAAGCTCGGGCGCGCGGTCGCGCTTGCCTCCGCTTCGCGTCGGATCGGCGCGACCTTGAGAGATATCACCAAACCGAGCGCAGCGAAGGCAAGGCCGACCGGCCGCCGCGCCTTATTGGCGCGTAGCCAAGGCGACGGATGTCGCCGCCCGGCGCTTGAGGTCCAATAAAAATGCTCAAACGTCTCTATGAATGGATGCTCAACAAAGCAGGCCACCCGCACGCCACGAAATGGCTCGCCGGATTCAGCTTTACCGAATCCAGCTTCTTCCCGATCCCGCCGGATGTCCTGCTCGCGCCGATGTGTCTCGCCAAGCCGGAAAAGTCTTTCTGGTATGCGTTTATTTGCACGGTCTCGTCGGTTCTCGGTGCGCTACTCGGCTATGCCATCGGTTTCTTCCTGTTTGAAACCATCGGCATTGCGATCCTCGACTTCTACGGCATGGCAGACAAATTCGATACATTTGCGCAGAGTTTCAATGAGCAGGGCTGGGTCGTGGTCATCCTCGCCGGGTTCACGCCGCTGCCGTTTAAAGTGATCACCATAGCGGCTGGCAGCACTGCGATGCCGCTCTATATCCTGATTATTGCGGCGATTATTGCGCGTTCGGCGCGCTTTTTTCTCGTCGCAACCTTGCTGCGCTTTTTCGGCCCACCGATGAAGGAATGGATCGACAAGAATTTCGCATTGGCCACTACGGTTGGCGGAATATTGTTCGTTGGCGGTTTTGCGGCGGTGAAGTTGCTGGTTTGAGCAAGGGTTTTTTGTTTTTTTTAACCTCAAGCGCCGGGCGCGGGGATTCTCTTTTTAACCTCAGGCGCCGGGTGCGGGCATCCGTCGCCTTGGCTACGCGCCAATAAGGCGCGGCGGCCGGTCGGCCTTGCCTTCGCTGCGCTCGGTTTGGTGATATCTCTCAAGGTCGCGCCGATCCGACGCGAAGCGGAGGCAAGCGCGACCGCGCGCCCGAGCTTATGCGAGGAAAGCCAAGCGGGCGGATGCCCGCACCCGGCGCCTGAGGTTAAATAAAGAATCCTTCTTCCGCCCATATAAAATATTTCTAGCGATATTTCGGACACTTGCTTAAACGCAAATGATGAGCACGAGACAAGTTTCAAATAGCAACGATCCTGTGATCGAGCATGTCAGCCAGCTGATCGAGCCAATGCAAGGCGGCGAGAAGCCGAAAGAGCAATGGCGCATCGGCACCGAGCATGAGAAATTCGTCTATTGCACCACCGACTATCATGCCCCGACTTATGACGAGCCCGGCGGGATCAGGGACCTGCTGCTGGCGCTGCAGGAATTTGGCTGGAAGCCGGTTGAGGAAAACGGGAAAGTTATTGCCATGGCGGGCGATGACGGCACGGTCAGTCTTGAACCGGCGGGGCAGTTGGAACTATCTGGTGCGCCGCTCGAAAATCTGCACGAAACCTGCAACGAAACCGGCCGCCATTTACAGCAAGTAAAAGCCATTGGTGAGAAGACCGGCAAGGGCTTTCTGGGCATGGGCATGTGGCCTGACAAGACCCGCGCCGAGTTACCGATCATGCCCAAGGGCCGTTACGGCATCATGCTGAACCATATGCCGACCGTCGGCAGTCTCGGCCTCGACATGATGCTGCGTACCTGCACGATCCAGGTTAATCTCGATTATGCCAGCGAAGCCGACATGGCGCAGAAATTCCGCGTCGGCTTGGCCCTGCAACCGCTCGCCACCGCGCTATTCGCCAACTCGCCATTCACGGAAAACCAGCCCAATGGCTTTGAAAGCTTCCGCAGCCATATCTGGTCGGACACCGATCCGCACCGCACCGGCATGCTGCCCTTCGTGTTTGAAGAGGGTTTTGGCTATGAACGCTATGCGGAATATATGCTCGACGTGCCGATGTATTTCGTCTTTCGCGACGGCAAATATATCAATGCGGCGGGTCTCAGTTTCCGCGATTTCCTGAAAGGTGAATTGTCGGTGCTGCCCGGTGAGAAACCAACAATGGCCGACTGGAATGACCATCTGTCCACCGCCTTCCCCGAAGTGCGCCTGAAAAGCTTCCTCGAAATGCGCGGGGCCGATGGCGGACCGTGGAGCCGGATTTGCGCCCTGCCCGCTTTCTGGGTCGGACTGCTTTATGATCAGACCGCGCTGGATGCGGCCTGGGATCGGGTCAAAGGCTGGAGCATGGAAGAGCGCGAGGCCCTGCGTAATGCCGTGCCGAAACAGGGACTCAGCGCGCCGTTGCCTAATGGCGGAAAGCTGCTCGATCTGGCGGGAGAAATTCTCGATATTGCTTCCGCTGGTCTGACCGCACGCGGTCGGCTCAACACCAGCGGCGACAATGAAAGCGGCTTTCTCGACCCGCTGCGAGAGGTCGTCGCCAAAGGCAAATCCCCCGCCGCCCAGCTGCTCGATCGCTATCATGGTGAATGGGATGGCGATGTCAGCCGCATCTATGACGAGATGAGTTTTTAGGGGCCCCCGCCGCAGGGGGGTGACGAAGGAGACCGGGTTGACGCGCCTGCGGAATATCAACCGCCATTTCAGGCGCTGTACTCCCGCGCAGGCGGGAGTCCATCTCCTCGTCGTCACGTCAGACACATGCATTTGGGGTAGCTGAGGAACAGCCATCGCGCGATCTTCTGCTGGCGCGTGGTTTTCGGTCGAACTGGAGATAGGCTCCCGCCTGCGCGGGAGCACTGATTGCTTGTTGCACCGCTTTTTCATCATCTTGCTCCCACCATGTCGTCATCCTGAACTTATTTCAGGATGACGAAAAAGGATTGAGAAGGCAGACCAACCCATCTCTCCACCCAAACCTCTCATTTTGTAACGCAATTGCAACACTCGCGCTGGATTCCGCACGTTTCCGCCCCTTAACACCGCCGTAAACTTGACCATGGGCCTTCAGAGGGTCAGGGGTTTGCGCACGGGGAACAGGGAACCTCTCCGAATCCATTATCAAATTCATTGCCGGAGAACATCGTCATGCGCCGCATATCTGTATCTGCAATTTCACGTTTCGCGCTAGCTGGAGCTTTACTCACGGGCGGCATATCCCAACCTGTGCTTGCGCAGGACGAGGCGGGTGCGGATGATGACCAGCTCGGTACGATTGTCGTAACCGCCCAGCGGCGCGAGGAAAATATTCAGGATGTACCGCTGTCCGTTTCAACATTGAGCAACGATGCCCTGAACGCCGTACAATCTGGCGGTAATGATATTCGCAGCCTGGCTGGCCGCGTTCCAAACCTCAATATCGAAAGCTCCTTCGGCCGGACCTTCCCGCGGTTTTTCATTCGCGGCCTTGGCAATACCGACTTTGACCTCAACGCGTCACAGCCGGTTAGCTTGGTTTACGATGACGTTGTGCTGGAAAACCCAATCCTCAAAGGCTTCCCGGTATTCGATCTGGACCGGATTGAAGTATTGCGCGGTCCGCAAGGCACATTATTCGGTCGCAATACACCAGCTGGTATCGTGAAATTCGACACAGTGAAACCAGGTGAGACGAGTGGCTATGCGAAGGTTAGTGTCGCGCGCCTCGGCACCTATCAGGTGGAGGGCGCAGCTGGCGTTACCGATGATAATGGTTTCTCGGTTCGTCTATCGGCGCTTTATCAGCACCGTGATGACTGGATCGACAATATCGACAATGGCCCTGGCGATGATCTGGGCGGATATGACGACGTCGCTGCCCGTCTGCAGCTACAATATGAAGATGGTCCACTGACCGCAAGGCTGGTCGGGCAGGTCCGTACAATGGATGGTTCTGCTATCGTCTTTCGTGCCAATAGCTTTGCCACTGGCAGCAACGATCTTGTCGGCCTCGGCGGACCGGGTACAGAATTTGAGCGCGATTTAACCCGGTCGGATGGTATAAACTTCCAGAAGCTGAACAATTACAACCTCGGGCTGACAGTCGAATATGATTTCGGGCCGGTTACGCTGACCTCGGTTACATCCTATTGGGAAGGCGATTTGCAAAGTCGCGGCGATATCGACGGCGGCTTTAGCAACGACTTTCCATTCACCCCGCCGGGCGGGCCAGGTTCCATACCTTTCTCTGCCCAGACTCAGGATGATGTCCCAAGCCTCAACCAATATACCCAGGAAATCCGCGTTGCCTCGAACAATGAAGAAGGTCTTGGTTATCAATTTGGCGGCTTTTATTTTAACGAACGTCTGGACATTACAACGCTCGATTTTAGCAACCCACAGGATTTCATTCCCGGAGCAATAGCGCGTCAAAGGCAGGTCAGCGAAGCCTTCGGTATTTTCGGATCTATCTTTTATGCGTTCGATAATGGCCTGAAACTGCAGGGCGGCCTGCGTTATAATGACGACCAGCGCGACTTTGTTGCTGGGAGAACGTTTGATACTCGCAATCCTTTTGTCAGCAACGGCGGACCTGTTCCGTTCCAGCGCACCAGCGTGGATGCAAACTTGCTAACTTGGGATTTAAGCGCGCTTTATGAAGTCAGCCCGGACATTAATGTTTTTGCCCGCGCAGCCCGCGGCTATCGCGCACCGGCAATCCAGGGACGGCTGGCCTTTGGTCGCACACTATCGACCGCCACGGATGAGCGCACCATGTCCTATGAAGCGGGCATAAAAACCACCTTCCTGGATGGCCGTGCCCGGTTCAACCTGACAGGCTATTATTACAATACCGAAGATCTGCAGCTGACAGCTGTTGGTGGCGGTTCAAACTTCACCACTCTCCTCAACGCTGATGATGTCGAAGGCTATGGCTTTGAAGCTGAGTTGGAAGCGCGCCCGGTGGAAAATCTGACTTTCACCGTTGGTGTTGGCTATAATGAAAATGAGATCAAGGACGATGATCTTGCGGTAGCTGGGTGCGGCGCGCCCTGCACCGTTCTGGACCCCGCCGTGGCGGGCAGTCCGGGTATTTTCTCTATAGATGGCAATACCTTACCGCAATCTCCCCGCTGGACGGTCAACTGGACTGCAGGCTATAATATCCCGCTTGGCAGCGGCGAGCTTTACGCCTTTACCGACTGGTATTACCGTTCGAAAATCAACTTCTTCTTGTACGAGTCCATTGAGTTCAGCGACGATAGTTTGCTCGAAGGTGGATTGCGGGTTGGTTATCGCACAGGAAACGGCAAAATCGATATTGCCGGGTTTGTGCGGAACATCACGGGTGATGAGTCCGCTGTGGGCGGCATTGACTTCAACAACCTGACCACATTTGTAAATCAGCCGCGTATTTATGGCTTGGAGATTGGTACGAAATTCTAGGCCTTGTGCCCCGGCGCAGGCCGGGGTCTATCTCCAGACATCGCGATTATATACAGCCGTTTTGGGGCGCTGTTGAACCCGAACCCTTCGCCTTCCAAACCATAACGCTTTTGATGACAGTTAGGAGATGGGCCCCCGCCTGCGCGGGGGCACCGGCCTGCCCTAAAACTCAAACGCCGATTGTCCCGCCTCACCGGCCGACGCTTCTTCCGCCGCCTCAACCACACCCTCAAGGTTCGCCAGCGTCAGGCCCAATAGCCGCACGCCATTTTCAACCGGCATGATGCTCGCGAGCAATTCGCGGCCGATATCGGCAAATTCCGCCTTGCCCTCGATATTGCGCTCCAGCGATTTTGACCGGGTGATCTGCCGAAAGTCCGCATATTTGGCCTTCAGTGTCACTGTCCGGCCGCGCGCACCGGATTTCTCGATACTGTTCCAGACGATCTCGATAATCTTCTCCATCGCTTCTTCCAGATCGGTATCGCTGACCAGATCACTGCCATAGGTGCGCTCTCCGCCGACGGATTTGCGGATACGATTGGGTTTGACCTCGCGGTGGTCGACACCGCGAGAGGCGCGGAACAGATAACCGGCCGACTTGCCAAAATGCTGGCGTAGAAACTCCTCCGACTGCGCCCGCAAATCCGCGCCGGTATGGATATTGAGCTTCGCCATCCGCTCCCCTGTCTTTGGCCCCACGCCAAAGAAACGTCGCACCGGCAATTGCGCGACAAAATCCGCACCCTGATGGGGTTTGATGACGCACATGCCATCGGGTTTGTTCTGGTCAGACGCGATCTTGGCGATAAACTTGTTGTAGCTCACCCCGGCACTGGCGGTCAGCTGCGTCTGCTTCTTAATCTCGGCGCGGATCATTTCGGCAATCCGGGTGGCATTGCCAATCCCCATCTTATCTTGGGTCACGTCGATATAGGCCTCATCCAGCGATAGCGGCTCGACCAGATCGCTATGGGTGCGGAAGATGGCGCGGATCTGCTGTGACACCTCCCTATAGACATCAAAGCGATGCTTGACGAATATCAGGTCGGGACAGCGCCGTTTCGCGGTGACCGATGGCATGGCGGAGCGCACACCAAATTGCCTTGCTTCATAGCTTGCCGCCGCAACCACGCCGCGCGCGGCCGATCCGCCGACGGCAACAGGCTTGCCGCGCAATTCGGGATGGTCGCGCTGTTCAACACTCGCAAAAAACGCATCCATATCGATATGGATGATTTTGCGGATGCCGAGCTGTTCCGTCATCGTTCGGTTTCGGCAGCCTTGCGGTATCGTTCCATCACCGCCGCAGGAACTGCCATCCGGACCATCGGCGGAAAACTCGCCCGCGCGCCGCAGCTGACATAGTTCATCGCCGGGCTATCGTCTTCACCCAGAAACTTCCCGCGCTTATAAATTTCAATCTGTCCGTCATGATACCGCAGAACCGGGTAGTTGCGGGCCACACCATTTTTGGATTCCGCTATGCTGTACCAACCGGTAGCCGGATCAAACCGCAAACCTTTGATACCGAGATTGCATAGATGTGCATTGGCCCCGACTGCATCGCCAGAAGCTTCAAGGCTGCCATCCACGCTGCGTTTGACCCAGAGGCTGGAGCGCCCCGCTCCCGCCAGTATCGGCACCAGCTGCGTATAGCTTGGCGATTGTTTGATATCGTCCGTTAGCGGCAGAACGTCTTGCAAGAACAAAGCCTCTTCGCCGGGCCTCAACCAATCTTGTTCCCCCAAAAGCCCAATTAACTGTCCAACCCGCTTATCATAAGACCGGCGTAAACAATCGGTCGGATATTCCGCAGCACCGCAAGTATTGCGCTGTTTTAGCCACGCTTTCTGGCTCGCTTTCACGCCGCCGCCCTGCTTGCGAGCCCGTTTATATAAAGCAGCAACTTGCCGGTCATATTGCCGCAAGTCGCTGTTATATTCGCCGCAAATTTCCTTCTCAATATCGGTTCTGGCTTCGCCGCAATCGAAAGAGGGCGCGTCATTTCCCTGCGCTGTCAGTGCGGATGACATCAACACCAACCATGTTTCGGGCAGCACCATGACCTTTTCATCGCCGCCGGCGACAAAGACCGCACCCATATTGCTCGCATCCTTGAAAGCCGTGAGCTGACGCGGGCTGATCACCGTCTGGTTCAAAATAGCACCTGTCATATCAGCATCGTAGAAACCAAAGCTGCTAATATCGGCAAAGGCCAAGTTTGTACCGCGGGCACTGATGCCATTACGCGCAATCGGGCAGCCATCAGACACGGTAATGCCGCAGTCAAATTTGAATCCGGTCAAGTCGGCAGCATCGATATTGAGACCCTCGACATCGCCTTCCCAGCCGCCGTCAAGCTTTCCACTGGTCCAGTCCGCGGCCTTGGCATCAACCCCGGCAAAGATGCTGCTGCGGATCAGGATATCCTGCATTCTCGCGCCGATCATTCCGGCGTGTTGCATATTTGATTTAATGAAACCAAGGCCCGGCGCCTTCGTCCCGGTCCAGTCGGAGCGACTGAGATCGGTCTCTACGAAACAGATATTGGATAGCTCCACGCCTGTGAAATCCCAACCCGAAAAATTGCCGCCCTCGATCAATATGGTCTTGTCGCCTGCGGCTCGAGAATAGCTCGCGATTTGTTCCGGCGATGTGATTTTCGTGCCGTCATAGGTTCGCATCGCTTCGCCTGCTCGCTCGCCGTCAACACCGCCATAGATATTGCCATAGGCATATTGGCAACCCGGAACGGGCGGGGTCGGCAGCTGCGCCGCCGCTGGCGTGGCAATGAAAAGGAAGGTCAGAGCCTTGCTCCAAAGCGACAACATAATGTGTTTATCGAAAATCTCAGAAAACTCCCTGTCTGAATAGCAATAGCATTTTCACCTATAGCCACGATGAATATTAGTTGCCATAGGCCGCCCGTGAATAACAACGTGCACAACAAAGCGAATAACACGTCTCTTCCCTTTCCGATTGGCCGGATTGAGCTGATCATCATGATGGCCAGCTTGATGTCGCTCAACGCGTTGGCGATCGACATCATGCTGCCTGCGCTTGGCCTTATTTCCGATGACTTTGCCCTGGCGGGCGAGAATGACCGGCAATGGATCATCACCTCCTATATTTACGGCATGGCCATAGGCTCGATCCTCTATGGCTCATTGGCCGATCGTTATGGACGGAAGCCTGTACTTTTGGTGACTACCGCAATTTATGTCGGCTTTGGAATCCTCTGCGCGTTTAGCGAAAATTACGATCTGCTCCTTGCCGCGCGGTTCATTCAGGGGCTGGCTGCATCCGCTATGGGTGTTCTCGCGAACAGCATCATCCGGGACCGCTATGAAGGTGATGCGATGGCGCGGACCATGTCGACCATCATGATGGTGTTTATGGCCGTGCCGGTGCTTGCGCCGATGCTGGGCCAGCTCGTGCTGGTCTTTGCGCCATGGCAGGTAATTTTTATCGTCTTGTCCGGTTTCGGATTGCTCGCGCTGATCTGGGTCTTTATCCGGTTGCCGGAAACGCTGAACCCTGATGACAAAACATCAATCAACATTTCATCAGTCGCTAGCGCATGGGCCCATGTGATTCTGCATCGCAACGCTGTTGGCCATGTGCTGGCCAGCGGCCTGATGATGGCACCGCTTTTTGCGTTCATCGCATCGGCGCAGCAAATATTCTTCAACACTTTTGATGCAGCCCATATTTTCGTGTTCATCTTTGCGGTCAATGCCATCGCGATGGCCTTTTGCAATTTCATCAACAGCCGGATCGTCATGCGATTTGGCGCGCGGCGCGTGTCGCAAGCCGCCCTCATATTTTTCATCGTGATCGCGATAATACACTTGGGTATCACGCTGGCGGGTTGGCTGACCATGTGGATATTCGTCGTCTTACTCGCCGCATCCATGGGTATGGTCGGCTTCACTGGCGCGAATTTTAGTTCAGTGGCGATGCAACCATTTGGTAAAACTGCTGGTGTAGCCTCTTCATTCCAGAATTTCACACGGACCTTGATCTCCGCCGCGATTGGTGGGGCGATCGGCCTTCAATTTGATGGCACAACTCTGCCGCTCGTCATCGGATTTTTCATTTGCGGTAGCGGCGCTTTTTTGTTTGTACTCTGGGCTGAAAAAGGGCGTCTATTCCGCCGCGTTCAGACAGCGGCAACAAGCGGACCGTTATCGCCAGACCAACGCGCCGTATAGAATTGATAGGAACAGCACGATATGAAACGCAATCTGATCGCAAAAACCATGATTTTAACTGGCGGCCTAATGCTGGCCACGCCGGTCCTGGCCGCTGATTCGATTGACGGCAATTGGGTCACGGAAGACCGCGACGCGATTATCAAAATCGGGAAATGCGGCAATACCGTGTGCGGACGCATCCACAAATATCTCGTCACGCCGCCTAATGGTACGGACCAAAAAGACGTCAATAACCCCAACAAGAAACTGCGCGACCGCAAAGTGCTCGGCATAGCTATTTTGACGGGTTTCAAACCAGATGGCAAAATCTGGCGCGGCAAGGTCTATGATCCCAAAAGCGGCAAGACCTATCGTTCTGAAGTGCAGCGGATTTCACCAACTAAGCTTAAGATGAAAGGCTGTATCGCCTTTATCTGCCAGGGCCAGAATTGGACGCGGGCGAAATAGGGGAGTTTTTATTTATTCCCTCAGGCGCCGGGCGCGGGCATCCGCCCGCTTGGCTTTCCTCGCATAAGCTCGGGCGCGCGGTCGCGCTTGCCTCGCTGCGCTCGGACAATCCTCTAGAGTTTGGCACCAGACCGACGCGAAGCGAGGCAAGGGCGCCAAGAATCAGATGGCGTCCGCCGCGCCTTATTGGCGCGATAGCCAAGGGCACGGATGTGCCCGCCCGGCGCTTGAGGGAATAAATAAATCCCTCGCGCCTGGCGCTTGAGGTTCGATAAAGACTTTCCCTTAACGGCAAGAAATCAGTCTTTCCCCATCTCCGCGATCCATTGGCTGAGCAATTCCGCGCCTTCTTTGTGCACTAACGAACGCCCCACTTCCGGCATGGCGACGCCGGGCTCCAAGCTTTTCAGCCGGTGCATCAGGATACTCTGGTCCGGCGCGCCTGGCGCAATCGCAAAGGCAAAACCACCGCTACCGCGTCCCGCGGCGACCGGCCGTTTGCCGACACCGATATGGACAGGCGATTCCTCTTCATAGGTCAGGAACAGGCCGGAATTGCTCGCCGAGCCCTGCCGGTTGTGACAATGCGCGCAGTTGATATCAAGATAGGCCCGCGCGCGTGATTGCAGCGGCATCGCGGCATCGGCATAGTCGGGTATTGGCGGATGGTCCCCGGATAGTGATTGCAGCATATTGTTACTGAGCAACATATCCAGGCTGTCATGCGACAGGTTTCTCACCTTTGGCCCAATTGGTACCACCGCCCCGTCGCGCGAATGACATTCTTTGCACTGGTTCTTGTTCGGCACCGCATAGCTGATGTCGCGCACCATTCCGGATGGATCAGTAAAACGCACCGGAATACGGGTGCCCGCCACCTTCAACGTGGCCTCTGTCTGATCCGCATTCCAGACATAAGGCAAGGCAAGCCAGCCATCAGCGCGGTGCAGCAACACGCGGGTTTCGAGCAAGCGGTCTTTACCGTCAATCTGATATCCAAAGCTTTTGATAATCGCCGAGCCAACCGGAAATTTCAGCAGGCCGTTGGCGTTTTCGGCCACGGCCTGCTGCCCTGCGGGAACATAGATATAGCGATATTTCTCGGCATAGTCAGTGAATAGCGCGCTGTTGAGCTGATAAAGCTCAACGCCTGCATTAGGCTGCCAACCCGCAGCATCCTTGAAAAAGCCAAAGTCCGAGAGCTTTTTCGGCATCCCCGCCGATATAATCACCGCGTCCGCAACCGGCCGGCTTGGTGCGGCGCTGACCGCAAAACCGATGAGGCACAAGGCAATGGCGGCAAAGAAGGTGCGCATTATTTCAGCGCCGCCTCCATGGAAGCGGGCAAGACGATTGGCGACAATGCAACCGTTTCTCCGGCTCCATCTTGTTTATAGAGCGACGGCTGTGCTTCGGTCGGCGACTGACCGACCTTGGTGAGACCGAGGCTAAGAACTGGCACCGCATCATTGACGATAAGGTCGCGCCCGAGTCCGTCATACACGATTCCCGGCAAGGCCCCGCCAAAAGCAGCGGCCAATTGTTTTCCGCCTTCAAAATCCGGCGCAAATCCTGCCCTGCCATAAACATTTCCAGCTATATAGACCTCGCGCGGGGTCGGATCATAGTTCGCGTCATCAAAGCTCTGGGTATAGGCCACCACCATCACATTGGTCGTACCATTATTGATCATCGCATTTTCGACGACTTGGACGTTGCGGTTGGCCATGACCATCACGCCGGTACCCGCCGGAACGCTGGCCACAATATTACCTTCGGGGGCAAAATTATCCGTGTTATTGTCGATGATCGCATTGCGCGCGACCAGCACATTATGACCACCCATTTGCGGCAGATTGGGAAGGTCAAACACCAATATACCGCCGGTATTTCCGGTCACCAGATTTTCGGTTACTTCCGCATCAAAGCTGTTTTCTATCTCGATCCCCGCGACATTTTCAATCGCGGTATTGCGGCGGACGATGATATTTTTGGACTGGCCAACGTAGATACCGGCATCCGACGCGCCGCGCACGACGCTATCCTGCACCAGGACGTCGCTCGCTTCGACCGGATAGATGCCATAGGCGCCGTTGCTCGCCTTGGGACCGCCGGTCCATTCGACGCGGATTGCATGATAGACAATCCGGTCCGCACCCTTGGATTTAATGCCGTCACCTTTGCTGTCCTCAACCGCAAAATCGCGCAGTACCACATCATCGGACGTGACGAGCAAGCCCTCGCCAGCGCCAAGCTGTCCGGCAAAGCTTAGAATGCTTTTATCCATCCCGGCGCCGCGCACGACCACATTATCGACATCCAGCGACAAGCCATCGGTCAGTTCAAATCTACCGGCTCCCAGTTCGACAACATCACCCGGCTCCGCAAGGATCAGCGCTTCCTGCAAGCGTTCCTGCGCGTCTGCGCCCGCCTCTACGGCAATGGTTTTTGCCAGGGCTGGCATAGTGCAGCATAATGCCGTTGCGGCCAATAACGTCCGGATCATATTTCTCTCTCCCAGTTACAAGCAATAATGACGCAATTTTGCGCTCTTGCCAAGGGCATTGACAGGGATGTCAATAGGGGAAAGCAAAAGCACAGGCTGTCCTCCACACCAGATGCAGCCCAACTATCGGGATTGAAAGAGGAATTCTCGCCCCGCTAAGCTAAAGCCCACTTTAGGCGCAAAAGCCGACATTGTGGATACTATAGGGGTTTGTCGGCAAACGACCCCATAGACGGTCATTCTGACATTGATTGACTATTCCCGAAAGCAGACCCTTCCAACGATTTGAGTTCGCTAGGTTAAATGCGACCCTGACTTTGCTTCAATCCTTGGACCTGTGTATCGACGAGAAATTTTGTGGTTGCCTCCTCGATAATATCGGTCATTGGCAATCCATTGATGCGCGGAGTATCTTTTTCCAGTGTTTGGCCCAAAGTCGCAGGGAAAGCAGAACCCCACTCCTGTACGCAATCTTTTGTTGAAACCCGCTCTGTCAACCAACCCGGAGCGCTTTGGCCTACTGCCACCAGTTCATTCTGCATGTCGTGTATCATTTCCCCCATTTCTGCTTCCGGCCCCGTCCAAGCCTTGCCGAGGGGCCTTATGAATCGCACCCAACATAGCATTAGGTGGGCATCCATCAATTGCCGAGGAACTTCAGAAATGGCAATTTGCGACCTTTCGACCGAGGGTGGCAAGTCCTCCAATATTAATACTGCATTTAAAATTAGGAACATGCGAAAGTGAGGTTCAAAGCTAAAGCTGCGAAAATCTTTCGAGCGTCCAAGCGCCAGAAATTCTTTACCTTCTTTGCCGGAGTATACGATGCAATCGGCGAGTAGCAAAGAAACTTTGGCGGGGGGTTCTCCTGACAGAGCGAGGCGACCACAATCTAGACCAGCTTGTTCAAGCGTTCGGGAGAACAAACGGATCGCGGCTTCGAGCGCTATAATCATCTTGTCTTCAGGCTCCCAGCTATCAACTGGGGGGCCGGGAGGAGGAGAAGGCGGAGTATCCACCGCTTTCTTTCCAAAAACTGAAGTACGTTTTCCAAACATCTTTATTCCTATGATATTAGTATAGTATCATAGGCACTGATTGGTTAACTTTACGGAAATGGGGCAATCAAACTCTATCTCTTGTGAGGGACTCAAAATGCATTTGTTCAGCTCTAGCTCTGCTCATTTTGGCTTTCTATGTGCAGTGACGGTATCCGCACTTTAGACGTTCGCTTTTCTAGAATGTCTACCAAAACCCGCACTTCAGCTTCCCACCCAGTTGTTGTTGTTAAACACTACTAAACCTAATACCCGCTCTCGGCATTCCACTGCCGCCAGAAAAAGCGCTTTCCTACACGGATCAGGCTGTGATATTTTCAAGCCGTTCTCGCTCACTAGAGCCTATTGGCCGCATATTATACGCTGCAATTTTGCGCCCCAAACCTGCGGAAAATTTTTAGGCGATTCTGTGTATAAGCCGTATAATGTGTCCATCGTTGTCCAACTGGAAAAACGACGTAACCTGCTAAAAAATATAAGCTTTCAGTAAATCAGACCCGATCGGGCTAATCTTCCGCCAAAATCCAGTCGACCGCGGCATCGGCATGAATTTCAGTGCTGTCATAAATCGGCAGGATATTGGCTTTCGGGTCAACGATCATCGCTAACTCTGTAGAGGCCAGAATAACCGCATCAACGTCCTGCTTGGCAATATCGGTGATGAAGGTTTTCAGCGTACGCTCCGAATCCCGTTTGACCTTACTGAACATCAATTCTTCATAGATGATCCGGTCGATCTCTTCGACCCGGTCTTCATTTGGCGGGGTCAGCGTGATGCCCTTGCCCACCAGCCGCTTGCGGTAAAAACCTTCTGTCATGACGTTGCGCGTACCAATCAGGGTTGCCGTTTTGGCGCCATCGGCAATCATTTTGTCGCCCACCATATCCGCGATATGAAAAATCGGAATGTCGACTTCCGGTGCGACTTGCTCGTAAATCTTGTGCATGGCGTTAGAGCAGATCAAAATAGCGGTCGCACCGGATTGCTCCAGCCGCTTGGCAGAGCGCGTCATCAGACCGGCGGCGGCATCCCAATCGTCGCTTAGTTGCAGCCGCGCATAATCGTTAAAATTAACGCTCTCGATTAAGAGATGCGCACTGGCAAAACCGCCCAGCCTACGCTGAACCTCCCGATTGATCCGGCGATAATAGCTCTCGGTCGAGACCCAGGACATCCCGCCAATAAGACCAATTTTACGCATGATGAGAAACTTCCCCGATAAATGTCGAATCAGGTGGCTATAGCGCCTTTACAATATCCTCACACATTTTCTTTGCGTCGGAGAGCAACATCATCGTCTGGTCCATATAAAACACCTCATTATCGACACCAGCATAACCGACACCGCCCATCGAACGTTTGATGAAGAAGATGGTCTTGGCTTTCTCGACATCGAAAACGGGCATGCCATAAATAGGTGATCCCTTGTCGGTCTTCGCCGCCGGGTTCACGACATCATTGGCGCCGATGATAAACGCCACATCAGCCTGGGCAAATTCGCTGTTAATATCTTCGAGCTCAAATACCTCGTCATAAGGCACATTGGCTTCAGCCAGCAGCACATTCATATGGCCCGGCATCCGGCCTGCGACCGGATGAATGGCATATTTGACGTTCACGCCTTCTTCTTTGAGCATATCGCCCATTTCGCGCAAAGCATGCTGGGCCTGCGCCACCGCCATACCATAGCCCGGCACGATGATGATATTTTCCGCCTGTTTCATCATATAGGCCGCGTCTTCGGCGCTGCCGCGTTTCCATGGACGGTCAATCTTCTCCGCCCCTTCCGATGGCCCGCTGTCGGCACCAAAGCCGCCGGCGATCACACTGATGAAGCTGCGGTTCATCGCTTTACACATGATGTAGGACAGGATCGCACCGGACGAGCCCACCAGCGCGCCGGTAATGATCATGGCGGTGTTGCCAAGCGTAAAGCCCATTGCTGCCGCGGCCCAGCCGGAATAGCTGTTCAGCATCGACACGACGACCGGCATATCCGCGCCGCCAATGGGAATGATCAGCAGGAAGCCGATGATAAAGGCCAGCGCCAGGATGATCCAGAAGACCAGCGCGGTTTCCGCCGTGGGCAGGATCGCAAAATAGGCGGTCAAGCCGATAATACCGGTCAGCACGCCGAGATTGATAACGTGGCGGCCCGGCAGCATGATCGGCGCGCCGGACATATTGCCGTTGAGTTTCAGGAAGGCAATGACGGAACCGGAGAAGGTAATCGCACCAATGGCAACGCCCAGGCCCAGTTCAACGCGGCTGACAACCAGTATCTCGCCGGCACTATCCAATATGCCAAAGGCACCGGGATTAAGATAGGCAGCCACACCGACCAGCACCGCCGCCATCCCGACAAGGCTGTGAAAACCGGCCACCAGTTGGGGCATGTCGGTCATCGCAATCTTGCGCGCGACAATGAATCCGAAACCGCCACCAATGGCAATCGCCACGCCAATTTCCGGCAGGCTGGCAATATCATGGGTGACCAAAGTGGTCACCACCGCGATCAACATGCCGATCATGCCATAGCGGTTACCCGCACGGCTGGTTTCCGGTGATGACAGACCGCGCAGAGCGAGAATGAACAACACGCCCGAGATAAGATAAGCCACGGCGACCCATGGATTTACCGCTTCGCCTGATGCCGCCATGGCCGGCGTGGCAAAACAGAACATAAGCGCGGCCATCAAGACTTTCGTCATCCCAGCGAAAGCTGGGATCTGCCTGATGCTCGGCGCTATACTTGAGGAGGTCCCAGCTTTCGCTGGGATGACGGTAACAGCAGATTGATCACGGCGCATTATTTGCGCTCCTTTTTCTTATACATGGCGAGCATCCGCTCGGTCACGGCAAAGCCGCCAAATATGTTCACGCTGGCCAGAACAACGCCCACCAGACCCAGCCATTTCGCGGTCTGACCACCGTCAGCCTGCGACCCCGCAGCCGCTGCAATCAGCGCCCCGACAATGATCACCGAGCTAATCGCATTGGTCACCGCCATCAGCGGTGTGTGCAGCGCCGGTGTCACCGACCAGACGACGTAATAGCCAACAAAACAGGCCATCACGAAAATTGAGAGAATTGATATAAAGTCCATTTTTTGCCCTAACGGTTTAGCTTTTCAGCCATGAGTTTTTGCATACCTGACACGTCAGAATTCTTGCCAATCTTGAACTCCACAGGGTCGCGTCCCGACAAGTAGATTTTGATTTCTGCATCCAGATCCAGCGTTCCTGCGCTTTCGATCGAATAGGCGCTTATTGAACGGTACGGAATCGTAAGATATTCTTTCTTGCTGCCTGTGAGCCCCTGAACGTCAATGTAAATGACGCGCCAATCTGTAAACGCAATCCAATCGCGAACAGTTTTGAAGACCACAAGCACGTCTTCGCCATCAGTTAAGACATGCCCATGCGCATCAACGAATGCAGAAGGGTCTGACGCTGTTGCGTTCAATAATCCCATTTATCGCCCCCTCACCCCAGCAATCGCTCATTCACAACTTTGCCGTCTTTGGTCAGCCGGATGCCAATCGTCACTTCATCGTCATCGGGCAGCACAGGCCGTTTGGCCTCTTCGTCCCAATAAGCGCTGAGGAAATTATAGAGGTTACGGGAGAATAAAGCCGAGCTATCGGCTGCCATGCTGGATGGCATATTATCAGCGCCGACGATTTTCACGCCATGCTTTTCGACGACTTTGCCAGCAACTGCGCCTTCGACATTGCCGCCTTGCTCAGCGGCGAGATCGACAATCACGCTGCCCGTGCGCATTGTCGCGATCTGGGCGTCACTGATCAGCCGCGGTGCCGGGCGCCCCGGGATCAGCGCGGTGGTGATCACAATATCCTGCTTGGCGATATGTTTGGATACCAGTTCGGCCTGTGCTTTTTGATATTCCTCGCTCATTTCGGTGGCATAGCCGCCTGTGCCCTCGCCTTCGATGCCCGCGACATCTTCGACAAAAATGGGTTTCGCACCGAGCGATTGAATCTGTTCCTTGGTCGCGGCACGCACATCGGTTGCCGATACCTGAGCGCCGAGACGCCGGGCCGTTGCAATGGCCTGCAAGCCGGCAACACCGACGCCCATGACAAAACATTTAGCCGCACTGACTGTACCCGCAGCCGTCATCATCATCGGAAAAGCGCGTCCATAATGCGAACCCGCCTCAATGACGGCCTTGTAGCCGGAGAGGTTTGATTGCGAGGACAGGATATCCATCGACTGCGCGCGCGTAATCCGCGGCATGAATTCCATCGCCAGCGCGTCAATGCCAAGCTTGGCATAGTCATCAACCCGTGCCCGCTCACCAAAGGGATTGAGGCTGGCAACCAGCCAAGCCCCCTTTTTCATACCCTTGAGCGATTTCGGGTCCGGCCCCTGCACACCCAGCACAATATCGGCATCTTTCAGAACCGCCGCCCGGGTGCCGATGCTGGCCCCTTCCGCTTCATAATCGGCATCTGTTACCGAGGCGGATAGGCCGGCGCCTTTTTCGACCGCCATGCTAGCGCCCAGTGCTGTAAACTTCTTCACCGTTTCCGGGGAAGCACTCACCCGCTGCTCACCCTCGGCGAGTTCTTTCAATACCGCTATTTTCAAGGATTATTCCAATCAGGTAACAAGAAGAATGATGACCAATATTGTCACCAGAGCCGTAATAATCGAACCGATTTTCAGCCAGCCCAAAAACCGCTCATAAGTCTCTTCTGCAGATTTCATATTATTGTCAGAAGCCATGATTCCTCCAAATATTCGAATAAAGATTGCCGATGCTCTAACCATATATATCGCATCGCTCAAGGCCTCGCGGCCTGATTCGCCCTAATAAGAGTGATAGAAAACATAGTGGCTTCTTAATCCAGTCTTTACCCCTCGTTGTTACAGAATTGGTTCATTCTGGCACATATGGGATAAAAATGGCTCAAAACGGCACGAAATTGCTGATGTTAATCGATGATGAGCCGGCACAATGCCGGTTAATATCTGCTCTCGCATCCCGGGCTGGCTATCGCACCATATTCGCGCGCGATGCCGAAACCGCTATTGCCACATTGGGCACGCAAGACGGGATGATGCTGGACGCGATCATCCTTGACCATTGGGTGCCGGGATCCGAAGCAACCGAATTGATCGCCGAGCTGAAATCCCGCCGTCCAGCCCTGCCGATATTGATGCTCACCGCCGTTGGTTCGATTACCGAAGCGGTTGATGCGGTTCGCGCTGGGGCAACCGATTATCTCATCAAGCCAGTTGCACCGGAACAAATGCTACAGGCGCTGACCGCAGCGGTGGAAAGCTCCAAGGAAACCGGCGAACTTCAGCCGCTGACCGAGAAAATTTCGGCGCCGCTGGAATTTGAAGAAATTGTCGGCGCAGCACCCGCCTTTCGGGCCGCGCTCGCCATTGCCGCCAAGGCCGCACGGGCGCGTGTTCCGGTTCTGATTGAAGGCGAAGGCGGTGTCGGTAAAGAAGTCATCGCCGATGCCATTCACGCGGCGAGCCCGCGCTCCAAACTCCCGATGCTGAAGATAAATTGCGGTGCAATCACCGGCAACTTGCTCGATTCGATCCTGTTCGGACATGAAAAAGGCGCGTTTACCGGTGCCTTTGACCGCAAAATCGGCCTGTTGCAACAGGCGGAGGGCGGTACAATATTCCTGGATGAAGTGGACCGGATTCCGCCGGAAACGCAGGTTCGCTTGCTCCGTTTTTTGAAGACATCCGAAATTCAACCGCTTGGCAGCCCCAACAGCTATCAGATTGATGTCCGCATCATCGCCGCGACCAACCGGCGGTTGGAGAAGGAAGTCGGCAAGGAACGATTCCGCGAAGATCTCTATTACAGCATGAATGTCGTGCAGCTCACCATCCCGCCGCTACGCGATCGCACTGGTGATATTCCAGCGCTTGCGCGGCATTTTCTGGCTCGGCTTGCGCACCAGCCGGGGCTTCGCAGTCTCGGCATTACCGATGAAGCGCTGAACCTGCTGCGCAGTTATCAATGGCCGGGCAATGTCCGCCAGCTGCAAAGCGTTTTATTTCGCGCTGCTGTCATGTGCGACCGTGATGCACTGACTTGTGATGAATTTCCGCAAATCGCTTCGTTCGTGGCCGATTCTGGTGACACCCCGTCGCATTTATCCAGCAGCCCCGAAGGCATTGGGATAACGCTTTACAAGGAAGATGGGAATTTGCGGCCGCTCGAAGAAATTGAAGCGGACGTCATTCGCCTTGCCATCGGCCATTATCGCGGCCGGATGACCGAAGTCGCGCGCCGACTTGGCATTGGTCGGTCGACTCTTTATCGCAAATTGGCCGACCTGGGAATCGACAACGCCGCTTGATCGAGACACCGTCAACGCGCGCTCACTTGCACAGCGCAAGCGAATTGCTTCATCTTCTAAGTTGATGTTTAACGCGCTACTCCCTAAGTCTAGCGAATATGAAAAACATCCAATCTCCATTCTCGATTAGCATTGCCCTCACTGCGGCTGT
Source organism: Parasphingorhabdus cellanae (assembly GCF_017498565.1). Lineage (NCBI taxonomy): Bacteria > Pseudomonadati > Pseudomonadota > Alphaproteobacteria > Sphingomonadales > Sphingorhabdaceae > Parasphingorhabdus > Parasphingorhabdus cellanae. The sequence continues at coordinate 1,831,004 of NZ_CP071794.1, forward strand.
GCTTCTGTCCTCTTGCGGCAAACAGGAAGCTGTTGGCGACGTTCCTTCCAGCGATGAACTGGCCAAACAGGCTGATGCCGCAAGCAAAGCCATTCGCGATGAAGAGGCCGCCGCTAGTGCCGAAGGCGCACCGGTTGTCGATAGCGCAGAAATGACCAGCTATGCGAATGCGCTGCGCGGTTTTTCGATCATGGTGCCAAAAAACTGGGCCATTGATGAAGCCGCCAGCGATGACAATGGCCAGGTATTTAATGACGCAGATTCAAAAGCCACGCTAACCGCTGGCTGGATAGAGAATCGCGAAGATGCCGATCTGACCGCCGCAGTCAAAACGCTGGAAGAGGCCGGGGAAGGCATGACCGGCGATTATGTCAATGAAAACGAATATCGCGCCTCTGGCTTTATCGAAGAAGGTAGCAAAACGGCCCAGCGCATATTGCGCAAACCCGATGGCACCATGATCAGGGCCATAGTAACTTATCCTGCCGATAGCGCCGAAGCGGTCGATCCGCTGGCCCAACAAATATTGGATAGCCTGACGCTGCAATAGCGGAATTCGCAAAAATGCAGTTTTGAAAACTTGGCTTAACGATCCAGTTTCGCGTCCAGAAAACCTGGAACTGGCCCGTTCCAACCATCATCATCCGCATCATCAACGGGCTGTGACTTAGGTGACGGCTTAGGTGGTTTTGAAGATTTCTTCGGGCGACTTTTTGTATCCGTCGCCTGATCGTCAGAACGCTGTTGTTTGGGCTTGTCGGTTTTTGGCTTGCCAGCAGCAGGCTTTTCTGGGGCGGGCTTTTTGCCGCCCTGCTTTTTCTCGGGCTTGACCGACTTGCTGTCACGTACCGGCAATTTCATTCCGGTCAGCTTTTGGATGCTGTCGACATGCTCATCATCGCGCTTGGTGACAAAAGTTATCGCAACGCCGGTTGCGCCGGCACGACCGGTCCGGCCGATTCGGTGAATATAATCATCGGGATGCCACGGGATATCGTAATTGACGACATGGCTGACGCCTTTGATATCTAGCCCGCGGGCCGCGACGTCAGACGCGCACAAGATATTGATTTCGCCCGATTTAAAGCGTTCCAGCTCCGCAAGACGCGAGCTTTGATCCATATCGCCATGGATTTGTCCGGCGTCGAATCCATCTTTACGCATCTGCTGACACAGGTCACGAACTTCGGTTTTGCGGTTGCAAAAAATGATCGCGGTGTCGACGCCCTCATTGTCCAATATGCCATAGAGCAGCTTGCGCTTGGCTTTCGGAGCAACATGGATGATCGATTGGTCAATCGAGGTGTTGGCGGTGGCCGGTCTGGAAACTTCAACCGATTTTGGATTATTGAGAAACTGGTCGGACAATTTCTTGATCGGTGGCGGCATCGTCGCCGAAAACAGCATCGTCTGCCGGGTCGCCGGCAATTTCGAACAAATTTCCTCGATATCGGGAATGAAACCCATGTCGAGCATCCGGTCCGCTTCATCGATGACCAGCAATTCACAGCCGGACATCAAGATGCGTCCGCGTTCAAACAGGTCCATCAAACGGCCTGGCGTCGCAATCAGAACATCCACGCCTTTTTCCAGATCCTTGACCTGATCCCCCATCGAAACACCACCGATGAGCAATGCCATGCTGAGGTTATGGTTCTTACCATATTTTTCAAAATTTTCTGCAACTTGCGCCGCCAGTTCCCGGGTTGGTTCCAGAATCAGCGACCGCGGCATCCGCGCGCGCGACCGGCCATGTGCCAATATGTCGATCATCGGCAGGACAAAGCTTGCCGTCTTTCCGGTACCAGTTTGCGCGATTCCGATAATGTCCTTCATCATCAGCACCGGCGGAATGGCCTGCGCCTGAATCGGCGTCGGTTCATCATAGCCTGCATCGGCTACCGCTTTTAACAATTCATCAGAGAGGCCGAGGTCGGCAAATTTCATAATATTTCCGGAAAATAACGGTGCAATATTGCACAATTAGCAGGCGTGTAAAAGCCGCATCGGGGGATGGTGCCAAACATCACTTTTGTCAAGTTATCTAGCGTGTTGGCCTCGTCAGCAAACCGCCGCTATGCCTACGGTCATTCCGGCACCAACAACCGGAACCGGTCAATCTCACATTTCGACCCGGTGCGCGAATGCAATATGTCCCGGTCTGCGCAGATTTTCCCGTCACTGGATTTCTCCATATAAAAGCCGGAATAAAAACTGCGCGCCTGGCATTTTTTTTCCAGCCGGGCACGGATTTGCTTACGATCTTTTGTCACCAGATCGACGTAACGCTTGCCAAATCTTTGCACGCCCAGGATGTTATTCATCGGCAGGCATTTGCCTATCTTCTTTTGTGTGTAGGTCGGCGGCTCGGATCGGCGGTTGATGTCAGCCAAAGCCGAAGAGAAAACGTTACGCCGGCGAGGCACCCGGATAATGACCCTTTTCTCTATGCGGACTTGCGCAAATCGGCGCTCTACAGGCGCTACAAATATACCCTCGGGATCAGAAAGACCGTCAGTTGCCGGCGGTTCCTCGGCAATGGGCGCGGCTAACAGCAATGATCCATAGAGAAAAAGACTCACTGAAAACCCCTAGTTATCATCGCCAAGCCTATAACAACGCCGATTGAACATTTGATGAACTATCGTGTCCACTGGTATATTGGTGTTTTCACATAAAGCATCTATATTCGTAATTATCCTGAAAATAGCCGGAGCAAATCATGTCGGAAACACCCGATTGGCTGAATAACATGGCAGAAATCGTGGGACCAAAAGGTTTTACGCGTGCCGCGGAAGACATGCAGCCATGGCTGACCGATTGGCGCGGGCGCTATACTGGCAAAGCGCATGCGCTGGTTTCGCCAGCGTCTACCGCGGAGGTTTCGGCGATTGTAAAAATTGCGCATGCCCATTCGGTTGCGTTGGTACCGCAAGGCGGAAATAGCGGCATGGTCGGCGGCGCGACACCCGATAGCAAAGGACAATCAGTTTTATTGTCCCTGCGCCGGATGAACCGGATTCGGGAAATCTCGGCAGGCAGCCAGCTGACAGTTTGCGATGCTGGTGTCATATTGCAAAACCTTCATGCAGCGCTGGATGAACATGGCCAAAGATTCCCGCTGACATTGGGCGGCAAAGGATCGGCAACCATTGGCGGACTGGTATCGACCAATGCGGGGGGCACACAAGTTCTGCGTCACGGTACAATGCGGGCGCTGGTCGCCGGACTGGAAGCGGTTTTGCCCGATGGCTCGATTTACGATGGGCTGGCGCCACTGAAAAAAGACAATCGCGGCTATGACCTGAAGCAGCTGCTGGTCGGCGGTGAAGGCACCTTGGGTATTGTCACGGCGGCAACGCTGAAAACCGTTCCTGCCCTAATTGATCGATGCGTGGCATGGGCCGGTGTTTCGTCCCCGCAAGCGGCGTATAAGCTCTTTCAGTTTCTCAACGCACGCGAGAGCCAGTCGCTGGAGGGCTTTGAAATTATCCCAAAATCCTGCCTAGACGCTGTGCTTACCCATATTCCTGATACCCGCGCCCCGCTTGAGCCAGCCGCGCCCTGGAATGTGCTTATTGAAATTATTCGCGATCAATCCGATTCTATCGACCCGCGCGAGCTGACCGAAAGCCTGCTAGCCAAGGCGATGGACAAGGGGCTGATTAGCGATGCCGCAATCGCCGCCAATGAAAGTCAGGCCGAAGCCTTTTGGAAGATACGCGATTCAATCTCGGAAGCCGAGCGCGCCGATGGACCGGCCTTGCAGCATGATATCAGTGTGCCTGTCGCGCAAATGGCTGATTTCATTACCGAAGCTGGCGCGAAAATCGAAGCCCGCTTTCCCGGTACCGAGGTCGCAGCCTTCGGTCATATGGGTGACGGCAATGTCCATTTTCACGTCAAGGCTCCTCCGGGCACCAGCGGTCCGCAAGATTGGATGTCCCAATCCGCGCAGGTGATCTCGCCGATGGTTCATGATCTGGTTATAGCCTCCAATGGCTCCATTTCGGCAGAACATGGTATCGGCCAAACCAAACGCGATGAGCTTGGCCGCCTATCCAGTGATGCGCGTATGTTAACGCTCCGCGCAATCAAGACCGCCATTGATCCCAAAAACATAATGAATCCGGGCAAGCTAGTTCCTCTTGCGTCGAACACGCCAGCCTCTTAAAGCGACTGCAACAGATTTATATATTTTAGTCTATTTTCGGAGAACCCATATGGCCAGCGCGCCTCAAGCCCAAGCTCTTCCTATGTTTTACAAGGACCTCGTTCCGCTCAACTCCAAGGAACATGCCAAGTGGAAAGTGAAAGGTCTCGATGATGCATCGTTCATGCAGGAACAGCATGCGATTCCGTTGACGATTGACGAATTTTCCAATGCAGCGCGCAATTATCCGATCGTCTTTTCAGTCGGCGAAAATAGTGTTCCGTTGATCTTGATGGGCCTCAACGAAGGCGTGAATACTTTCATGGGCGAAGATGGTCGGTTCAATCAACCTGCTTACGTTCCCGCCTATGTTCGCCGCTATCCCTTCATGCTCGCCAAATTACAGCCAGACGCCGATGAGCTGTCACTCTGCTTTGACCCCACTACAGGCGCGATTGGCGACTATAAAGACGGCGAGCCGTTGTTCGATAAAGATCAACCTTCTGAGAAAACCAAGAGCATATTGGAATTTTGTGAGCAATTTGAACAGGCAGGCCAACGCACTGGTCAGTTTGTGGAAGAGCTCAAAAAACTGGACCTTTTGATGGAAGGCGAAGTCGCTATTCAACAAACAGGTGTCGAAAAGCCATTTGTTTATCGCGGGTTCCAAATGGTCAACGAAGAGAAGCTCCGCGACATGCGCGGCGACGAATTACGCAAGATCAACCAGAACGGGATGTTGCCATTGATTTATGCACATCTTTTCTCGTTGCAAATCATGCGGGAAGTCTTTGCCAAACAGGTTCAGGCCGGAAAAGTACCTCAGGTAACAGAGGCTCCGACCGTTTAAATCTTATACAATCAACCGATAGAAAATATCATCATCCGATGAGAGCGGCGGAATAAAACACCGCTGCTACTGGTATTTGAGGGGCTAGCCGGAGGGCTTGTGCGCCATAGACTTGGAAATCACACGAAATCGGATCAAATATTCCTGATTGGGTCTTGCAACTCGTTACATAAGCGACCACATTACGAGTCGTACGGGTCTATCTCCCCCGATTGGACCGGTACGGGCATTCTCAGAATGCCACCTCCCTGAACCTTGGCCACCTCGCCGAATTGGCGAGGTGGTTTTTTTTCGACTTGACCGGTACCTGTTTCATTCCGCGGCAAGCAGAAACTGGCCACTAACCTGATCCGCTAGCCGCCTTGACAAATTCTCGATGTGATCCGCCATCATAGATATTTGATCACCCGGTTCCCGCAAAGCCGCGTCCAGATAACAGGCCCGATTCACCTCTAATTGCAGCGCATGAATGTCCGCTTCCACCTTGCTGTGCCGCTCCAAGATATAGCCGCCCGCATAGGGGTGATTCAGCCGCGCTGCGATGCCCGAACGGCGAAATAAAGCAAGGCTGAGCTCTGAATAACGCGACCCCGCACTACGCCCGAAACGGTCGCCGATGACGATATCAACACTATCATCTTCATCTAACGGGGGCATACTATGTAGATCCAATAAAATAGCGCCACCGAATTTCCGGCGCATATTCTCCAGAATCGTAGTGATATTGCTGTGATACGGCTCATGATCACATTCTAATCGGTTGCTTATGTCTTCCCACGCCCATTTTTTTTTCCACAGAGTGCCAATACCGTGCAAACGGCTTGGGACAACGCCCAATCCGCCGCGCACTTTTCGGCTGGGTGTCGGCAGTTGCGAGGATGACAGCCCGACAACCATAGCTGTATCGATTTCCGACCTATTGCGATTCAAATCCACCCAAGCACGCGGTCGACGGGCTATGATGGCGGGAAAACCGGCGGCAATAGCCGAGCTAGCGAGACGGTCCGCATAACGGTCTTCCAACCGCAACAAATGTGTTGCTGGCACGGCAAGATTCTCCACAATCTCCTCTGGGTAGAGCCGTCCAGCATGCGGGACGCTAATCAGGAGGGGAAATTGCAAATCATCGATGTTGTAGAATGAAAAAGGTCCATCATAGGGCTCTGATTGCAGCAAGTTATCGTCGATTTGATCAGGCATGATGCTCCACTCGTTAGGATGCTCAATATCGTAAAAAAACCGCCGACAGAACCAAATTATTAAGAGATTTGCGCCTAAAAGCCATATTAGGCATAAGCAGTATAATATTTTTAGTTGATATTGATAGGGAATGACTCAACCGATGATCAGAATTCTTCTTGCAGAAGATGAGCAAGCAATGCGCGAACATCTGACCCGTGCATTGACCAAGTCCAATTATGACGTTGTCGCGGTTGATCGCGGGACGGCAGCACTGCCTTATCTTGAAACAGAGAAATTCGACTTGCTGTTGACCGATATTGTCATGCCAGAAATGGACGGGATTGAGTTGGCACAGCATTGCGCCAAAATTTCGCCCGATACCCAGGTCATGTTCATTACCGGCTTTTCAGGTGTTACCCTTCGCGCAGGCGAGTCTGTTCCCAAAGCAAAAATTCTTTCGAAACCGTTTCATCTTAAGGACCTGGTTCTCGAAGTGCAGCGGCTATTTGAACCGGATAGTATCGGCGAATTGAATTAAGTCTTGCACCCTGTCTAGGGGCTAGCTAGACGGCCTGCAGCGTGGGCGTATAGCTCAGTGGTAGAGCACTTCGTTGACATCGAAGGGGTCGGGAGTTCAACTCTCTCTACGCCCACCATTTTTCGAATTTTGTGATTAAGCTGCAAGCGCAATATGCGCGGCCAGGTCCCGGCTTGGGGAACGACCATGCCACGCGGTGTAGGCGCGGGTAAATGCGCTCAGTTCACTATAACCCAATTTTGTGGCAATCTCGGAAAGAGACCTTGTGCCTTCCAGGAAATAGAGTTGGCAGGCATCCCGGCGCACGCGTTCCAATATTTGACGAAAAGAAGCTCCTTCTGCGACTAGTTTGCGGCGCAGGGTGCGTTCAGCCATGCCAAAAGTTTCGGCCGCGGCGTCCAAACTAAGTCCAGATTTGTCCAATAGGTAGAACAGATAATTATAGCTGAGATCCGCCAGCAGCATTACCTGCTTTTCATCGGGCTGAGACTCGTCAAAATGTTCCCGAGCCGCCTCCACCACCATCCGGTTTCGCAGAGGATTGGATAGAAGCATCACGTGCGGATAGAACTCGAGATAAGTCTGCGATTGATTGAAAAAACAAGGGACATGCAGGGGGTGATTCTCAGTGCGACCAAAATCATCACAAGTCTTCGGTTCGCGATGTTTGAAATAGGCCGCCTTAATGGGCGGGAGCCCGCCGCCTGTTATCTGAGCACCGATGTACGACAAGATTGAAAAGATAAGGAAGATAAGGTCTTTCCCAGCGCTGGAAGTTGGATCGCACACCATACGACAAGTTGAGGCAGTCTGCTCCCATCTCAGCAGCGGTCGGTTAGTGCCAAAATCAACAGCTGCCGCTGCCGCTTGCATTACATCTTGAACCGTTTCACCAAACATCGCGGTGTAACCGATGTCCGAAAATCCTGTCGGTATCATCTCATGCCCGATGTCGGGGAAGATATTGTCGCGTTCAAGTTCGTGAACCGTGGCTTGGTATAATGCGGTTATGGCATCGCTATCGAAACGCGCTTGGGGATCGCGCAACTTGAAGTCTGTAACATTTAGTGCAGCTAATAAAACTGGCTTGCGCGCGCCGAGATCTTGGCAACTACGGAAAACCTTGAATAAAAATTGCGACGAAACGCTTATATCGTCTAAATTAGTCTGCCCCATTGCAACAGCTAGGAGCAGCAGGTTTAAAAGCTCAACGCTCTTTCGACCAAGATGTAAAATTGACGACGAACAGGTCGTTTACATTATATCGAGTGAGATAATGGCTCTGATGCTTAGATTTTCAGTAACGAATGACACTCGCACCCCAGGTGAACCCGCCACCCATAGCTTCTAAGACCAACAGGTCACCTGCCTTAACACGGCCATCCCGCACAGCTGTATCAAGTGCCAGGGGGACAGAAGCCGCGGAAGTGTTGGCGTGCTGATCAACCGTCTTGATCACTTTTTCCGGCGCCAATTTTAGTTTCTTTGCTGTTGCGTCCAATATCCGCGCGTTGGCTTGATGAGGCACAACCCAGTCGATATTGTCCATATCTTCACCGGCAGCATCCAAAGCCTCTTTCAAAACGGACGAAAGATTAACGACGGCATGGCGAAATACTTCTCGACCTTTCATCCTTAGCTTTCCGACTGTTCCGGTAGTCCCGGCTCCGCCATCGACGTAGAGCAATTGGTTATGCTCGCCGTCGGCATGCAACCGGGTGGACAGCACACCTTTGTCCGTTTCCTCGCCCGAAAGGATAATTGCGCCAGCACCGTCACCGAACAGGACGCATGTTGTGCGATCCTCCCAATCCAGAATACGGCTGAACGTCTCCGCACCGATTACAATCGCATTTTGCGCGCTGCCTGCGCGAATCATGCTTTCGGCAACCGACAGAGCGTATAGAAATCCGGAACAGACCGCAGCGACATCAAAAGCAACGCAGCCGTTGCAGCCTAGTTGATCTTGTACGGTCGTAGCTGTCGCAGGAAAAGTTTGATCAGGTGTAGCCGTGGCCAATACGATCAAGTCAATATCCTGTGCCGCCATACCCGATGCTTCGAGCGCTCTGCGTGCGGCTTCGGTGGCCAAGCTTGAAGTTGTTTCGTCATCCTCAGCAATATGACGGAATTTTATGCCCGTCCGTTCAACAATCCATTCGTCGGTTGTATCAACTTTTTGCGCAAGATCCGCATTTGAGACTTTCGTTCGCGGCAGAGCAGAACCAGTGCCTTTAATGACCGCACGGCGAGCGGTCACGGCGCTCATTTCGCGGTTGCCTCCAGAGGCGTCACATTGCTGATTTTATTCAAATCTTCGCTGATACGTTCCAAAATGCTATCCTCTACCAACCGTGCTGCCACTTCCACGGCATTGGCTACGCCTTTTTCGTCCGCACTGCCATGGCTTTTTACAACCACGCCGTTGAGACCAAGAAATACAGCGCCATTATGATTGTTGGGATCGAGATGCTCCTTAAGCAGCTCTGTCGCAGGCCGAGAGATGAGAAACCCGATTTTGGATCGTAAAGAACTTAAAAAACTACGCTTCAAAAGATCGGTAACAAAACGGGCGGTTCCTTCAAGCGCTTTCAGGGCAATATTTCCGGAAAACCCATCGGTCACAATAACATCCACGTCACCTGTCGATATTTTATCGGCCTCCGTAAAACCTTGAAAGTCCATTGCCAGCCCGTCGGAACTTTTTAACGCATCAGCGGCGACTTGCAGCGCTCCAGTCCCCTTACCGTCTTCCGTACCGATATTCAGCAACTTGACCGTTGGTCTCTCAAAGCCGTGCATAATTCGGCTATAGGCCGCGCCCATGATAGAAAATTGCACCAGGTTGCGGCTGTCACATTCAGCATTAGCGCCGAGATCCAGCATAACGACATCGCTGTCTTTCATCGTCGGCAATAAAGCTGCCAGTGCGGGCCGATCGATGCCCGGCATAGTTCGTAGCGCAAGTTTCGAAATAGCCATAAGTGCGCCAGTATTGCCGGCACTCACCGCAGCGCTCACGTCTCCGGACTTCACGGCGCCGACTGCCATACCCATTGATGTTTTCTTGGAACCGCGCAGCGCTTGACTGGGCTTGGCATCTGCCGAAACAACATCTTCAGCATGCAATATTTCGGACGCTGCGCTGAGGTTAGGGTGGCTTTTTAGCGCCTCTTTAATCTGGGTTTCATCGCCAACAAACAGGAATTGAAAACCTTCGTGTCGATGTCGAGCGAGGGCCGCACCTGCGACCATTACGCGTGCGCCGATATCGCCGCCCATCGCGTCAATTGCGATTCGCGGCCTCATCCCCACCGGTTATTCCCCTTGATTAGCTGTGTGATAGTCGTGACGTTAGTCGATTAAAGTCAAAAAGACTATAGATCGACGGCCATGACTTCACGGCCATTATAATGACCGCAAGAACCACACATATGATGTGGGCGCTTTAGTTCACCGCAATTCGAGCATTCCTGATAAGCTTCGACTTTCAAAGCATCGTGGGAACGGCGCATACCGCGCTTGGACGGCGTAGTTTTTCGTTTAGGGACAGCCATTGCTCAGCCTGTTCGTTAAATTTCAAATTTTATATAACTGTGTAATAAGCCAAATGCCAATTGGGAGCAAGCTAACCTCTAAACTTTATAGAGAATCACTAGCCCCGTTCGATTGGTTTATTCCACGCGAATGGGCGCGTATAACGATTTTCCTGTGCGTTGCAAGCATTGTGCTTCTATAGGGGCGTGATAATTTCAAAAGCTTTTGGGGGAACCATGATTTTACCTATTACACTTACCATCGCCGGTGCAGCTGCGTTGGTCAATATCTGGCTGATGATCCGTGTCGGACAAGTGCGTACGTCGGAGAAAGTAAGCGTCGGGGACGGCGGTAATGACAAAGTCATAAGACGGATGCGTGCCCATGCCAATTATGGCGAAAGCTTGCCTATCGTGTTGATCCTGCTCGCAGCAATAGAACTGGCTAGCGGTTCCGAAACATGGCTCTGGATTGTTGGCGGTGTCTATATGCTCGGTCGGGTTGCTCACGGCATTGGTATGGACGGCGGCAAGCTGGGCAAGGGGCGGATGGTAGGAACAATCCTGACTATGCTCATCATGCTGGGCCTCGGCGCATATGCCATTTCAATACCCTATTTCAGTACAACTGACGCCAGCACAGCCCCGGTAACAGTTCAGGCGGGATAATGGCAAACGATGGCCATGGACCTTATGGAGACGGTCTTACTTAAATACCAATCGCCACAATTGCATGCGTTTGGGATCCACAACTCCCTGGCTGGTGTCAGTGCCAGCCGGGGGATCACATGGGCGCGACAAAAATATTGATGCCGGCGGAAAGTCATAAGAAATAAGGAAAATTTCTTCTCCAGCGCGCAAAATTTCTGTCCTATCGTTTTTCAAATCAATGATAGATTTTATGGTGATAGCTCCTGTGTCAACTACTCCAGGATCTTCACCACCAACGCCATGCCAGCCAAATCGTCCCCCGCGAGGCGGGGTATCGAGAAATAGCGTAGCTATCGGATCGGTGCTCACTGAGTATTTATTCAAAGCCTCAAACAGCGGGCCATCGATCAAGCTCTGGCACTTCTGCACCTGAGGCCGAAGCAATGTTTCGCGGCCAACGGTTATCCCCAGTTCACTGTCAAACGCATCGCCCTCAAATAAATCGGGATGAGGAATAATGCTAAATTCCGTTGCTTTCAGAGCGACTTCATACACTCCATCAACTAGGGTCGCTTCAACCCGCCTACCATCTTGCTCGAAGGCAAGATATTGGGCTTCCACTGGTTCTGAGCATCCTATAAAGCCAAAACATATGACCAATATGACCATCAATGCAGCACGCGTCATAGTTAACTCCCTGATGAACCGCTAGCGGGTCATATCGATGAGAAATTGATCGAACAAGCACGTGACCGATAGTGTCAATCCGGCGCGCTGGAGACAGGTCAGAACCCGCTAAAGCGAGGTATATCGGTCATGCGGGCCGGTATATGCTAAGCAACGCCCTGCGCCGTCAGCAAAACACAAAAAAGCCGCCAACCCATTAGGTTAGCGGCTTTTTGTTGGTTGCGGGAGTAGGATTTGAACCTACGACCTTCAGGTTATGAGCCTGACGAGCTACCGGACTGCTCCATCCCGCGCCACCAATGGAAGCCATATTGCAACAGCGTCCAAAACTAAAAAAGCGGCCGGCCCGTTGCCGGACAGGCCGCTTTTTGAAAAAGTGAATGGGTTATTTCCTCGTGACCACATCTCCATGCGCCTGCTGCAATGCCTGGCGACGACCTACTCTTCCATGCCTTAAGACAAAGTACCATCGGCGCAATCTGGTTTCACGGCCGAGTTCGAGATGGGATCGGGTGGGGCACAGACGCTATGGCCACCAAGCAATGAAGCAAGCGCATAAGCTGTAATCACGGGTCTTTTAATCGATATATCGTTGGTAAGATATGCATGTTAAATCCATGCACATATTACCGTGGGCTGAGCTTATAATGTCCAGCATCTACGACAAGTTGAATTAATCCAACATTGTTGTTGATGGCGGGATTCTACAAGCGCGAATAGAGTAATTAGGACTGGTTAGCTTCATGCATTACTGCACTTCCACACCCAGCCTATCAACGTGGTGGTCTCCCACGACTCTATGATAACTTATCTTAAGGGAGGCTTCCCGCTTAGATGCTTTCAGCGGTTATCCCGTCCATACATAGCTACCCAGCGGCACGCCTGGCGGCATGACTGGTACACCAGAGGTATGTTCAACCCGGTCCTCTCGTACTAGGGTCAACTCCTTTCAATTATCGACGCCCACGGCAGATAGGGACCAAACTGTCTCGCGACGTTCTGAACCCAGCTCACGTACCACTTTAATTGGCGAACAGCCAAACCCTTGGGACCTGCTCCAGCCCCAGGATGTGATGAGCCGACATCGAGGTGCCAAACGATTCCGTCGATATGAGCTCTTGGGAATCATCAGCCTGTTATCCCCGGCGTACCTTTTATCCGTTGAGCGATGGCCCTTCCACGAGGGACCACCGGATCACTATGACCGACTTTCGTCTCTGCTCGACTTGTCAGTCTCGCAGTCAGGCGGGCTTATGCCATTGCACTCTAACAGACGGTTTCCAACCGTCCTGAGCCCACCATCGCGCGCCTCCGTTACTCTTTAGGAGGCGACCGCCCCAGTCAAACTACCCGCCACAGAGGGTCCCTGATCCGGATAACGGATCTAGGTTAGACACCAGAAAACAATAGGGTGGTATTTCACATTATGGCTCCACTCGGACTGGCGCCCAAGTTTCAAAGCCTCCCACCTATTCTACACAATTCTTTCCTAATGCCACTCTGAAGCTGCAGTAAAGGTGCACGGGGTCTTTCCGTCTAACCGCGGGTACTCCGCATCTTCACGGAGAATTCAATTTCGCTGAGCATATTCTGGAGACAGTGGGGAAGTCGTTACGCCATTCGTGCAGGTCGGAACTTACCCGACAAGGAATTTCGCTACCTTAGGACCGTTATAGTTACGGCCGCCGTTTACTCGGGCTTCAATTCAGAGCTTGCACTCCTCCTCTTAACCTTCGAGCACCGGGCAGGCGTCAGACCCTATACGTCGTCTTGAAGCCGACTTAGCAGAGCCCTGTGTTTTTGCTAAACAGTCGCTACCCCCCAGCTTGTGCCCCCTGCAAAAAGTTGCCTTCATGCAGGGCCTCCTTCTCCCGAAGTTACGGAGGTAATTTGCCGAGTTCCTTCAGAATACTTCTCTCAAGCGCCTTGGTATACTCTACCTGACCACCTGTGTCGGTTTCGGGTACGGTCTATATGGTGGAGCTATTTCCTGGATCCACTTCGAAGCCTGATCAATCCAATAAGATCAGACAACACACGTGAACCGTCACATTCCACCAGGTCACGGAATATTAACCGTGTTCCCATCGACTACCCCCTTCGGGCTCGTCTTAGGGGCCGACTCACCCTGCTCAGATTAGCTTTAAGCAGGAACCCTTGGTCTTTCGGCGACAGTGCATCTCACACTGTTTATCGCTACTCATGTCAGCATTCGCACTTCCGATACGTCCACCGTCGGTTACCCTTCGGCTTCATCCGCTTACGGAACGCTCCGCTACCGCTCGTAATAAATTACGAACCCTAAGCTTCGGTGCATATCTTTAGCCCCGTTACATCTTCGCCGCAGGAACCCTTATTTAGACCAGTGAGCTGTTACGCTTTCTTTAAAGGATGGCTGCT